>NZ_JBYSYP010000006.1:0-267094 GCF_058783565.1 Novosphingobium sp. FW305-C-111
GTGCTGACCGCGTTCATCTCGCCGTTCCGCGCCGAGCGCGAGATGGTCCGCAAGATGCTGCCCGAGGGCGAGTTCGTGGAGATCCACGTCGACACCCCGCTCGCCGTTGCGGAAAGCCGCGACGTCAAGGGCCTCTACAAGAAGGCGCGGGCCGGCGAGCTCAAGAACTTCACCGGGATCGACAGCCCCTACGAGCCGCCAGAAGCACCAGAGATCCGCGTCAACACTGCAGAGATGACGGCGGAAGAGGCCGCGGAGTTCATCATCCGCCAACTCATGCCGCTGAAGTGACCAAATGCCGCCGCTTCTTTCACCTACGAGCCGTCACCCCGAACTTGTTTCAGGGTCGAGCGTGGGTCCACTGAGGTGGTGTCGTGCAAAAGCACGCCGGCAGGTCACGCGCGCCTTCGACGGGCGACCGACACTGTCGGCGGGATGCTGAAACAAGGTCAGCATGACGAAGCTGAAATGGCGGTGTCCGGTTCGGATACGCCAAGTATATTCGAGGGGAACACCGCATGAGCATGACCGACGCCGAACTCGCCGCGCACTTGGCCGAGGTGGCCGGCCGCCTGCTGATCGAGGTACGCGAGAGCGGCATGCTCAGCCTCAAGAACCTCGGGGCGGCGGGGGATGCGACCGCCAACCAGTTCCTCGTCCACGCCCTGCGCGAGCAGCGCCCCGATGACGGGCTCCTTTCCGAAGAGGAGAAAGACAACGCCGAACGGCTGTCGAAGTCGCGGGTGTGGATCGTTGATCCGGTCGACGGCACGCGGGAGTACGGGGAGGCCAGGACCGACTGGGCGGTTCACGTCGCGCTGGCGGTGGACGGCGTGGCCACGCTGGGCGCGGTCGCGTTGCCGGGGCTGGGTGAAGTCATCCGTTCGGACAGGCCGATTGCAGTGCCCGATGCGCCGCACAAGCTGCGGATGCTGGTCAGCCGTACCCGTCCGGCCGCCGAAGCGGTCGCGGTGGCCGAGGCGATCGGCGCGGAGTTGATCGGGATGGGCTCCGCCGGGGCCAAGGCGATGGCGGTGGTGCGCGGGGAAGCCGACATCTACCTTCACACCGGCGGCCAGTACGAGTGGGACAACTGTGCCCCCGTCGCGGTCGCGCAGGCGCATGGCCTGCACTGCTCGCGCGTGGATGGCTCCCCGCTGATTTACAACAACGCCAATACCTACATGCCCGACCTGCTGATCTGCCGGAAGGACCACGCTGCCGAGGTGCTGGCGGAGGTCGCCAAGCTGGGCGCCTAGCGTCCGTCGCCGATCAGCGAGAACGGGGCCCAGGCGTTCGGGTGGGCCCAGCTCTGCTGCACCGCCTGGCCTTTCTCGTCGGTCACCAGCCCGTCGTGGCTGCGGTTCATGCGGATTTCGCGCATGGCCCGCTGCAGCGCTTCGGCGCGGGTCAGGTCGGGGTTGTCCCGCCGCGCCTCCACCGTGCGGACGGTGAGCCTCGCCGCGACATCGTCGCGCACTGGCCAGTGCGAGACCAGCAGCCCCCGCGCACCGGCCTCGAAGAAGCTTCGAGCGAGGCCCGACAGCCCGGGTGAACCCTGCCCGTCTGGCGCGGCGGTGTTGCAGGCCGACAGGATCACCCAGTCCGCGCCGATCTTGAGCCCGGCGATTTCGGGCGCGGTGAGCAGTCCGTCATCGATCGCAGTGCCCACGTCCGGCGGGGTCAGCACCAGCCCCGGCTGGCGCGCTCCGAATGACTGCCCGGCCGTCAGCGCGTGGGTGGCGAAGGCGAGGATGGCAGGCGAGCGCAGGTCCGCCTGCTTGACGCGGGCTTCGGTCGCCGCCGGGCCGAGCGCCAGTGCGCCGTCTCCGGCCGACAAGGCGCTTGCGATGCTGGTCAGCTCCTCGCCGGTGCCAGGCAGGGCGGCGAGCTTGCGCAGCTTTTCGACATCCACCACCGCTGTGCCGTTACCGCTATAGACCGCGCCGACTTCGCTCACGGCAGGCCCGCCGCGTGCGCCGCGGGGCGCTGGTGGGCCGGTCAATTCGGGGGCGCCGAAGCCCATGAACGCGTCATCCTTCGGGCCGGCCGCGACCCGCCCGTACTTCCGCAGCAAGGCCAGCGACTGGATCGACGGAATCTGCACCAGCGCGAACCTGTCAGCCAGCCAGGCGGTCTTGCGCAGGGCCTCGGGGTCGTCGTCATCGCCGGTTGGCGGTGCGGCGACGAGCACCGACAGGGGCAGGGACGTGAATGGACCCCCGGCGGCGACGAACAGCTTTGAGCGGCCCTGCAGTCGCTCCGCGAACGGCTCGACCAGTTTCTGGTACAGCGCGTAGGCGGTCGCGCGGTCGAAGCCGTTACGCCCGCCGCGTACGTCCTTGCTCCAGAGCGCCTGTTCGTCGGTGGTGGCCGGGACGTCGCCGCCGAGGAACCAGCGCAGGCGCTTCACCGTCGCTGCCGCTTCGACCAGCGTCAGCGGCGCCTCCTGCCAGTCGAGGGCATCGGCGGTGACCAGCATGACCTGGGTGCCGTAATTGCCCGGAGCGACCATCAGGATCGCTTCATCGGGGCCAAGCAGCTTCTGCGCCTCGGCCAGCGGCACGGGCAGGGAGGAAGTCAGGTCGGTAAACTGGGGTGCTTCCCGCGCCAGCTTCGCGTCGAGCTCGCTGATCCGGTTGAGGCGTGCGTCGAGGCCGCCCGGCGCGTACCCGTCGAGCTTCAGCGCGCTGTCGCCCATCCCGTTCGTCCCGATCGAGACATTGGCGCTGGGCAGCAGGGCCTGCGCCAGCTGTTCGCGCTCATCGAGCAGCGGAAGCAGGTCGGGGCGGTCGCGGGCGATGATCGCGCGGCCGGTCTGCGCGGCGATGGTCAGGTCGACCACGTCCATGATCGCGCGCTGCACGTGGAGGAACGCGTCGGCGTCCTGCACGGCGCCGGGCGTCTCGCTCCGCGCCCGCCATTCGAGCGCAGCGATATCGCCGAAGTACTGCGGCGCTTCCTTGACCGCATCGCGCTTGTACTGGTTGTCGAGCGCGCTGCCGTTGCCGAGCGCCCAGAGCCTTTCGAGTTCGCCTGACAGTTTTCGCGCATCGTCGAGACCTGCCGAGCGCCGCGCCGGATCGACGATGCCGAAGACCACGCCCGACCAGTTGACGAGTTGCTCGAGGATGTTGGGGCCGCCGGAGTTGACCTGCGGGATCATCTTCAGGCGTTCGAACCAGTAGCCCGCGCGTTCGGTGTTGCCTGCCTTGAGTGCCATCTGCGCGGTTGCGGCAAACAGGGTTCGGGCGCTCAGCAACAGGGTTGCGGTCTGGGGATCGGAGCGCATTTCGGCCTGGAGCTGCGCGGTATCTGCAAGCGCGGGCCGGATCTGCTCGAACAGGTAATCGAACAGCTTGAGCGACGGGTTCTCCTCGAGCAAGGCGAGAGCACCCTTGTAATCGCCCTCTTCGCCAAGGATGCCGACACGAACCCCGTTGAGGACGCCGTCGGGAAGGCCGGTGATCATGTCGGCGCGCGGATCGCCGGTCTTGTTGCGGTCCGGGGTGGCGGCGCGGTCCTTGCGGTTCTCCTCCAGGCCGAGGTCGATAGCCTTCTGTGCGGCGGCCTTGTCGCCCTTGGCCAGCATGAGGCGAGCGTAGAACGAAATCAGCGTGCTGCGCTCCACTGCAATGGCATCGGTGTAGCGCTGCTGCTGTTCCGGGTCTCCCGAGCCGCTGACCAGCCCCTTCTCGTCATAGACGTTGCTGTAGGGATTGAGGGTATCGAGCATCTTCCCGGCATTGTCGGTGTCACCCGATGCGAGGTAGAGTTCGAAGAGCATCTTGCGCAGGCCGACCTGCGCGCCGGGCTTCGCGAATTTTTCGGACTGGACCATCTGCAGCACCAGTGCCTGCAGCTTTTCCGTCCGTCCGGTGAACGCGTAGAACTGGATCAGTTCCTCGAAGATCTTCTCGCCGCCAAACGGGGGAAGTAGAGCGTCGGTGGTCAGGTACTTTCCGACCAGCTTCTGATAGCTCCGGTCGGCGCCGGCAAAGTCGCCGGCCGCACGCTGGGCCTGCGCGAGCGGGAGCAGCAGGTCGTAGCGGTCTTCGGTGGGATAACCCATCCGTTCCGCTTCGGCATCGGCCCACGCGCCGAAGCGCGCAGCGGACCTGGCGTCGCCCACCGCGAGGCACTGGTTCATGTACGCGGCGAAGCTCATGCCCGCCTTGTTCGTGATCGAATGATAGAAGATCCGCCGCGGGTCCTGCGGGCTGAGATAGCCGGAGTTGAAGTGGAAGTAGTTGGTCGCTTGCGGCGCGACGGAGACCGTGACTGGTGGCAGAAGCTCGTTGTCACCGCTCGTGACGGTCTTGACCGGCTCCGGCTCGTCCCACCGCCCGCACAGGCGCATCGCCTTCGGGATGTCGTAGAGCGGGAGGTCGTACCACATGTGGACCCCGTCGAAGATCCCCATGGCCATGCGATAGTAGCGCTCTTCCGGCTTGTAGCGTTTGCCGGCGAGTACGAGCAGCCGTTCGGATTTGTCCTGCGCGGACTTTTCCTTTCGCGCCTTGTATTCGGTCACGATCGCGTGGGGGAGGCGAAAGAACTCGGCGTCGGCCTTCTTGCCACGCTTTTCGAGCAGCGCGGCATATTCGTGCATGGCCAGCATCGCGCTTTCGCACGGCTCCGCGCGGTCCATGCGGTCGTCGCCCTCGTAGGCGGGGCCGAAGCCGCACTCCATTTCCTGGCGATAGATCGCCTCGGCATCGGTATCGCGCCCGGCAGCGATCATCTTGCGGGCGATGGCGAGTTCGATGTTGTCGCCGAGTTCCGGATCGCGCTCGCCGCGCGCGGCGGCGGCACGGAATTTCGCGACTTCGGCGTCGGCGGCGCGGCCCTGTTCAGCGTAGCTCGCGGAGGTCTTGTCCCATGCGTCCGCTGCCCGCGGCGATGTCTTGCCGAAGCGGGCTTCGGCCAGTTGCGCCTGGCGTTCGAGGTTCGAGGGGATTTCCGCAGCGCGGCCCAGTTCGCTCAGGATGCTGTTCTGGTCGAGCAGGATTTCGCGGTAGATTTCCTGTTCGGACAGGCAGGAATACCGGCAGGTCTTGGCAAGACGGGCGACGGCCTCTGAATAATCTGCGAGCGCAGCGGTGACGGCATCGTCGTTCTCCGCCCCATTGTAAGCGTCGCGGAGCCGGTCCGGCATCGTCAAATAAAGATCACGCGCCTCGGTCGTCTTGCCGGCCGCGACGTAGGCTTCGTACAGCACGTCCTTCTGCCGCTCGACGTCATAGTCCATGTCGAGATCGGGCAAGTCGGTCTTATCGGCAGTGTAGGGGTGGCGAGCCAGCGACGAGACCGCGCCGGACCGGCTGACAAACTCCGACGCGCGCGGGGCCAGCTCCGCGAGCCGTCCAGCGTCCGTGTAGGCATCCCGCGCGAGTTCGAGCAGTTCGGCGCGCAGTGCGTTGTCGTCGAGTGCGCCGTTCAGGCTGTCCAACCGCGGCTCGAGATCGGCGATGGCCTTGTCCGGCTGTCCCTGATCCACTCGAAGCGCGTTGAGGTCGATCACATTGCGCAGCAGGGTCGAGTCGTATTTTTGCCAGCCGAGCAGGTCATCCTTGCCCAGCACCGTCTCGCGCCGCGCCACCACGTCCTCGTAGAGCGAAAGGGCTAGCGCGGACTTCTTTTGAAACAGATAGCAAGCTGCGAGATTGCCCAGTGCCGTCAGCGTCGTCGGATCGTTGCGACCGAGGACCTTTTCGCCGACCGCGACCGCCTCCTTCAGTGCCGTTTCCGCTTCTGCATAGCGCTCCAGTTCGATGAGGATGGCGCCGTGCGAGTTGAGTGCACCCGGCAGCTTGGCGGCGAGCGCCTTGTCGGCGCGCAGGGCGGCAAGGCGGGCGAGCGACTTGGTCAGCGCCGCCTCGTAATCGCCGCTGCGGTAGAGCGCACTGATTTCCGCGCCGGTGTCGGCCGCCGCGCTGGGTGCCGGTTCGGCGGCCAAGGCCGGTGAAGTAACCGCAAACGCAGGCAGCGCTGTGGACAGCAGCAAGGCCAAGGCATGGCGCATCCGGCAAGTCATTGATTCCACCCCCAGACCTATGACGTGTCATGGGATGGAGCGGTTGGCGAGCGGATGCAAGAGCAACCGGTACCGCGATGGTCGCCGCGCGGTGTCGGCGTTGGGGCGACGGCGGAGTGCCAACGTAGGATAGGTGTTAAAACTATCGTAAGATAGTATCTCTTAGTCGAGTGCGGCAACGACCGGGAAGGCGCGCTGGGCGCGTCGGCCTCGGCAGGAACCGGTGCTGTCATGCTGCAATTTCTTTTGGTCCTCGCCCGCCGCCTGATGTCCAGCAGGAGCGGCAATGCGACTCTCCTGATGGCGCTCGGCATGCCGGTGCTGGTCGGCGGGTCCGGTCTCGCGGTCGATACCGCCATGTGGTACATGTGGAAGCGCGAGCTGCAGTTCGCAACCGACCAGGCCGCGCTCGCCGGGGCCTGGGCGCGGACGCAGAACGCGACCAAGGATAACTACGCGACCCGCGCCCGCCAGGAATTCGCCTCCGCGCTCCAGACCACCGACGACTTCGTTTCCGGGCCGCTCGACGTCCAGCTCGCCAACTATGCGGGCGGCTCGAACAATTCGGTGCGGACCGAGGCGACACTGAGCAAGGAGCTGCCGTTCTCCGGCTTCCTCACCGGACACGGCGCCACGATCACCGTCTATTCGCAGGCGGCCTTCACCCAGGGCGCGAGCTTCACTAGCTGCATCGTTGCGCTCGACGAGGACGATAGCGGCGCGGTGACCATCGGCGGCAGTTCGGTACTGACGGCCAGGTGCGGCATTGCCTCCCTGTCGACCTCTGCGCAGTCGATCGTCGTCAACGGCAATCCCCAGATAGATGCCGGATACGTGCTCGCGCGTGGGGGTATCGATGACTGGTTCAATGTCTATACCGACGATGAAGTCCATGAATACATGACAGGGCTGTATGATCCCTTCGCGACCTTGTCGCCGCCCACAAACACTACGCCACAGACCTACGCTTGCACCGGGGGAACCACCACGTACAGCGCCTCCGTGACCAACCGCACGCTGGTTCAGGACATCAAGTATTCCGGTTCGAAGTCCAACCAGATCAACACCGTAGTCTCGACCACGACGGTCAGCGACACGGGCAGCATCACGTCGACGGAAGCGGCGGACAAGAACACCAAGACCGGTACGCCGAACGGATACCCCGCGACCTCGACGGTGACCGGTTCGGTCACCTCGACGACTACCGGCTCCGGTAAGAGTGCTGTCACGACCTATTTCCGCACCGACCGGGTGACCACGACCTACAAGACCATAAACTCGGTTGGCTCCACCACCTCGGCCGTCATCGCGGCTGCCCAGCCGGGTACCTACAAGGGCGGCATCAAGGTCAGTTGCACGACCAACTTCGCGACCGGCATCTACGTCATCGACGGGGGCGGGATCGATATCGATGGCCAGTACTCCGTGGTCGGAAACGGCGTGATGTTCGTCCTCAAGAACGGCGCGTACATCAAGATCAACGGCGGCTCGAGCGTCAACCTCACCGCGATGCTGGCTTCTGATCTGGTCGCGAAGGGCATCAGCAACACTGAAGCCAACAAGCTTGCCGGGATGCTGGTGTTCGAGGACCGCGGCTCAACCGGCACGCTCAAGAACAACATCAACGGCAATTCTTCCACTGTCCTCAACGGCACGATCTACCTGCCCAAGAGCGGAGTGGATTTCACCGGGACGGCGAGCGTCACCAGCCAGTGCCTGATGATCGCGGCCAACACGGTGAAGATCAGCGGCAACGCCAACATGAGCACGTTCTGTCCATCCGGGATGACCGAGGACACCGTCGTCGCGACCGAGATCAGCAAGGTCAAGCTGGTCGCGTGACACGAGACCTTCGGCGCGTCGCCCCGCGGTGTGGTGCGGCACTGGACTTTTCGGCAAATCATTGATATAACACGATCATTGCCAGCCAGTTTCGCCTGTGCCGGGAGGAGAATTGCGCTTTGACAGCGTCTATCCGGCGCTCGGATCGGTGATCCGCTCGGAGCTGGCGATCGCGCTCGGCGCGAGAGCGAACGAGGAGGGGTGTCTGGAAGTCGACCGGCACCAGCGCACGTCGATCCCGGGGCTCTACGCCGCGGGCGACGTCACCAAGGGTCTCGACCACATCAGCCACGCCATGGGCGAGGCGGGCGTGGCGGCAGTCACCATCCGCAACGATCTGGCGGACGCCATGCCGCTGCGCCGCTGAAGCGTCAGAGGCACGCCTCGAGATAGGCCTGGTCGAAACCGAACTGCCGCGCCTTTTCCAGGGTGTAGGGGCGCAGGCCTGACGGGCGGAACTCGCCGATGATCTTGCCGTCCTCGGTCTCGTCCAGGTATTCGAACTTGAACAGCTCCTGGGTAACGATAACTTCGCCCTCCATCCCGATGACCTCGGTGATGTTGGTGGTGCGGCGCGAACCGTCGCGCAGGCGCTTGACCTGGACGATGAGATCGACCGATTCCGCGATCTGGCGGCTGATCGCCTCCTTCGGGATCTTGATGTCGCCCATCAGGATCATGTTTTCCATACGGCCGAGGCACTCGCGCGGGGAGTTCGCGTGGAGCGTGCACATCGAGCCGTCGTGACCGGTGTTCATCGCGGCGAGAAGGTCGAAGCACTCCGCGCCGCGAATTTCGCCCAGAATGATCCGGTCGGGACGCATACGCAGGGCGTTCTTGACGAGGTCGCCGATGGTGATCGCGCCTTGCCCCTCGAGGTTCGGCGGGCGCGTTTCCAGCGGCAGCCAGTGCGGCTGCTGGAGGCGGAGTTCCGCCGCGTCTTCGATGGTCAGCACGCGCTCGCCCGGGTCGATCATTTTCGACAGGGCGTTGAGCATGGTCGTCTTGCCCGAACCGGTACCGCCCGAGATGACCACGTTCATCCGGCATGCGCCGGCGATCTTCAGCGCGGTCGCCATCTTGTCGCTCATCGAACCGAAGTCGCGGAGCATGTCGATGGTGATCGGCTTTTCGGAAAACTTACGAATCGAGATCGCGGTGCCGCGCAGGGACAGCGGCGGGACGATCACGTTGACACGGCTGCCGTCCTTGAGGCGGGCGTCGGCCAGCGGCGTGGTTTGGTCGACGCGGCGGCCGACCTGGTTGACGATGCGCTGGGCGATCTGGAACAGGTGGCTCTCGTCGCGGAACCGGATCGGCGCGAGCTGGAGCTTGCCCTTCTTTTCGATGTAGGTCTGGTCGGGCCCGTTGACCATGATGTCCGACACGTCGGGGTCGTTGAGCAATTCTTCGAGCGGCCCGAAACCGAGCAGCTCGTCGATCAGCACCTTTTCCAGCGCGAACTGTTCGCGGCGGTTGAGGGTGACCTTGAGCTCCGCCAGCACCTCCATGATGATCGGGCGGAATTCCTCGGACAGCTCGTCCTTGGTCAGCGTGGCGGCGGCTTCCGGATCGACGCGTTCGAGCAGGCGCGGCAGCACCTGTTCCTTGATCTTGTGGACCGAGGCCTCGAACCCTTCCTGGGTGTACTGCCCTTCGACAACGCCGTTGGCGCGATCGGCAAGCCGGGTGAGGGCGTCGTTCTTTTGCGCCTGGACGTCGCTGACAACCTCGGGCGCGGGGGCGGGAAGGTCGACCCCGCCGGGGATCGGCGGGAACTGGTCGCCGCCCATCGGCATCGGCGGCGGAGCCGGCGCCTTGGCCGCCGCTTCACCGCCGCGCATCGGGCGGGCCACGCCGAAGGATGGGCGCGATCCGCCCGGAGCCCCGCTCATACCCGTCTTGCGGCCAAAAGCGCTCATTCGTGCAAGTCCCTGTTCTTCGCCTGCGCCGCCGCATGAGGGAAGCGCGCTGCGTCGAAGCTGTCTGCCCGACAATGGTGAACAACTTGCTAATCCGGCACTTGCGAGCCGCTCCGGGTGCGCCGCCGGGGTTGCAATCCGCGTGGCCCGCCGCGAAGGATTGCGGACGGGCGGAGACCTCACGCGACCATGAACCACCTTTTACAGAAGGCGCGCAATTTCGGGTTGCTCGGGACGGAGCAGGTCGTGCGCCTCGGCATCGGGTTCATCGTCACCACGGCGGTGGCGCGAAAGCTGGGGCCTGAAGGATTCGCCGCCTACAGCTACGTCTTTGCGCTCTTGGGGATCGCCATTCCCATCGCCCGCTATGGCTCCAACGTGATCGTTGTGCGCGAACTGGCGGCAGACCGGGCGCGCACGTCGGAGGTGCTCGGTTCGCTGCTGGCGGTGTGCGGGCTCGTGACACTCCTCGCGGGGGCGGGGTTGCTGGCATCGTTTCCGCTGCTTGGAGCTCCGCCCGGCGTGGACTGGAATGTCCTGTTGGTGGGCAGCCTGATCCTGCTGGCGACGCCGGGCGAGGTGTTCTTCAACTATGCCCGCGCGGTCGAGCGGTTCGGCAAGCTGGTGGGCCTGCGCATCGCCATCGCGGTGATCGCCGGCGCGCTGACCTTCTTGGCCGCATCACGCGGGGCAGGGGTCTGGGAGTTCGTTGCGCTGCGCGGCGGCGAGGCCATTGTTCTCGGCCTGTCGGCGTGGGTCGCCTTCCTGCTTTCGGCTGGCCCGTTCCACCGCCTGCGCTTCGAGCCCGCGCGCGCGGGAGAACTGCTGCGCGACGGTCTGCCGATCGCGCTGACCGGGCTGGCCTCGATGGTGCTGATGCGGATCGACCAAGTTATGCTCGGACAGCTCGGCCCGGCGGCGGACCTCGGCCGATACGGCGTGGCGGTGCGGGTCGCGGAAATCGCGACCTTCGTGCCGGTGGTCCTCTATTCGACGCTCTATCCCGCGATCGTCCGCAATCACGCCCGCGATCCGGGCGGATTCGACCGCTATGCCCAGCGCGTGTTCGATACCTTCGCGCTGGTCTCGTTGCCGGTGGCGGGCGGGCTGGCGCTGGCCAGCTGGCTGTTCCTCGTGCCGCTGTTCGGCGCGGACTATGCCGAAGCGGTGCCGATGACGCTGTGGATGCTGGCGGCGATGCCGTTCGTGTTCCTCCAGTCGGCGATGGGCGCGGTGATTACCGCGCGCGGCTGGCGGTGGACCGGGCCGGCGCTGGTCGGCGCGGCGGCGCTGTTCAACGTCGGGCTCAACCTCTGGCTGATTCCGGCCATGGGCGGCTTGGGCGCGGCGATCGCAACGGCGGTGACCTATGTGGTCCTTGCCCTGGTCCTGCCGCTGGCGGTTCCGGCACTGCGGCCGGCCGCCATGGCATCGCTGCGGGCAGTCGAGCCGGTCGGGGCATCGCTGCGGCTGTGGCGCGGCCTGGCGAAGGGCGAATATACTCCGCGTTAACCAGGTTGCTTCTACATCTGGCAGGAATTTGCAGCGTGCGAAACGGGGGTGAACATGGGGCGGCCGTGGGTTTTCCAGATGGGCAAGGTCGGATCCTCGGCAATGATCGAGGCAATCGACGGGATCCAGGTCCATCATCTCGACTGGGGCAATCTGCTCTACAGCTTTCGCGGGTCCTACAACCGTCACCAGCTCAACGCCCTGCTGATGCGCGCGATGCGGCCGCGCCGGATCATCACCGCGGTGCGCGAGCCGGTGGCGCGCAATCTTTCCGCGTTCATGCAGAACCATGTCACGCGGGGCTGGGCGCCGACGATCGAGTCGTTCATGGCCAACTTCCGCCACGAAGAGCCGCTCGACTGGTTCGACACCGAGATGAAGCCGTTCACCGGCATCGACGTGTTCGAGCACCCGTTTCCCCACGGGACCGGTTGGCAGCTGATCGACGACCGCCTGCTGGTGCTGCGCGCCGAAGCCCCCGATACGGCGAAAGAAGAGGCGGTGACCCGCTTCCTCGGCCGCGAGGTCAAGCTCGGCCGGGCCAACGTCGGCGAGGACAAGGCATATGCCGCGGCCTATGACGAGCTGCGCCGGTCGGTCCCGGCGAACTATGTCGATCGGATGCTGGGCAGCCGCTATGCCCGCCACTTCTACTCCGCCGAGGAGATCGAGCGCTTTCGCGCCAAGTGGCGCAGTCTCGCCCGCGGCGAGGCGGCGGCAAAGGCGGCCTGAGCGGCGCCTGATGAACCCGCCGCGCATCTCGGTCGTGACCGCCGCGTTCAACGCGCTCGATGCCTTGCGCGAGACCGCGGCGAGCGTTGCGGGGCAGGACCTTGCGAACGTGGAGCACGTGATCATCGATGGCGGGTCGACCGACGGAACCCGCAAGTTCCTGGAATCCCTGCCGCCCTCCGTTCGCTGGGTCAGCGAACCCGATGGCGGAATCGCGGACGCGATGAACAAGGGCTTCGCGATGGCGCGGGGCGATTATGTCGTCGTCATCCAGGCCGGTGACAGCTTCGCCGCGCCCGACAGCCTGTCTCGCGCCGCCTCGCTCCTCGAAAGCGAGCCCGATCTGGCGGCCTTTGCGGTCCGCCAGGTGCGAGGCCAGTCCGCGACCGTGCACACGCCCCGCGGCATGGGGGTGCTCTCCGGTCTGCAGATGACCATGCCGCATCAGGGCCAGTTGCTCCGGCGAGCGTTGTTCGAGCGCGTCGGGCCGTTCGACGCGAGCTTCCGCATTGCGATGGACTATGACTTGCTGCTGCGGCTTCGGGCGGCGGGTGCGCGGGTGGTGTGTTCGGACCAGGTGCTGTCGGTGATGCCGGCGGATGGCATCAGCTCGCGGCCCGACTGGCCGGGCGTGAGCCGCCGCCTCGCCGAGTTCCGCCGCGCCCAGCGCAGCAACCTGCGAGGGGCTGGGCAGCGATTGCTCCACGAGGCCTATTGGCTCGCCTACCTGCCGTACAAGCGGCTGCGCGTCGCGCTGGGGCAGTCATGACCGCGCCGCGCCTGACGCTCGTGCTGCCCTACTACAACGAGGCCGGCTATATCGCCGCAACGCTGGAAAGCCTGGCCGCGCAGAGCGACCGGCGATTCCGGGTCATTGCAGTCGACAACGCCTCAAGCGATGCCGGACCCGCGATCGCACGCGAGACCGCCGCGCGGTTTCCGTGGCTCGACGTCACCTTCCTCCACGAGCCGCGCGCCGGCAAGATCCACGCGCTGCGCCGGGGCACGGCGGCGGCGGAGACGGAGCTGGTCGGGACGCTCGACGCCGATACGATCTATCCGTCTGATTACGTTGCGCGGGTGTTCGCATCGTTCGAACGCCGCCCCGGTGCGGCCTGCGTCCTCGCCTTTGCGGCGGAAGGCCGTCCCGCACCCTCGCGGAGCCTGACCCTGCAGGCGCGGCTCTTGCCCGGCAAGTGCCACTCGGGCGGGTGCGGCCAGACTTTTCGGCGAGACGCGCTCGAGGCCGCGGGCGGGTTCGATGCGGATCGCTGGGGGTGGGTGCTGGAGGATCACGAAATCATCCACCGCGTCAGCCGCCACGGTGCGCTGGTCTACGATCCCCGGCACCTGTGCTACCCCTCCGACCGCCGCAGCGACCGCAGCGGCTGCAGCTGGACGCTGGCCGAGCGCGTGGCTTACAAACTCCTGCCGGGAGCGGCGATGGACTGGTTCTTCTACCGCTTCCTGGCCAGCCGGTTCGCGGCGCGGGGGCTGGGCAATGTCCGCCTGCGCGACCAGGCGTGGCAGGAAGCGGCTGCCTAATACGCGGCCAGCGTTTCGCTGGCGACGCGGCCCCAGGAATAGTGTTCGGCGGCCCGCGCCATTGCACCGGCGATGAACGCGCAGCGCCGGTCCCGCGACCAGCCTGCAACCTCAAGGATCCGCTCCGCCCACGCCGCCGCGTTGCCGGCGGGGACGAGCAACCCCGTCTCGCCGTCGATCACAGCATCGGTGAGCCCGCCGCTGGCCGCCGCAAGCACGACCCCTCCCGCCGCCGCGCCTTCGGGTGCAACGAGGCCGAAGCCTTCGTATTCGCCGTTCGGCAGGTCGATGTTGGGAACGACCACACACATGGCGGAGGTATAGGCTTCGACCAGCGCCTGTCCGCGCAGCGGGCCGAGGAATTCGACGCGGGGGTCGGATAGCGCGGCCTGTTCGGCCTCGTGCCAGCCGGTCCCGGCGACACGCAGGCGGATCGTTTCGGGGAGCAGCGGCAGGACTTCGCGCACGAACCAGCCGCAGCCCTTGCGCTCGACCAGTCGGCCGACAAACAGGATGGTCCCGTCATGCGAGCCGTCCGGCGCTTCGCCCGACACATCGGTGGCGAGCGGGACGACGGCGGACGATTTCCAGCCGGTCTCGGCGGCGACGGCGGCGGTTGCGCGGCTGTTGGCAATGACGCGGGCGCGGGTCAGCAGGCGTGATCCCAGCCGCAGGTATGCGCCATAGAGGCGACCTTTGAGCCCGCCCCGGCGATGATAGGCGACATCGGTGCCGTGCGCCGACAGCACGATGCGCGTCGTCCCCCGCGCCAGCAGGCCGAGTGGCCACAACGCCATGTCACCGAGGTGGACGACGTCGGGCCGCGCCTTGCGCCCCAGCCAGCGGCCCATGACGGTCAAGGGAAATGCCAGCAGCGCGAGCGGAGACGGGGGCGCGCCGTCGGCGCGGCCGGGCAGGGCGACGACCTCGACCTCCGCCAGCTTGTCCAGGCATTCGGTCAGGCGCAGGCAATAGGTTTCCATGCCGCCGATCGCCGGGGCCCACTTTCGCGTCAGGAACAGGACGTCGGGGCGTCCGCCGGGCATGGTCAGAACAGCGTCCAGAATGGCGCGCCGGACCACGGCTGTTCGGGTGCCTTCAGGTGATTGCCCCAGACCAGCCGGGCCGGCTTCGCTTCCGCCGCGACGGTGTGGAAGCCGCGGGCGATCTCCAGCGTCGCCCCGACGGCGTAGCGCACCCCGTCGATCACGATCGGCGCGCCCGTCACGGTGTAGGTGCCGGGGACGAGGAATTCGCTGCGCACCGGCGCGGTGGACGTCACGTCCTTGCCGGCGACCCAGTATGGCCCCCAGAACTGCACGTAGTTGCCGCGGAGCGCGGCGACGTCCTCCGGGCGGAAGATCGAGGTCGGCTGGCCGCCGAGGAGCTGCTCCCACATCGGATCGTCGTTGACGACCAGCGGCACGGCTTGCGCCTCCATCCGGTCGCGGTAGCTCGGTCCCTGGCCATTGCGGTAGCCGACGAGGCCCCACGGGGTCATGAAGCCGTTGACCTTCTCGAACCGGCCGAGGAAGCCGCAGAAGTCGAAGTAGGCGACCCCTTGCGGGAAGATCCGGTTGGCGGTGTCGACCAGCATCCGCTGCTCGCGGATCGGCGCGGAGTCCTCGCGCACCCACAGCATGCCGGTGTTGATCAGAAGCGCGGCGGCCGGGGCGATAATTCCCACGCGGTCCTTGAGGAAGGCAATGCCGAGCCCCACGCCGACCGAAACCGGGGCGAGCAGGAACACGTAAAAATAGGCCGAGGTGTTGTGGTAGAACCCCAGCACCGCCAGCGGCGCGATCAGCCCGGCGAGCGCCAGCCGCTCCGCCGCCGGCCGCGGCGTGCGGACCAGCAGGCCGATCGCGATGACCAGCATGAAGGCGAAGACAGGGGCGATCGCGACCTGCTTGACCATGAACCGCCAGTAGGGCGGCAGGCCGAGGAAAAACATGTTCTCGGCCGACGAGCTCATGGTCCGGCCGGCGGCCTGGCCGACTTGCCCGTGGAGCGTGCTCGAGTGCCACCAATAGAGCGCGCCGAGAACCGCCAGCGCGACCACGCCCATGGCGAAGAGGCGCAGCGCGAAGGCGCGGCTGCGGCCGGCCTCGTTCCAGGCGAGCCATGCGATCCCGGCGAAGGCCGGGGCGTAGAGGATCACCTTGATCGAATAGAGCGCGGCGGTGCCCAGCAGCGCTCCGCCAAGCGCAATGGCCCACGGGCGCAGGCCGGTCGCGAGGATCAGCCACAGTGAGCTCATCAGCAGGCCGGCGATGACCGCGTCGGCGCGGAACGAGGTGCCGTGCTGGAACACGAATCCCGCGCCGAGATAGGCGGCGGCGCACAGCACCGCGGTCGTCCGGTCGAAGAACCGGGCGGCGATCCCGGCGATGGCAAGCGCGGTCAGCAGCTCGAACCCGAACATCACGAAGCGCGCCGCGACGATGTGGTCGACGCTGTTGCCCGGCAGGTCCCAGATCCAGTTGAACGCCCGGACGTAGAACGTCTGCAGCGGCGCGGTCAGCGTGCCGTCGCGGAACCTGGTGATCTGGCTGTAGTGGAAGAACTCGTCCCAGTTGATCGCGCGTGACCACACCAGCGGGAACTGCAGCGCCGCGATCGCCAGCGCGACAAAGCCGGCGATAGCCGCCTCGACCTTCGCGGGAAGGGCGGGGGAGGTTGCCGCCGCAGGCTCACCTGCCACGGCAGCGGTCATGCGCGCTTCCTCGGCAGTGCCTCGACCGCTTCGGCGGCGGTTTCGCCCTTCTCGAGCCGGGCGACCTGCTCTTCCAAGTGGCGGACGTGCGTCAGGGTTTTCTCGATCAGCTTGCGGTTGGCCCCGACGAGGTCGGCCAGCACGCCCATCAGCGCGGTCACCGTGCCGAGCACCAGGAGCGCCCCGCCGATCACCAGCGACTGGATGTGGCCGTTGCCCTCGCCGACGATCCAGTAGGCCAGGAAGCGGACGATCGGCAGCAGCCCGACCAGCGCGATCAGCGCACCCGTGCCGACGAACGCGCGCAGCGGGTTGTAGGTGGTGTAGGCCCGGGCCATCGTCACCAGCTGGCGGCTGATGAACTGCGGGATCGACTTGAACAGCCGGCTTGGCCGCATGGTCTTGTTGGTGCGGATCGGCACGCTGGTCACGGCGAGCTTCTTGCGCCCCGCCTGGATCAGCATGTCGGTGGTATAGCTGAACTCGGTGGTGATCGTGATCCGCCGGGCCGCCTCGCGGCTGATCGCGCGGAAGCCGGACACGGCGTCGGTCACCCTGGTATTCGAAAGCGTCTGGACGACCGCACTTCCGAGCCGCTGGAGGCAGCGCTTGAACGGGCCGAAGTGCGCGTTGTCACCCACCCCGCGGTCGCCGACGACGATGTCGGCCTCCCCGCGCAGTACCGGCTGGACCAGCTTGGCGATGTCCTCGCCCGCATACTGGCCGTCGGCATCGGTGTTCACGATGATATCGGCCCCGGCGCGCAGGGCGGCGTCGATCCCGCTCTGGAACGCGGCGGCGAGCCCGCGGTTGCGGCGGTGGCGGACGACGTGATGGACGCCCCAGCGCCGCGCAACTTCGGCGGTGCCGTCGTGGCTGCCGTCGTCGATGATCAGGATCTCGATCTCGTCCACGCCGTCGATCCGGCGGGGGAGGGCGACCAGCGTGTCGGGCAGGCTCTCCGCCTCGTTGAAGCACGGAATCTGGATGATCAGCTTGGTCATTGGCCCCCCGGTGCGCTTACCTCCTGTTAAGCATGAAGGGTAAACGGGCGGTAAACCTTGGAGCGGGGCGGGCGGGTGACACAGGGTGACACCGTGTCACCCATATCCTGCCAGTCATTACAGCACGTTGCCCTGGCAAGGACGGGTTACACACCCGCGAGAGAACGCACGGCTGGGACGGACGACCTGGCGAACGACAATGTCAATGAGCGCGCGGGGAGATGGCACGTTTCGGGCCTTGTAGGACAGCGCAAACGCCGGCGGGCCTGACAAGCCGGTGCGAGCGCTGTAGGATCGGAGCAACGGAGGAAACAACGATGCGACTTGCCCGCCTGGCCGCTTTCGCGCTGATGCTCGCCGCGCCCGCCGTCGCTGGTCCGCCCGCCCGGCTCCCGGCCTGGATGAGCGGCACGTGGAGCGGCGGGAGCGGCGAGGTCTGGCTCGACGAAAGCTGGACGACCCCGCGCGGGGGCATGATGATGGGGGCGGCGCGGGTCGGCCACGGCGAGGCGCTCGACGTGTGGGAGGTGACGCGGATCGAGCAGCGGGGCGAGGGCCTGGTTTTCATCGCCCATCCCCGAGGACAGGCCGGAGGCGAATTCCCCATGGTCGGGCAGGGCGCAGACTGGATCGAGTTCGCCAACCCGGCGCACGATTATCCGCAGCGCATCCGGTACTGGCGCGAGGGCGAGCGGCTGCTCGCGGAAATCTCGAAGCTCGACGGGAGCGGCGCGGAGCGGTTCGAATACGCTCGCGCGGCACCCTGAAACGAAAACGCCCCGGACCGGCCGGGGCGCTCCGTGATCAGTCGGGGCGAGGTGTCAGCCGACGTGTTCGGCGAGCACGGTCAGGCCGCTTTCTCCGACTTCGGCAAACCCGCCCTGGACCTGGATTTCCTCAGGCTGGCCGCCTTCGCTGCGGTACACCTTGATCGCGCCGTCGCGGACGGTCGACATGAACGGCGCGTGGCCTTCGAGCACGCCGAACTCGCCTTCGGTGCCGGGGACGACAACCATGTAGACATCCTCGCTGCGAACCAGCGCGGCGGGGGTGACGAGTTCGAAGTGCAGTGCCATGTCATCGTTCTCCCCCCTCCCGCAGGCGGGAGGGGTCGGGGGTGGGAAGGGGTAGCGCCTTGCTCAGGCCCACCCCAAACCCCTCCCGCATGCGGGAGGGGCTTTCCAGGTATTACGCGCCTTCGGCCAGCTTCTTGGCCTTCTCGACCGCCTCGTCGATGCCGCCGACCATGTAGAAGGCGGCTTCGGGCAGGTGGTCGTACTCGCCGTCGACCACCGCCTTGAACGAGCGGACGGTGTCTTCGACCTGCACGAACTTGCCGGCGATGCCGGTGAAGACTTCGGCGACGTGGAACGGTTGGCTTAGGAAGCGCTGGATCTTGCGGGCGCGGGCGACGGTGAGCTTATCTTCTTCCGAAAGCTCGTCCATGCCCAGGATCGCGATGATGTCCTGCAGCGACTTGTACTTCTGCAGCGTCTCCTGGACGCGGCGGGCGGTGTCGTAGTGCTCCTGGCCGACGACGGCCGGGGTCAGAACGCGCGAGGTCGAGTCGAGCGGGTCGACCGCCGGGTAGATGCCCAGCTCCGAGATCGCGCGGTTCAGCGTGGTGGTCGCGTCCAAGTGGGCGAACGAGGTCGCCGGCGCCGGGTCGGTCAAGTCGTCCGCCGGCACGTAGATCGCCTGCACCGAGGTGATCGAGCCCTTGGTGGTCGACGTGATGCGTTCCTGCAGCGCGCCCATGTCGGTCGCGAGGGTCGGCTGGTAGCCCACCGCCGAAGGAATACGGCCGAGCAGCGCCGACACTTCCGACCCGGCTTGCGTGAAGCGGAAGATGTTGTCGACGAAGAACAGCACGTCCTGGCCTTCCTGGTCGCGGAAGTACTCGGCCATGGTCAGGCCCGAGAGCGCGACGCGGGCGCGGGCGCCCGGGGGCTCGTTCATCTGGCCGAACACGAGCGCGACCTTCGACCCGTCGGGGGTCGGATTACCGTCCGCGTCCTTGGCGATAACGCCGGCGTCGAGGAACTCGTGGTAGAGGTCGTTGCCCTCACGGGTGCGTTCGCCGACGCCCGCGAAGACCGAGACGCCGCCGTGGCCCTTGGCGATGTTGTTGATCAGTTCCTGGATGAGCACGGTCTTGCCCACGCCCGCGCCGCCGAACAGGCCGATCTTGCCGCCGCGCGCATAGGGGGCGAGAAGGTCGATGACCTTGATGCCGGTGACAAGGATCGCCGCTTCGGTCGACTGGTCGATGAATTCCGGGGCCTTGGCGTGGATCGGGGCGGTCATGTCGCTGCCGACCGGCCCGCGCTCGTCGATCGGCTCGCCGATGACGTTGACGATGCGGCCGAGGGTCTTCGGACCGACCGGCACGGAGATCTGCGAGCCGGTGTCGGACACCGGCTGGCCGCGGGTCAGGCCGTCGGTCGAGTCCATCGCGATGGTGCGGACGGTGTTCTCGCCGAGGTGCTGGGCGACTTCGAGGACAAGGCGGTTGCCGTTGTTGTCGGTCTCGAGCGCATTGAGAATCGCCGGGAGTTCGCCGTCGAACGCGACGTCGACGACGGCGCCGATGACCTGGCTGATCTTGCCGGTAGCTGCTGCGGTGGCCATTTTTCGTTCCTTGCCTTCGATTGCTTACAGCGCTTCCGCGCCAGCGATGATTTCGATGAGTTCGGTGGTGATCGCGGCCTGGCGGCTGCGGTTGTACTGGATGGTGAGCTTGTTGATCAGCTCGCCCGCATTGCGCGTCGCGTTGTCCATTGCGGTCATCGACGCGCCCTGTTCCGAAGCCTCGCGTTCGAGCAGCGCGCCGAACAGCTGGGTCTTGACGTAGCGGGGCAGCAGTTCCTCGAGGATTTCCTCCTCGCCCGGCTCATACTCCACGACCGCGTCGGTCGAGGCGGCGGCGGGGGCGGGAACCGGGAGGAGCTGAACCGTCTGCGGGTCCTGCGCCAGCGCCGACTTGAACACCGGCGAGACGAGGTGGGCGACGTCGAACTTGCCGACTTCGAACATCGCGACGAGTTCGTCGGCGATCGCGGCGGCTTCCTCGAAACCGGGGGTGCGCACCGTGCTGGTGTCGTATCCCGGCCCGACGCCGTTCGGGTACTCGCGCTTCAGCGGCGCGCGGCCCTTCTTGCCGACGAGGTAGAAGCTGACGTCCTTGCCCGCGGCGATCAGCGCGCGGGCCTGGGCCTTGGCTTCCTTGACGATGTTCGAGTTGAGGCCGCCGCACAGGCCCTTGTCGGTGTTGACCACGACGAGGAGGTGGCGCTGGTCCGAGCCGGTGCCGCGCAGCAGCTTGGGCGCGTTGTCCTGCCCCGCGACCTTGCCGGCGATCGAGCCCATGACCTTGGCGAGACGCTCGCCATAAGGGCGCGCGGCCTCGGCCGCGGCCTGCGCCTTGCGGAGCTTGGCGGCGGCGACCATCTGCTTGGCCTTGGTGATCTTCTGGGTCGACTTGACCGAGTTGATCCGACCTTTGAGTTCCTTGAGTGAAGCCACTCTATCGGTTCCTCTAATTCGTCACCCCGGACCGGATCCGGGGTCCCGCTTGCTTCCACCGCCGCCGAAGCGGGACCCCGGCTCGGAGGCCGGGGTGACGGCAGAAGATGTGCTTACGCGAACTGCTTGCCGAAGGCGTCGAGCGCCGCGACCAGCTTGCCCTTGGTCTCGTCGCCGAGATCCTTGGTATCGCGGATCGACGACAGGATGTCGGCGTGCTCGGCGTGGAGCCAGCTGAGAAGCTCGGCCTCGTATTCACCGACGCGGTCGACCGCGATGCCGTCGAGGTAGCCGTTGGTGCCGGCGAAGATCACGACCGTCTGCTCCTCGAAGCCGAGCGGCGAGAACTGGGCCTGCTTGAGCAACTCGGTCAGGCGCGCGCCGCGGTTCAGCAGCTTCTGGGTCGAAGCGTCGAGGTCCGAGCCGAACTGCGCGAAGGCCGCCATTTCGCGGTACTGCGCGAGCTCGAGCTTGATCGAGCCGGCGACCTTCTTCATCGCCTTGGTCTGCGCCGACGAGCCGACGCGCGACACCGAGAGGCCGACGTTGATGGCCGGGCGGATGCCCTGATAGAACAGGCCGGTCTCGAGGAAGATCTGGCCGTCGGTGATCGAGATGACGTTGGTCGGGATGTACGCCGAAACGTCGCCCGCCTGTGTCTCGATGATCGGCAGCGCGGTGAGGCTTCCGTTGCCGTTGGCGTCATTCATCTTCGCGGCGCGCTCGAGCAGGCGGCTGTGGAGATAGAACACGTCGCCCGGATAGGCTTCGCGGCCCGGCGGGCGGCGGAGCAGCAGCGACATCTGGCGATAGGCGACGGCCTGCTTGGAAAGGTCGTCGTACACGATGACGGCGTGCATGCCGTTGTCGCGGAAGAATTCGCCCATGGTCACGCCGGTGTAGGGCGCGAGGTACTGCAGCGGGGCCGGCTCGGAAGCGGTCGCGGCGACGACGATGGAGTATTCCATCGCGCCGTTCTCTTCGAGCTGGCGGACGATCTGCGCGACGGTCGAGCGCTTCTGGCCGACGGCGACGTAGATGCAGTAGAGCTTCTTGCCTTCGTCGGTCCCGGCGTTGACCGCCTTCTGGTTGATGAAGGTGTCGATCGCGACGGCGGTCTTGCCGGTCTGGCGGTCACCGATGATCAGTTCGCGCTGGCCGCGGCCGATCGGCACGAGGGCGTCGATCGCCTTGAGGCCGGTCTGCACCGGTTCGTGGACCGACTTGCGCGGGATGATGCCGGGGGCCTTGACCTCGACGCGCTTGCGCTCGGTGTATTCGATCGGGCCCTTGCCGTCGATCGGATTGCCGAGGCCGTCGACCACGCGGCCGAGCAGGCCCTTGCCGACGGGGACGTCGACGATGGTGCCGGTCCGCTTGACGACGTCGCCTTCCTTGATCTCGCTGTCCGAGCCGAAGATCACGACGCCGACGTTATCGGCTTCGAGGTTCAGGGCCATGCCCTTCACGCCGTTGGAGAATTCGACCATCTCACCGGCCTGGACCTTGTCCAGCCCGTGGATGCGGGCGATGCCGTCGCCGACCGACAGCACCGACCCGACTTCCGAGACTTGGGCCTCGGTGCCGAAGCTGGCGATCTGGTCCTTGATGACCTTCGAGATTTCAGCGGCGCGGATTTCCATGTTCAGTCCTTCCTGAAACTTTTGGGCCGGTCAGGCCTTCATCGCCTGGGCGAGAGAATTGAGGCGGGTGCGGATCGAGCTGTCGATCATCCGGCTGCCGATCTTGACGATCAGCCCGCCGAGAATTTCGGGATCGACCCGTGTCTTGAGCTTCACGTCGCGGCCTTCGCTTTCCTTGAGCCTGGCCGTGAGCGCGGCAAGCTGCGAATCGTCGAGTGGGTGCGCGGTGACGACTTCGGCCGTGACCTCGCCGCGGTGGGCGGCGGCGATCGCGGCGAACGCGCGGATCACGTCGGGCAGGGCCGAGAGGCGGCGGTTGTCGGCGAGCACGCCGAGAAACTTCTTGGTGAGTTCACCCGAGCCGAGCACCCCGGCGACGGCGTCCATCGCCTTGCCGGCGGTGTCGCGGGTGACCTGCGGGTTGCGGATCAGCGCGGCGAGATCGCCCGATTCGCGGATCGCCTGGCCGAACTTTTCGAGATCGCCTTCCACCGCGGTGACGAGATTCTGCTCGCGGGCGAGGTCGAACAACGCCGAAGCGTAGCGCCCTGCCAAGCTGGCCGTGATGCCGCCGGAATTCTCCACGCGCCTAGGGTCCCTTCATCAATGGTGAGCCGGTTCGAAAACCGGCAAGGCAAGGTGCTGCGCAAGCTGCGCAACGGCCCCGAACGGGGGCGCGCCTAGCAACGATTGTGCTGCGATGCAAGATGGGCGAAAGGCCTTCGGGTGCCGCGACCACGCGGGCAGGAGAGAGGATGGCAATGCAGGGCGAGACGATCCGCGTCGCGATGGCCGATGGCTATGAAATGCCGGTTTATCACGTCGTTCCCCAGGGACCGCGCAAAGGCGGGCTGGTGCTGGTCCAGGAAGTGTTCGGGGTGACCGACCATATCCGCGAACTTTGCGACGAATATGCCGCGGAAGGATTCGAGGTCCTCAGCCCCAACCTGTTCGACCGCGAGGAGCCCGGATTCGCCGCCGAGTATGCCGGACCCAGCTATGACCGGGCGATCAAGATCGCGCGCGAGGAGCACGACTTCGACCAGTCCATCGCCGACACCGCGGTCTGCGTGGAATGGCTGAAGGACAAGGGGCCGGTCTTCATCGTCGGTTACTGCTATGGCGGATCGGTCGCATGGCGGACCGCGCAGACCAACCCCGACCTGGCGGCGGCGTCCTGTTATTACGGCGGGTTCGTCGCCACCCGGTTCGCCGACGAGCCGCCGTTGTGCCCGACCATCGCCCACTTCGGCCGCTTCGATCCGCTGGTCGATTTCGCTCCGGTCGAGACGCTGATCGCGAAGGGCCACCCCACCGCGGCGATCTTTGCCTACGAGGCGGGCCACGGCTTCAACTCCGACCGCCGCAAGGATTATCACCCGGAAAGCGCGGACCTCGCGCTGAAGCGCACGCTGGAACTGTTCAGCGTCTGCGGGGCGGGGTGATCAGACCACGCCGAGTAATTGGAAGCTGACGCGCCCCCGCGCAGGCGGGGGCCCAGCTGGGCAAGCGAGGCGCTGACTGGGGACCCGCCTTCGCGGGTAGCCCAGACCCTTTACGTCTCAAGGCGCCGGCGAGCAGTGGTAGATCAGTCGCTCGTTGGGCTGGTCGCTCAGCAGCGCCTTGATCGCCGCCTGACTCTGGCCGAGCGCGCGCGCACCTTCTTCGCCGGCCGAGCACTGCGGCGGGCTGAACTTGCCGCGTTCGGCGCGGGCCTTTTCCATCGTGTCGAGCCCGACGAGGTAGCGCTCGACCTTGTAGGTGCGGCTCGCCGGGTCATAGCTGTTGACCGAGATCGCCTCTTCCTTGTTGGGCACGAGGATCCGCGACCAGCCGTCGCCGCCGAGGCCGTACTGGGTCTTGCCGTTGACGCAGCCGGTCTCGCTCCAATCGAGCGGGACGTCGGTTATCCCCGAGACAGTGACCCGGCTGCGCTCGGTGTCGATCACGCAGATCATCTTGCCGGTGCCCTTGTCGGCGATGTCCGTCGCGGTTGCGGAGACATCGGGCATCAGGTCATCGGTGCGGTCGTCGATCGAGGCGAGCGAGGGGCGCAGCAGCCAGGCGATGATCGCGGCGAGCAGCAGCGCGACGGCGATTCCGCCGGCGATCTTGAACTTGCGGTCGTCCTGCCGCTGCGAGAACATCAGCGAAGCGCCGCCGGCACCCAGCGCCGCGACCAGCAGCACCGCGGCCAGTGCCAGGAGGTTGTCGCGCTCGGTCAGCACCTGCCGCTCGGCCTCGGTCCGGGCCTTGTCGCGCGCGGCGGCGTCCGACTTCGCCTTGGCATCGCGCTGGGCGGCGAGGCGGGCCTGCTCTTCGGCGCTCAGCTTCGATTCGAGCTGGTTGAGATCGGCGATCGAGCGGCACGGCGTGCCGACGACCTGCGCCTTGATCCCTTGCGAGGAGAGGAACGGCAGCAGCTCGCGCATCGACACCGCGAAATAGAACGACGCGTCGGTGCCGTTGTCGGTGATCGTGCCCGAAGCGTTGATCCCGATCACCCGCCCGCAGCCGTCGAGCAGCGGCCCGCCCGAATTGCCCGAGCCGATCGACGCGGTGTGGAGCAGCGCGTCGTAAGGTCCTGCCTTCCGCCCGGTGAAGACATGGCCCACACCGGGCACGGCTGCGGTTGGCTGGATCAGCTGCTGCAGGCCAAGCCCCTGCGCCCGGTCGACGTTGCTGGGATAGCCTAGCGCGAAGACCTCGGCATTGTCGGTCACCGCGCCCGAAAACAGCGAGGCGGCGGGAATCTGCGAAGGCTCGGTCAGCTTGATCAGGGCGAGATCGTTGCGCTGCGAGACGGCGACGATGCGAGCCATGTAGGCGCGCTTGCCCTCGGACGGGACGACCGCGAGGGTCAGCGTGTCGTCCTCCACCGCGCCTTCGACCACGTGGGCGTTGGTGACGATCGTGTTGGGCGCGACGACGATGCCCGAGCCGTGGCCGACGTAGTAGAAGTAGTCGCCATCGGTCGACACCAGCACGATCCGCACGACCGAGCGCCCGGCGGCGGCGATGTCCCCGGGGTCGGCCATGGCAGGCGTGGCGGCGAACAGGGCGAGCAGGGCGAGGAGGAAGCGGAGCATCGCGGCCATGCTAGCGGCTGGGGCGCGCGGTTCAATCGCTTTGAGCGCAATCCGCGGGACGCGAGGCAGGAGAATCGACCGTAACGGAGGGGCCCGAAAACCGAAGGAGCTCTCTTATGACGTATCGCATCGCCGGGCTCGACCCGCAGCCGTTCCAGCCGCTGTTCGCACTTGGCGAGGATGCCCTCGCGGTCCGGGGCGCGCGCCGGGTCACCGCCAGCGCCGACCGGGGCTTTCCGTGCCGGATCAGTCTCGAAGATGCCCGCGCCGGTGATTCCCTGATCCTGCTCCACCATGTCAGCCATGACGTCGCGACGCCCTACCGCAGCGCCTATGCAATTTATGTCCGCGAAAGCGTGGACCCGGCGGAGTTCGTCGATACGGTCCCGCCGGTGTTCGAGGGCCGTCCGCTCGGCCTGCGCGGATTCGATGCGGCGGGCAATCTCGCGGATGCCCGGCTGGCGCTGCCGGGTGAGGCGGACGCGAAGATTCGCGACCTGTTCGCCAACCCGGCAATCGCCTATATCCACGCCCACAACGCCGCGCATGGCTGCTTCGCCGCGCGGATCGACCGCCACGGGGAGACGGACCAGTGATCGCCGATCCACTTGCCCCGCCACTCGCTCCGGACGAATGCTGGGAGGCGGTGCTGCGGCGCGACCGCAGCTTCGACGGCCGCTTCGTCACCGGCGTGCTGACCACCGGGATCTACTGCCGCCCCTCGTGCGCCGCGCGCCATCCCCGGCGCGAGAACGTGCGGTTCCTTGCCGATGGCGAGGCGGCGCGGGGCGAAGGCTTGCGGCCCTGCCTGCGCTGTTCGCCCGACACGGTCTCGCGCGACGAGAAGGCGGTCCTTGCAGCCATCGCCGCGATTCGCGCCGCCGGGCAACCGCTCGCGCTCGGAGGACTTGCCGCCGACGCCGGGTACAGCCCCGCTCATTTCCAGCGGGTATTCACCCGCCACACCGGCCTTTCTCCGGCAGCCTATGCCCGTGCCTTGCGCGAGGAGCGGGCGCGGGAGGCGCTGAGCGAAGGGGCGAGGGTGACCGACGCGATCTATGACGCGGGGTTCTCCGGACCCTCGCGGTTCTACGAGGCGACCGGCGGCAAGCTCGGCATGGCGCCTTCGGCCTGGGCCCATGGCGGGGCGGGCGTGACGATCCGCTGGGCAGTGGTCGCCACCAGCCTCGGCGACATGCTGGTCGCGGCGACCGACAAGGGCGTCTGCAGGCTTTCCTTCAACGAGGGCGTCGAGGCGCTGCGGCAGCGTTTCCCCCGGGCAACGCTGGTCGAGGGGGGCGAGGCGTTCTCCGCGCTGCTCTCTGAAGTCGTGTCGTTCGTCGAGGCACCGAAGGCGTCGGTCCACATTCCGCTCGACGTTCAGGGCACCGCCTTCCAGCAGGCGGTGTGGCGCGAGCTGCAGCGCATCCCGCCGGGCGAGACCCGCACTTACGCGCAGATCGCGGCGGCGGTGGGCAATCCAGGTGCGGTGCGCGCGGCGGGATCGGCCAACGGGGCGAACAACGTCGCGGTGTTGATCCCGTGCCACCGGGTGATCCGGTCCGACGGGAGCCTTGGCGGCTATGCCTATGGGCTCGAGATCAAGCGCAAGCTGCTCGACAAGGAACGGACCGAGGGGGAATAATGGACGCGATCACGCCAGTAGCGCAGCCGGGCAGGTTCCGGCGCTTCGTCACGCACCCGGCCAGCATGCTGGCGATCGGGTTCGTGCTGTTCGTCGTGCTCTATGGGCTGACGATGTTCGTGACCGGGCTGTCGAACAAGGTCGGCGCACCGCTGATGCCGGTCGTGGCCTTCGCCGGCGCGCTGGTCGGGTTCGGGGCGTGGCGGCTTTATCGCGACAAGCTCGAGGGCCCCGGACCGGAGCTCGCGCTGAACGGCGCGGCGGGCGAACTGGGGCGCGGCCTGCTGCTCGGCTTTGCACTGTTCAGTGCCGCCACTGCGGGGGTCGCCCTGCTCGGCGGGTTCCGGATCGAGGGCGTGCGCGGCATCGGCAACCTGTGGGAGATGCTGGCGATCGCGATCTTCTCCGGCTTCTATGAGGAAGTCATCTTCCGCGGGGTGGTCCTGCGCCACCTCGAGCCGCTGGTCGGCACTTTCGGCGCCTTGGCAGCGACCTCGGCGTTCTTCGGCCTTGCCCACATGGCCAATCCGGAGGCTACTCTTTTCGCGGCCTTCGCCATCGCGGTCGAGGCGGGCATCCTGCTCGGCGCGGCCTATCTGGTCACCCGCCGGTTGTGGCTGGCCATCGGCATCCACGCCGCGTGGAACTTCACGCAAGGGTGGGTCTATTCCATCCCGATTTCCGGGACCGGCGAGTCCAACGGCCTGCTCATCACCACCCGCAGCGGGTCAGACCTGCTGACCGGCGGCGCATTCGGGCTGGAGGCGTCGGTCGTGGCGATGGCGGTCACCACGGCGACCGGACTATTCCTCTTGCGCAAGGCGGCGAACATGGGCGAGATCCGCGCGCCGCGGTGGTGGAAGGCGAAACTCCCCCCGCAATAGGGAGATGACAGGCATGGCGGAGATTCCGGAAGGCGGCGCACGGACGCTGGGGGAGGCTTTTGCGCAGATCAACGGCACAACGTCTCCAAGCCTGGTCGATCTCAAGGTGATGGTGCTGGTCGAGGCGGCGGGGCTGGAGCTCTACCGCAAGATGGCCGAGGGGACGGACCATCCCGGCGTGATCGACCTCCTCCACCACAACGGCCGCGAGGAAATGGCGCACGCCCACCGTGTGTCGAAGGCCATCCTCGCGATCAGCGGCGAGGATTTCCCGCCACCGGCGGCCGAGGACAACCCGTTTCTGCAAGGCGGCCCGCTGCCGTCCACGGCGCTGTCCGCCGAGGCTCTGCGCAAGGTTGCCGAAAGCGAGTTCGGCGGCGAGAAGCTCTACGAGAGCTGGGCGGCGAGCATCGGCAATGCGGAAGCGGCGCGCCAGTTCACGCTCAACGGCAAGGAGGAAGCCGACCACGGCAACCGCCTGCTACAGGCGGCTGCCCTGCTCGAAGCCTGACCCTCAGCTGAGCATCGGCTCGGTCCCTGGCTCGGCCTTCGCCATCGCGCGGCGATAGGCCGGGCGTTCGCCGATGCGGGCGAGGTAGGCCTTCACCTTGGGCAGGTGGTCGATCGACATGTTGCGAAAAGCGCGGCTGGTGGTGAGGATATAGCCCATCATGATGTCGGCAGTGGTCAGGTTGCGCCCGCCGAAGAACGGGGTTTCGCCCAGCCGCTGCTCGACCATCTCCCAGCAGATCCGCGCCCGCTCGCCGACGAAGCCCGCCGCCGGGTCGCCCCCGGCGAAGGTCACCGCGAGCTGCATCATCAGCGTCGCCATGAACGTGCCGTTCGACCAGTGGAACCAGAACAGGTGGTCGGCGAAGTCGGGATCGTCGGCCGCCGGGACCAGCGCGCCGCCCGCGTACTTGGCGCAGACATAGTCGCAGATCGCCCCGCTCTCGCCGAGCACGAAGTCGCCGTCGGTTATGACCGGCGCGATGCCCATCGGGTGCAGCGCCTTGTACTCGTCGGGGGCCATGCGGTTGTCGGCGCGGCGATCGTAGAGCTTGAGGTCGTAGTCGATCCCCAGCTCCTCGCAGAGCCAGACGATCCGCTCGGACTGGGACACGCGCAGGTGGTGGACGGTGAGCATTGGCGATTCTCCTCTCGTTGGTGGAGGTGCTATCAGTCCTGCGAACCGGGGTCGACTGCGCGGGCCCAGCCCGGCGCCGCGGGTTCGAGCGTGGCAAGGAACGCCTCGGCGCTGGCGAGGTATTCCGACCGTTTGTCGGCGCTCATCCGCGCCCACGTCGCATAGGGATTGGCGAGCCGCCGGTTGCCTTTCAGCGTCTCCTGGTTGCGCGCCAGGAAGTGCCAGTAGAGCGCATTGAACGGACAGGCGTCCGGCCCGGTCTTGCGCTTGACGCTGTAGCGGCACGATCCGCAGTAATTGCTCATCCGGTCGATGTAGGCCCCGCTCGCGGCGTAGGGCTTCGACGCCAGCCGGCCCTTGTCGGCAAACAGCGCCATCCCGGCGACGTTGGGCAGTTCGACCCAGTCGTAGGCGTCGGCATAGACCACCAGGAACCAGGCGGCGACGTCCTGCGGCCGGATCCCGGCGAGGAGTGCGAAGTTCCCCAGTACCATGAGCCGCTGGATATGGTGGGCATAGGCATTGTCGCGCGTCGCCCGGACGCAATCGGCGAGACACGCCATGTCGGTCTCACCGGTCCAGTAGAACTCCGGCAGTGACCGCCTTGCGCCAAGGCCGTTGGCCTCGGCAAGGCCGGGCATCGTGAGCCAATAGACCCCGCGGACATACTCGCGCCAGCCGATGACCTGGCGGACGAACCCCTCGACGGCTGCAAGCGGGGCGTTGCCACGATGGTATTCGATCTCGGCGCGGCGGCATAGCGCCAGCGGATCGAGCAGGCCGAGGTTGATGGCCGGCGAAAGAAGGGCATGGAACAGCGAATCCTCGCCCCGGACCATTGCGTCCTGCCACTGGCCGAACGAGGGCAGGCGGTGGGTGAAGAAGTCCTCCGCGGCCAATTCCGCCTCCGCTGCGGTGACCGGCCAGTTGAAGTGCGCGAGCGATCCGAAGTGACCGCCGAAGCGCTGCTCGACCAGCTCGATCACCGTGCGGGTCGTCTCGTCGGGCGCGAACCGCGGCGTGCCTGGTCCGGCCAGGCCCTTGGCCGGACCGCTGCGGTTTTCGGCGTCGAAGTTCCAGCGGCCGCCCATCGGCTGGCCGCCCTCCATGAGCAGCCCCGTCTGGCGGCGCATTTCGCGGTAGAACCACTCCATCCGCCATTCGCGGCGGCCCTCGGCCCATCCCCGGAATGCCGCGACCGAACAGAGGAAGCGGTCGTCGTCGAGCATTTCGACCGGGCAGCCGAGCCGCTGCGGCCAGCCGGCGACGATCTGCGCCAGCCGCCATTCGCCGGGCTCGACCATCCGCACTCCGCGCGCACCATGGCGAGACAGGGCGCGCACGATCTCGCCTTCGAGCGAGCCGCTGTTGTCCGGCGCGTCGAGCGCGACGTAGTCGACCGTCCAGCCGCGTTCGCGAAGCTCGGCGGCGAAGTGGCGCATGGCCGAAAACACCAGCGCGATCTTCGCCTTGTGGTGGCGGACATAGGTCGCCTCTTCCCACACCTCCATCATCAGCACCACGCTGCCCGCGGGATCGCTGCTGGCGAGGCTGGCGAGGCCGTGGCTCAGCTGGTCGCCGAGGATGGGGATGAGCAGCGGTCCGGTCATACGAAGCTGTACGGGTCGATATCCACCCCGATGCGAACCCCTTGCGGGAACTTGAGCGGCTCCAGCCAGCGGGCGATGATCTTCTGCAGCTCGGTCGAGCGGCGGGCGTTGATCAGCAGGCGGTAGCGGTAGCGCCCGCGCAGCAGCGAGAGCGGGGCAGGGGCCGGGCCGAGCACCAGCACGTCCGGCAGGTTCGGCGCGGTGCCGCCGATGGCGCGGGCGGCGTCGCGCGCTTCGGCCTCGTCCTCGCTCGAGACGATGATCGCCGCCCAGCGCCCGAACGGCGGTGCGCCGATCTCGCGGCGGGCGTCGCCCTCGGCGGTGTAGAACGCCTCGCGGTCGCCGTTCGCCAGCGCCTCGATCACCGGGGCCGAGGGGTGGCGGGTCTGGATCAGGACCTCGCCGGGCTTCTCCCCGCGCCCGGCACGCCCGGCAACCTGGGCGATCTGCTGGTACGTGCGCTCGGCGGCGCGGAGGTCTCCGCCCTCCAGCCCCATGTCCGCATCGACGACGCCGACCAGGGTCAGTTCGGGGAAGTGGTAGCCCTTGGTGACGAGCTGGGTGCCGACGATCACGTCGATTGCCCCGGCACCCACCTGCTCGACGAACTCGGCGGCCTTCTCGGGACTTGTCAGCGTGTCCGAAGTCACCAGCGCAACCCGCGCTTCCGGAAGGATTTCTGCGACCTCGTCGGCGATCCGTTCGACGCCCGGGCCGCAGGCGACGAGGCAATCGCGCTCGCCGCATTCGGGGCACTTGCCGGGCGGCGGGGTCTCGTGCCCGCAGTGGTGGCAGGCGAGCCGGCGCGACAGGCGGTGCTCGACCAGCCAGGCCGAACAGTTCGGGCACTGGAAGCGGAAGCCGCAGTTGCGGCACAGGGTCAGCGGCGCATAGCCGCGGCGGTTGAGGAACAGCAGCGACTGCTCGCCCCGCGCCAGCCGCTCCTTGAGCGCGGCGACCACCGGCGGCGCGAGCCAGTGCCCGCGCGGCGGTTGCTGCTCGCGCAGGTCGACCACCGCGATCTCCGGCATCTCCGCCCCGCCGAAACGATCGGGCAGGACGACACGCTCATAGACCCCGGCTTCGGCCATCTGCAGGCTTTCGAGCGCCGGGGTGGCGCTGGCGAGGATCACCGGCACGCTTTCGAACCGGGCGCGCATCACCGCGACGTCGCGGGCGTTGTAGCGCACCCCGTCGTCCTGCTTGAACGAGATCTCGTGCGCCTCGTCGACCACGACCAGGCCGAGCTTCCGGAAGGGCAGGAACAGCGCCGAGCGCGCGCCGACCACCACTTTTGCCCCGCCAAAGGCGATGGCCCGCCACGCCCGCCGCCGCTCGGACTGCTTGAGCGAGGAGTGCCACTTGACCGGCGCGACCCCGAAACGCGCCTCGAACCGCTTGAGGAAGCTTTCGGTGAGCGCGATCTCGGGGAGCAGTACGAGCACCTGCCGGCCTTCGCGCAGCGCTTCCGCGATGCCCTCGCAATAGACCTCGGTCTTGCCCGAACCGGTCACCCCGTCGAGCAGGAACGGGGCAAAGGCGTGCGTGCGGACCGCGGCGACGAACTTGTCGGCAACCGCCTGCTGGGTGTCGTTCAGTTCCGCGTGGACATGGTCCGGGTCCGGTTCGGGATAGGGCCGGTCGCTGTCGACGCTCACGGGCTCGAGGATCCCGGCGTTGACCATCCCCCGCAGAACGCCTTCGGAAACCCCGGCGATATCGGCCAGCTCGCGGATCGTTGCCTGTTCGTGCTGCAGCAGGTCGATCGCCTGGAGCCGCTGCGGGGTGAGCCGTGCCGGCTCGTGCCCGGTCAGGCGGTATTCGGTGACCGTGCCACCGCCCCGGAGCGCCGCGCTGCTCGACAGCGCCATGCGGGCCACTGCGGCGAGCGGGGCGAGATAGTAGTCGGCGGTCCATTCGATCAGGCGGCGCAAGGGCGCGGGCAGGGCGGGCACCGGCAGCACGTCGAGAAGGGGGCGCAGGCGGCTGTCCGGAACCTCGGTTCCCGGCAGGCGTTCCGGCTCCCACACGACCCCGATCACTTGCCGTGGGCCCAGCGGCGCGACCACCACGCTGCCGAACTCGACCGACAGGTGCTCCGGAACGCGGTAATCCAGCGGCCCGAGTGCGGCGTTGAAGACAAGGCATCGGACGCGGTTCATCTTGCCCTGCCTATATGGCGCGGCGACGGCGCGGCGAAAGCCCCGCGATACGAGAAGAGGAGAATAACGCGATGACCGGGACCCCAGGCGCGCTGCCCACCCGTCGGCTTTTCCTTGGCGGGCTCGGCGCCGCCTCGATCCTCGCCTTGCCGGCCTGCGCCAGCTATGGCGGGTTCAGCTTCACCGAGGCGATCCGCCGCCTGCTCGTGTTGTCGAGCGAGCGCGCGTTCGACCGCCTGACCGCGCCGGGCGGATACTGGGACGACGCGATCGACCGGATCGGTCTCGCCAACCTGCTCGGCACGCGCGGCGACGTCCTCTCGCGGATCCTGACGTCGAACCTGTTCAAGAGCCGGCTGGAGGTGGCGCTCGCCGACGTCGCGGTGCGCGGATCGTACCGCGTCGCCCCGATCGTCGCCGACACGGTGCGCACCATCGGCATCGAGAACGCGGTCGCGCTGGTCCGCGGCGGGCCGACTGCGGCGACCGGGTTCCTGCGCGAAAACATGGGGATGAGCCTCATAGAGGCGATGTCACCTGAAGTGGGCGACGCCCTGCGCACCGCGCAGGACCCGCTGGTCGGCCAGGTGCTCGCCGCGCTGACGGGGGTCGACATCGGCCAGGCGTCGCGCAATTTCTCGACGGGCGTGAACGATGCGATCTGGAGCGAGATCGGCATTGAGGAAGCGGCAATCCGCGCCGATCCGCGCGCGACCCGCGATCCCGTGCTGATCGGCGTGTTCGGCGCGGCCTCGGCGCTCTGACAAGGCGCGTCGGCGCGTTTGCCACGGCTTGCGGCTGTTCCTATAGGCAGCAGGGAATCGTCCTGCTCGCACGGAAAGCCGCAGCCCCATGAAGTTCTTCGCCGACACCGCCGAAATCGCCGACATCCAGGAGCTCGCCGCCACCGGCCTGCTCGACGGGGTGACCACCAACCCCTCGCTGATCGCCAAGTCGGGCCGCGACTTCATCGAGGTGACCCGCGAAATCTGCGCGCTGGTCGACGGGCCGGTCTCGGCCGAGGTCGTCGCGCTCGATCACGAAGGGATGATGCGCGAGGCGGAAATCCTGCGGAAGATCGCGGACAACGTCTGCATCAAGGTGCCGCTGACGATCGACGGGCTCAAGACCTGCAAGGCGCTGACCGGCGACGGCTCGATGGTCAACGTCACGCTGTGCTTCTCGGCCAACCAGGCGCTGCTCGCGGCCAAGGCGGGGGCGACCTTCATCTCGCCGTTCGTCGGCCGCCACGACGACAACGGCTTCGACGGGATGGAACTGATCCGCGACATCCGCCTGATCTACGACAACTATGCGTTCCAGACCGAAATCCTCGTCGCTTCGGTCCGCCACGTGGTCCACGTGCTCGAAGCCGCAAAGATCGGCGCCGACGTGATGACCGCGCCGCCCTCCGTCATCAAGGCGATGTTCAAGCACGTCCTCACCGACAAGGGTATCGAGGGCTTCCTCGCCGACTGGGCGAAGACCGGGCAGAGCATCGGATAATCACGGACTTCCATGGCTGAAGAGACCCCCCTCGACCGCTTCCGCTCGGTGCTGGCCGGCACCGCTCGCGCCGTGTCCGGCGAACCGGAAATCGAGGTGGCGTGGACGGCCGACGCCCCGGCGCAGTCGGGCGGCAACTTCCGCGTGCCGATGCCGGGTCGCAACCTGCCCGCGGGGCAGGTCGCCGAAGCGCGCGGGTTTGCCGATTCGATGGCGCTGCGGCTGCGCCATCACAATCCCGATCTCCACGCAAAAGGCCTTCCTTCCGAAGCGGTTGCACGGGCTTGTTACGACGCGGTCGAGCAAGTGCGGTTCGAGGCGCTGGGCGCCAACAGCTATGCCGGGATGCGCGAGAACCTCGACGCCTCGCTGCAGATGCGCACGCTGTCCGATCCCATCGCGCGGGCCGAGCGCGCGGAGGACGTGCCGGTCCAGACCGCGCTGTCCCTGCTCCTGCGCGAGAAGCTGACCGGGCAGCCGGTGCCCGAGGCGGCCAGGGCCGGCACGCAGATGCTGCGAAACTGGATCGAGGATCGCGCCGGCGAGGACTTCGCCGCACTGGCCGGTTCGCTCGACGACCAGAAGGCATTCCAGTCGGTCACGCTCGACCTGCTGCGTCACCTCGACCTCACCCGGACCGAGGATCTCGACCAGCCGGAAACCGACCCCGACGAAAACGCCTCGGACGAGGACGAGAACGAGGACCAGGACAGCTCCGAATCGAGCGCCGAGGACCAGCCCACAGAAGTTGCCGCCGACGCCACCGAAGGCGACGAGGACAGCGACAGCGAGGCGCAGGTCGAACGGCCCGACGATTCCGACGACGCCGACATGTCGGAAGAGGGCGAGGACGGGATGCTTCCCACCCGCCCCCGCAGCAACTGGGCCGACATCCCCGACGGCTTCGATTACCGCGCCTATACCGAGGAATACGACGAGATCGTCGGTGCGACCGAGCTGTGTGACGAGGACGAGCTGACCCGACTGCGCGCCTATCTCGACACCCAGCTCAAGGGTCTGCAGGGCGTGGTCACCCGGCTCGCCAACCGCTTGCAGCGCAAGCTGATGGCGCAGCAGAACCGCAGCTGGGACTTCGACCAGGAAGAGGGCCTGCTCGACGCCGCCCGGCTCGCCCGCGTGGTGATCTCGCCGGGTCACTCGCTGTCCTACAAGGTCGAACGCGACATCGAGTTCAAGGACACCGTCGTCACCCTGCTGATCGACAACTCCGGTTCGATGCGCGGCCGCCCGATCTCGATCGCGGCGATCAGTGCCGACATCATGGCCCGCACGCTGGAACGCTGCGGGGTCAAGACCGAGATCCTCGGCTTCACCACCCGGGCGTGGAAGGGCGGGCAGTCGCGGGAGAAATGGCTGGCCAATGGGAAGCCGGGACAACCGGGCCGTCTCAACGACTTGCGCCACATTGTTTACAAAAAAGCTGACGAACCCTGGCGCCGCGCGCGGCGCAACCTCGGGCTGATGATGCGCGAGGGCCTGCTCAAGGAAAACATCGACGGCGAGGCGCTGCTGTGGGCCCACGCCCGCCTGCTCGCCCGCCCCGAGGACCGCCGCATCCTCATGGTCATCTCAGACGGCGCGCCGGTCGACGATTCGACGCTGTCGGTGAACAGCGCCGGCTACCTCGAGCAGCACTTGAGGAAAGTGATCGAATGGATTGAAAAGCAATCCCCGGTCCAGCTCGTCGCCATCGGCATCGGCCACGACGTCACCCGCTATTACCGCCGCGCGGTGACGATCATGGACGCCGAACAGCTCGGCGGAACGATGGTCGAGCAGCTGGCCGGGCTGTTCGACGACGATTGAGGTGGCGCGGCCTAGCCGACCAGATTTTCGAATTGGTCAGCTAGAGGCACGATGATCTGCGCTAGAAACTCTGTAGTCTGAAGCTTTCGACCAACAGTTTTGGTGTCCACCAACACGGATTGGTCCGTCTCGACCAACGACATTCCGTCTCTTCTGACTGTCCAATGGAAAAGAAACCTAACATGGCCTTTTACGCTGGATTTATCGCCGAGTCCCCATGATGGGGCGCAAATAGACGCGTCGATTCCGATTAATTGAACGCTAACTGAGACCGGACTGCTCTTGGCGGCTTCGCGTGTCACTTTGTAGCCGCGATTGGCTAGGAGGTCTGCGAGTGGCGTAGCGAACTCATCCGCGACCCGGACAAAGTCTACCGCCGATACGGATCCGTTAGGCAAGCACGCCAGTCCGGCCTTTTTCGGACCTACTTTTCCGAGTGCGGGAGTTGGCATTAAGGCTAGCAATCCAACGCTTTTCTCGGGCGTCGCACTTGCAGGCACAATCGCTAAGGTGGGCGACAGGCTTATCAATAAGGCATTGGAAAATTTGCCCATTCGAAGCTTCCTTGCGTCATATTGCGACTTTCAAGGAAACTTCGAATGGCGGGATTGTCTAGAAGGACTGCTTTCATTTCGGAGAGAACGAATCAGTTGGTCGCTGTTTTTGACGTGCCTGCTTCGACAGTCGCGTCGCCCGCTTTGTTTTCGATAGGCGCTGGCTGTGAAGAGGATGACTGCGGAGCAACAGAAGGCTCCATCGCACCAAACACGAATAGAGCTTCATCGATTTTGTCCCAAGCATTGCGATACACAACCGCATCGAGGATCGGCTTATCCTGTTGTGAAGCCTGACCGTATAGTCCCTGCGACGTTTTACTATACATAAAGTTGAGTCGGACGCGAGACATGCCGTTCGGAAGGTTCTGGATGTACGCGGTCATGCGAGTAATAGCGCTCGAGCGACCACCCCCCAGTGCCTCGAAAAAACTTGTTTTCTGTTCAACCGCACTAGTTGCCGTAATCAGACCGGTCTGCACATCTGCCGATTGGACCTGATAGCCAAGGTCCTGCACAACGGTCATCACGGCGCCGAAAAGGTTTTCCTTGCTGACTTCAAATTCTCGCGACTGCAATGCCTGCAATTCGAGCGGCGTCAGTTCCGGCTGTTTTTTCTTCGCGAAGGCAGGAGCGTGGGATGCTGCGAAGCCAAGAGCTGCGATAGCAATCAATAGGTTTCGGAAAAAAATCTTCATCAGAAATCACTCGTGCGGCTGCGGAAGTCGGTTACGACATCATCCGAGTTAAACTTAATAATCAGTGTCATTGTTCTGCTCGTTTGCGAGAACCCGCTGGCCTTGCTGCTCCCGCCGACGAGTAGGATAGTCCAAAAGCTATCCTTCTCCTTTGATTTGGAAACGGTAGCATGGCGCTGATAGGACCAGACTTCTTGTCCGCTTCCATCTCGCGTCGTGATGTTCGGGGCACCGAAAACTTCAAGCACATCGGCCTTTGTCGTTTGGCCAACGCGCATATTAAGTTGAACATTGCCTTGGGTGAGTTCGCTGTTCTTGCCGTCAAGCGAAACCTGAGCGCTTGCAGGCACGGCAATATAAAAAGCCGAAGCCAAAATCGAAATCGCTAAGTGGCGCATAGTACCCCCTGTTGATATCGAATGCCCTATCACGGCGTGTGGTGGCTGGTCCAGCTTGCGATCGCCGACAGGCTTGACGCCAGTGGTTTAACTGACCAATTAAACCGCCCATGGATACCGCCAGCACCGTCACCGAAGCCGTCCTCTCGCGCCGTTCGATCCGGCTGTTCAAGGACACGCCCGTTCCGCTCGAAACCATCCGCCGGGTGCTCGACAAGGCGCGGTGGGCGCCGTCGGGGTGCAATTTCCAGCCGTGGGAGGCGACGGTGGTCTCCGGGGAGCCGCTGAAGAAGCTGCAGGAAATCCTCCTCGTCACCCCTCCGCAAGACCCGATCGAGTACAGCTTCAGCGATCCCGAGGTGATCCCGGAGTGCAAGGCGCGGCTCCAGCAGGTCGGCGCGTCGATGTACACGGCCATGGGGATCGGCCGTGCCAACGCTGATGCCCGGGCGGACTTCGTGAAGAACAACGCGCTGTCGTTCGGCGCGCCGGCGCTGCTGCTGGTCTATTTCGACCGGCGGATGGGGCCGCCGCAGTGGTCGGACGTGGGCATGTGGCTGCAGACGATCATGCTGCTCTTCCGCGAAGAGGGTCTGGACACCTGCCCGCAGGAATTCATGTCGCTCTACGCCCGGGTCATCAAGGACTTCATCGGCGTGTCGGACGAGAGCCACATCTTCTTCTGCGGCATCGCCATCGGCGAGGGCGACCGCGCCGCGCCGGTTAACCAGTTCGAGCGCGAGCGCGTGCCGCTCGACGGCCACGTCCGTTTCCTTGGCTTCTGATTAGATGGACGTCAGCGAAGCCGTCGCCACGCGCCGTTCGGTCCGCCTGTTCACCGACCAGCCGGTCGAACGCGCGGTGATCGAGCGCGTGCTGGAGAAAGCCCAGCGCGCGCCCTCTGGCGGCAACACCCAGCCGTGGAACGCGATCGTCGCCACCGGCGAGCCGCTGCAGCGCCTGTTTGCCGATTGCGAGAAGGCCTTTGCGCTGGGCCGTGCGGGGCACCAGCCCGAATACCACGTCTATCCGCCGGAACTGTCCGGAGCTTACGAGACCCGCCGATTCGGCGTGGGCGAGGCGATGTACGCGGCGCTCGGCATTGGCCGCGAGGACAAGAAGGGCCGGCTCGCGCAGTTTTCCGCCAACTTCCGCGCGTTCGGCGCGCCGGTGCTGATGCTGGTCCACACGCCGCGCTACATGGGCCCGCCACAGTGGTCGGACATAGGGATGTGGCTGCAGACCGTGATGCTGCTGCTGCGCGAGGAGGGGCTCGACAGCTGCGCGCAGGAGGCGTGGGCGGTCTACAGCCCGCAGATCCGCGCGAATTTCGGGATTCCCGGCGACCACATTTTCTTCTGCGGGCTCGCCATCGGCCACCGCGACGCCGCTGCGCCGGTCAACTGCTTCCCTGTCCCCCGCGCCCCTGTGTCGGAAAGCATTACATGGGAAGGCTTCCCCGGATAGATCGCGGCCGCGCTGGCTGATCTGGGCTCAGTTCTAACCCTTGGCAGCGGGCGCGGATTGGGCCTATGAAGCTTCCCAATCCATAAACATGGCTGCCGGGTCGCATCGGTACATCGCAGGCGGGGGCTGGTCTCCGTCGCGGCACTGGGGAGCGTGAGATGCGACATCGTCCTTTGAGGGCGCTATTGACGCTGGGTACCGCCCTTGCGGCGGGTGCGGCCACGTTCGGGCTGGCGGCACCGGCCGCGGCGCAGGACCTGCCGCTCCTCCTGCGCGACAGCTTCCCGCTCGGCAGCGGTGGCGGCAACGCCCTGTGCCAGGTGCAGAGCCGGGCCGACGATGTGGCCAACAAGACCCCGTTCGACCGGACCTGGGCGGTCGTCTGCCGCGATTCGGCGCTGCCGGTGGGTTACATCTTTGCGCTGCGCAATTCGGGCGAGGATCCGGTCCGCCGCCTGATCGACCGGCGCGGCACCAACGTCGCCTGCTCGGCCGGGTTGTCCGACGTCGGCTACAAGGAAGCGCCGACCGGGCAGAAATGCCGCTGGCAGAATCCCGACCTCGCGTATGAACTGGCCCGGGCCGATCGCGGCAAGACCAGCTATTTCGTCGAGGGTTTCACCGCGTATCACGGCGCGCTCGACCTCGCGATGCGTTCGATCATGGCGGGCAAGCTGATCGAGGAGCCGATCGAGGTGGCGACCACCTCGATCGACGACAGCGAGGCTTACGCCCGCATCCAGGCGCTGACGCTCGATCCGGCGACCGCGCTGGCGGAAGGGTATCGCCGCAACAACTCGGGCGACTACGCCGACGCCGCCGCCTATTTCGAAACACTCGACCAGCGGCTGGCCGGCGACGCGGCGGGGATCGACCGGGTCGAGTTTCTCGTCAACGCCGCGCTCCAGCGCTCGAACCTCGGCCAGTTCGCCGAGGCCGACCGCCTGTTTGCCAGCGCCGATGCGCTCCCGGCCGGCTCGGGCGTCGTGGAGCGCCTGCGCCGCAATTACGAGACGATCCACCTGCTCAACCAGGACAAGTTCGAGGAGGCGCTGGCCCGTCTCGGCCAGCCGCTCAAGGCGACGGCGGCGATGGGCGCGGACACGCTGCGCCAGACCGGCGAACTGACCCCGGCGCTGGTCAAGCGGATCAACCTGGCCGACACCGGGACCAACGCGCTCGGCCTGATCGACGACCTCAAGCTCACCGACGACGAGCGTGCGGCGATCCTCGATGCGCAGGCCCAGCACCTGCGCGGCTCGGCGCTGCGCCTTCTCGGCCGCAACGACGAGGCACGCCAGGCGCTCGGCGCCGGCCTCACCTCGGCCATCGCCGTGCGCAACGGCCGGGTCGTCTCGATCGTCAAGATGCGCTCGCAGATGATTACCGAGCTCGCCGAGATCGACGAGAGCGAGGGCAAGATCGACAGCGCCGAAGGGCTGCTGCGCTCAGCGCTCGAGATCGTCGGCGTGCAGTATCCGGAATCGCGCAGCTATGCCGCCGGGCAGGCGCGCCTTGCCGCGTTCCTCACTCGCCACGGCAAGGGCGACGAGGCGCTGGCGCTGTACCGCGATGTCGTCTCGCGGTCGGTCGAGCGGCGCAATGCGCTGTCCGGGCTGTCGCGGCAGATGGCGCCGTATTTCGACCTACTGATCGCGCGCGCAGGAACGGACCAGTCGGCCAATGCGGACTTCTTCGCCGCCTCGCAGATCCTCGTCCGCCCCGGCGTTGCCGAGACGCAGGCGGTGCTCTCGCGCGAGCTTTCGGGCGGCAGCGACGAGGCGGCGCGCCTGTTCCGCCAGTCGATAAGCCTGACCCGCTCGATCGAGAAGGCGCGGATGCAGCTCGCGGCGTTGTCGCGGCTGGAGGACGCCGGCTCGCGCAAGGACGAGATCGCCGGGCTCACCCAGCAGATCCAGGGGCTCGAGCAGCAGGAGCAGGCGACGGTCATCAACCTCGCCAACTATGCCCGGTACCGGGTCGTCTCGCAGCGTGCGATCCCTCAGGACGAACTCCAGCAGGGCCTTGCCGCGGGCGAGGGCTATGCCAAGATGGCGGTGCTCGGGCCCGATGTGTTCGTTTACTTCGCCACCAAGGACAAGGCGGTCGGCTACCGCGCCGCGATCACCGGGCCGGAGCTCGAAGCCGCGGTCGACAAGATGCGCGATTCGATTTCGAAGTACGACGGCAAGCAGTACATCACCTCGGCCTTCGACATCGAAAGCGCGCGGGCGGTCTATGTCGCGCTGTTCGGGCCGGTGGCCTCCGACCTCGCGGGCGTGCGCCACCTGATCTTCGAGCCCGACGGGGCGATGCTCAAGCTGCCGGTCAACCTGCTGGTCGCCGACGACGCCTCGATGCAGGCGTACATCAAGCAGGCCGACAGCCCCGAAGGCGATCCCTTCGACATGACGATGGTGAACTGGCTGGGCAAGGACAAGCTGGTCTCGACCTCGGTTTCGGCGCGCTCGTTCATGGATGCGCGCAAGCAGCCGCTGAGCCAGGCCAAGGAGGCCTACCTCGGTCTCGGCCATAACGCGGTGGTGACCAAGGCGCAGGCCTCGTCCGGCTCGCGCGGCGCGGGCGGCGCGGCGGCCTCGGGCTGCGATTGGCCGCTGGCGGCGTGGGACCGGCCGATTTCCGATGAAGAACTGCTCAAGGCGCGCACGCTGCTGACCGGCGAGGGGACCGACCTGATGACCGGGTCTGCGTTCACCGACAGCGCGATCAAGGGCCGCCGCGACCTCGACACCTTCCGCATCCTTCACTTCGCCACCCACGGCCTCGTCACCCCGCCGCAGCCGGCGTGTCCCACGCGGCCGGCGCTGCTGACTTCGTTCGGCACCGGGGATTCGGACGGGCTGCTGACCTTTGCCGAAATCTTCGACCTCCACCTCGATGCCGACATGGTGATCCTCTCGGCCTGCGACACGGCGGGTCAGGCGGACGTCGTGGCGACCCGCGAGGCGGGCGTGGCGACCGGCGGCGGCGCGGCGCTCGAAGGGCTGGTGCGCGCGTTCATCGGCGCGGGCGGGCGCTCGGTGCTGGCGAGCCACTGGCCCGCGCCGGACGACTTCAACGCCACCGGCCGCCTGATCAACGGCCTGTTCGCGGCGCCCGCAGGCACCAGCACGGGTGAGGCGCTGCTGGCGGCGGAGCAGCAACTGATGGCCGATCCGAACACCTCGCATCCCTATTACTGGTCGGGTTTCGCGGTGATCGGCGATGCGGCCAAGCCGCTGCTGCGGCCGATGACGAATATGGCGACCGCGCCGGCTGCGGCCGCGGCGGCGCCGCAGGGGGGAGTACGCTAGGGGATGCCGGAACGGCGCAGGGAAGCCCGCAACCGCCAGGCCGAGCTTGGCCGTTCGGCAAAGCGGGGGCTGAGGCAGCTTGGCTGGCAGCGCGTCGCCGTGGCGGCGGTGCTGCTGGTCGTCGCGTTGTTCGTCGCCGCGCGGAGCTGGGAGCTGCCGCTGCTGTCGGACGCCGAGCACGCGCTCTATGACCTGCGCGCCACCAATGTCGCCCCGGCGACCGACCAGGACCCGCGCGTGGCGCTGGTCGTCTATACCGCCGACACCAACCGCGCGACCGGCCAGATCTCGCCGGTCGACCGGACGATCCTCGCCAACGCGCTCGCCAACATCGACAAGATGGGCGCGAAGGGCGTCGCGATCGATATTCTCTTCGACAGCCCGCAGGACGATGACCCGCTGCTGCAATCCACCCTGAAGGCGATGCAGACCCCGGTGTTCCTCGCCTATGCCAACAACAAGACCAATCCCGAGGCGATCACTTACGAGCAGGAACAGGATCTTACCGGGTACATCAAGGCGGTCACGACGCAGAAGGTCGGGCCGACCTCGATCCTGCTGGAGACCGACAACGACGGCGTTGCCCGGCGCTGGCCGAACCAGTACCCCGGCCTGCCGCCGCTGCTCGCCATCGCGTTGACCAGGAACGTCGCCGGCGATGCCGATCCGAGGTTCGAGACCTATACCGGCCCGATCCGCTACCGCGTGCCGAGCGCGTCGGACCGCCCGGTGTTCTTCAAGACCCCGATCGACATCCTCGCCGATCCCGAAACCGCGCCGTTCCTCGAGGAACAGATCAAGGGCCGCTACGTCCTGATCGGCGGCGACTTTTCGGACTTCGACCAATTCGACACGCCGTTCACCCGCACCGGCAACCCGGTGACGGGGGAGACCCGCACCATCGGGGTCGAGGTCCACGCGCACATGCTCGCGCAGCTGCTCGACCATGCCCTGCCGACCGAAATTCCCGGCTGGGCGAAGTGGCTGGCGGCGCTCGCGGTGGTCGCGGTGGGCGCGGTTTCGGCGCTGACCCAGGCGCGGACCTGGGTGCTGGCGCTGGCCATCATCGTCCAGTTCGCTGCCTTCCTCGCGGGACCGTTCCTGCTGGCCAAAAGCAATGTCGATACGCTGGAGCTGCCCTCGTTCGGGTGGATCGTCGGCTGGCTGGTGGCCTATACCGCGGTCAGCTCGGCGCTTCGGGCGATCAACGCCGCGCAGCGCGAGTTTGCGCAAGGCGCGCTCGGCAAGTACCTGCCGCGTTCGGTCGCGAGCGAGATCATGAAGAACCCGGAGCGGCTGATGCTCCACGGCGAGAAGCGCGAGATCTTCTGCCTGTTCTCCGACCTCGAGGGCTTCACCAAGCTGACTCACGCGGTCGAGCCGGAAATGATCGCGCGCCTGCTCAATGATTATCTCGACCGGCTGAGCGCGGTCGTGCTCGAATACGGCGGGACGCTCGACAAGTTCGTGGGCGACGCGGTCGTGGCGTTCTGGGGCGCGCCGATCGCTTACCCGGACGACGGCGAGCGCGCGGTCAAGGCGGCCTGGGCGATGTACCTGGCCGGCGAGGAGTTCCGCAAGAACGTGCCCGAAGGCGTGCCGAAGATCGGCCGTACCCGCGTCGGCCTGCACTACGGCGAGGCAATCGTCGGCAACTTCGGCGGCGAGGGGCGCATCCAGTACACCGCGCTCGGCGATGCGATGAACACCGCCGCCCGCCTCGAAGGCGCCAACAAGCCGCTCGACACCAAGGTGCTGGTCAGCCGTGAGGCGGCGGAGCGCTCGGGGCTCGACTGGTTCCGCCCGATGGGCACGATCACCCTGCGCGGGCGGGCCACGCCGGTCGACGTGTTCGAGCCGATGCCCGAGGTCAGCGCCGAGGATCGCGCGCTGACCGGGCAGATTATTGCGGCGCACGAAGCCGGCGATTCAGCCCTTGTGCATCGACTCACAGACAAGGTCGCCGAATCGGGGCAAGACGAGGCCATGGCCAATCTGGTCCAGAGATTGCGGCAGACGCAAAAAGGAGAGAGTTATGTTCTCGGCTGATCGGAAGACGCTGAAGGCGCTTCTGGCGGGGGTAGCGGTTTCGGGTGCGCTGGCGGTGGCCGGTCTCGCCCATGCGCAGGCGGTGGTGGTGAACTCCACCGGTCCCTCGGCGGCGACCTATCCCAAGGGCAAGAAGATCGCGGCCAACTCGACGGTGACGCTGCGCGGCGGCGACCGCGTGACGATCGTCGACAAGGCGGGGTCGCGGGTGCTGTCGGGGCCGGGCTCGTTCCCGATCACCGGCGCGGTCAACCGCGACGGCGGCAGCTCGCTCGCCGGCATGTTCAAGAGCAGCGGCAGCGCCCGCAGCCGCACCGGGGCCGTGCGCGGCGCGCCCGGCGCAGCGCCCGCGCCGACCCCGGCCATCGCGAGCCCGGACTCGGTCTGGTACGTCGACGTCAGCAAGGGCGGTACCTACTGCGTGGCCGATCCCGCCGCGCTGGTGCTGTGGCGACCCAACAAGGAAGAAGAGGGCACCGGCCGCCTGCTCGCGCAGGACGGCACGCTCGCCGACGTGACCTGGAAGCGCGGCAACGCGCTCAAGCTGTGGCCTTCGGCGACGCTGCCGGTGGTCGACGGACAGAGCTACACCTTCAGCCACCCGGTCGGGCCGTCGGTCAAGATCACCACCCGCCTGCTTGCCGAGGTGCCGAGCGACGAAGTCGAGGTGACCGCGCTGCTCGCCGAAAAGGGCTGCGACGCCCAGCTCGACCTGCTCGCCGCGAGCGCCACCACCGAAGCGAGCGGAGGCTGACGATGCGGAGGGGGACGTTCATGCGCACGGCGCTGGCCGGCGCGGCCGCGCTCGCGGCGCTCGGCGTGTCGGGCGCGGCGCTGGCCCAGGCGGTCGTGGTCAGTTCGACCGGCCCGTCGAAGGCCAGCTATCCGGCGGGCAAGCGTTTCAAGGCGGGCGACCAGATCGTGCTCAAGGCGGGCGATCAGGTCACGATCCTCGACAAGGCCGGTAGCCGGGTTCTGTCGCAGCCGAGGACCTACACGGTCGACGGTGCCGTCAACCGCGACACCACCGCGGTCGCCCAGCTCGGGCGCTCGCTGGCCAAGCCCGGACCGGTGCGGCGTGCGGGGGCGGTGCGCGGTCCCGGTGACCCGCCCAAGGCAGAGCCGCTGCCGCCGTCGGTGTGGCTGGCAGACGCATCCGTGGGCGGGCGGGTCTGCGTGCTCGAGGGAAGCGACCTCTACCTGTGGCGCGACAATTCGGACAAGCGGCGGTTCTCGTGGCTCGGCGACGAGGGCGGCGGCGGCATGGTCCGCCTGCAGTTCCCGCAGGAAGTGGCGGGCGTGGCCTGGCCGTCGGCGATGGTCCCGCTGGTCGATGGCCGCACCTATCGCCTGACCGAAGAGTCGAATCCCGACAATTACAAGGATTTCGAAGTCGTTATGCTGTCGCCCGACTCGGTGCCGGTGGATGCTGCGGGCCTCGCGGTAACGCTGCTCGACAACGGCTGCCGGGCGCAGTTCGAATGGCTCGCCAAGTCGGCGCCGGTGGTGACGGACAGCGGGGAAAAGACAGACAACAGCAGCTAGCAGACTGCTGACATACGGGTCGCACAGGGTGGAGAAGAGATCGAATGACCGACCTGTGCACAGCGCGGCTCCGCAAGGGGCCGCCAGGCGTTTCCAGTCCGCCCGTTCCGGCGCGGGCTGGCTTGCGTCTGGCGCTGGGGCTTGCCTTGACCGCCGTGGCGCTTCCCGCCGCGGCCCAATCCGTGCCGCCGCCTGCGCCCACGGTGCAGCCGCCGACCCGCGAGGAATTACAGCGCGGCGTCGCTGAAGGGACGCTGAACATGGCCGGCCCGCCGGCGGCGGTCGACACCAGCGAGGTCGAGCGCGCGCCGTGCCCGCTTGCCGCGCCGGAGTTCGCCAACCTCAAGCTGACCCTGCGCTCGGTCACCTTCACCGGGGCCGATGCGGTGCCCGAGATGGACCTTGGCAGCACCTGGAGCGACCTGGCCGGCACCGAGCAGCCGGTTTCGGTGATCTGCGAGATCCGCGACCGCGCCGCGACCAGGTTGCGCAACGCAGGCTACCTCGCCGCCGTCCAGGTCCCGCCGCAGAAGATCGAGGGCGGCAACGTCCGGCTCGACGTGCTGCTGGCGCAGATGACGCGGGTGCAGGTCAAGGGCGACGCCGGTGCGTCGGAGGGCGTGCTGGTCCGCTACCTCAACAAGCTGACCGAGGACCCGGTGTTCAACACCAACCGGGCCGAGCGCTACCTGCTGCTCGCCCGCGACGTGCCGGGGCTCGACGTGCGCCTGGCGCTGCGGCCGATCGAAGGTTCGCCGGGTGAGGTGGTGGGCGAAGTCTCGGTCCGCCAGATCCCGTTCTTCGCCGACCTGACGCTCCAGAACTATGGCTCCAAGGCGATCGGGCGCGAGTCCGGGCTGATCCGGGTCCAGGCCAACGGACTGACGGGGCTCGGCGACTCCACCAGCATCAGCTTCTTCTCGACCGCCGACTTCCACGAGCAGAAGGTCGCCCAGATCGGCCACGAAATGCGGCTGGGCGGGGAAGGCTTCGTCCTGCGCGGCAACTTCACCTATGGCTGGAGCCGGCCGACGGTGACCGGCAACGCGCCGTTCAAGTCGAACACGCTCGTCGCCACGCTGGAGGGTGCCTATCCCTTCATCCGCCGCCAGGCGATGAACCTCTACGGCGCGATCGGCATGGACCTGATCAACCAGGACATCGATTTCGGCGCGATCCCCCTCAACCGCGACCGCATCCGCGTCGCCTATGCCCGGCTCGACATGAACGGCGTGTCGAAGCGCTCGATCACCGGCCAGGACGGCTACACCCCGCTCGAGCCGCCCTGGCGCTGGGGTGCGAGCCTCGAGCTGCGCAAGGGCCTCGGCCTGTTCGATGCGACGGAAAGCTGCGCCGGGCGGATCGGTGCGTGCCTGACGCAGGGCACGGTCACCCCGACCCGGATCGAAGGCACCGCGCAGGGCTTCGTCATTCGCGCCGACGGCATCTTCGAATATCGGCCCAAGCGCGAGGTGACGTTCTCGCTCGAACCGCGGGTGCAGTATTCGCCCGACGCGCTGCTCAGCTACGAAGAGTATTCGGCCGGCAACTACACCGTCGGGCGCGGTTATGATCCGGGTGCGATCATCGGCGACAGCGGGGTCGGCTTCCGCACCGAGGTCAGGATCGGCTCGCTGATCCCCAAGACTCCGGGTGCGAGCGCGTGGCAACCCTATGCGTTCTTCGACGCCGGCTGGGTGTGGAACCACGACAGCGTCTTCGACGGGTTCAATCCGCAGAAGCTCTATTCGGCGGGTGCGGGCATTCGCGGCATGATCCGCGAGGCGATCCGCGTCGATGGCACGGTGGCGGTGCCGTTGCGCGACGTGCCGGGCCAGCCGGTCAAGGGCGACGTCCGGTTCCTGATCAATCTTTCGGTCCAGCTCGCGCCTTGGCGCTTCTGAGGACCGTGAACATGCAATACCTGGTGGAAGGCTGAGATGATGGGCAAGCTCGAAACGACCGTGCGGAACCGCACCGGCAGCTCGAAGCGGGACCTCTTGGCCGGCGTTTCGACCGGCGCGGCGGCGCTGGCGATCGCGCTCGCTCCCCAGGCAGTGCGCGCCCAGGCGGTCAACGGCACGCCGACGGTGGTGTTCGGGGCACCGTTCCAGACCGATGGTGTCGGGACCACGGTTTTCGATATCCAGGCCAACGAGACGCTGATCGACTGGGCGGTTACCAACCAGACCTTCCTGCCTAACGGCAACACCCTCACGTACCAGCGCGACGTGGCCAATCCCTATACCGTGCTCAATCGCGTGACGAGCGCGACCGATCCGGTGAGCGGCAACCCGATTACGGCCGGGCTCGTCATCGCCGGTCGGGTCAATGCCGACAGTTATGGCAACATCTGGTTCTACAACCCCAACGGCTGGGTCGTCTCCGGCACCGGCGTGATCAACGTCGGGGGGCTGCTGATGACCTCGTCGCCGGTCACGGTCGATTCCGATCCCAGCGACAAGAACCGCTTCCTCGGCCCCAACGGCGAGATCCGCCTGGGGCAGACGCCCAACACCGCATCGACCATCACCAACAACGGGCTCATCCTTGGCACGGGTGCGAGCAATTATGTCGCGCTGGTCGCGCCGCGCGTGCAGGTGGGCGGGGTGGTCGCCAGCAACAGCTCGATCGCCTATGTCGGGGCTGAGGCGGCGACGCTCAACATCAACAACGGCCTGTTCGACATCACCGTCGATTCCGGCACGAGCGATGCGATCGGCGTGGCCCACGCGGGCCTTACCACCGGCTCGGCGAGCTCGGCGAGCAGTCCGAACCACGGTATCTACATGGTTGCCGTGCCGAAGAACCAGGCGATGACCATGCTGGTTTCGGGCACGGTCGGCTATGCCGCGGCCAACACCGCGATCGGGCAGACCGACGGCTCGATCATCCTTGCTGCGGGCTATAACGTCAGCAACGGAACGGTCGATTTCAGCGCTCCGGCCTCGACCGAAGGTTCGATCGCGACCGGTTTCCTGCTCGGGCCTCTCACCACGTCCCGGGGCGGCGGGAGCCCGATCTCGTCGGACCTGACCGCCTACGCCGCCAACACCATCGGCATGGTCGCCGATGGCACCACCACTACGCTCAAGAACTTCACCGGCAATGCCCGGGGCGGCATCGGCGTGTTCGTCGGCCCGGCGACCGATGCCGGAACGAACAGCGCGATCCAGGTCGGCGGCAACCTCACCCTCAACGCCAACGCCGGGGCGATCGGCAAGGACATCAGCGTCCTTGTGCGCAATACCGGCACCGGCGGGCTGAGCGTCGGCGGCAGCTTCACCGCAAACGCCAGCGGCATCGGCCGCGTCCAGATCGATCCCGCCACAGGGCTGCTCCAGACCGGCACCACCGGCGAGGATGCGGTCGGCGGCAATATCTCGGTGCTGCTCGACAACGGCGCGATGCTCGTCGGGCGCGACACCATCATCCGCGCCAATGCGGTGAGCGGTGTCGGCGAACTGAGCGCGGGCAAGGCGACGGCCGGCACCCTCCAGTTCATCCAGACCAACGGCGGCGGCAGCATCTTCGGGCTGCTCGAGGGTGCCAACACCTTCGAATTCGCATCCAACGCATTTTCGGGCGCCAGCCTGCTCCCGGCGACGTTCCAGCCGGTGTCCACCAGCGACGTCAGTTCGGGCAACTCGACCTTCAGCGTCTCGGGCGACGGGATTTTCCGGGTCGAAGACCTGCTGATCACCAACTCCGCCGTCACCCGTGCAGGGACCGATGGGGTAGCGGCCAACGCGGGCAACGGAGACACCCTGATCAGCTTTACGGGCACGGCGACGGCGGACTATCAGGTCGGGCGCCTGTCCGCGACCTCGGCCGCGCTGGCGAGCCGGGGCGCGATCACCCCGGGCGACCTCTCGCTGTCGGTGACGGGCGCAACGCTGCAGGTGAACGGGGTTTCCGCAAGCCCCAACGGGATCGAGCTCAAGAACCTGAATTCCGGCACGGCCGCAGCCGCGCCGAAGCTCGATCTCGCAGTGTCGGGCGGCGGGGCGATCCAGTCGACCAATTACGGCATCGACATGCAAGGCATCGCCCTCAATGCGGCGAGCGGGACCAACGTCGCGCCGGCCGTCGGCGTGACGATCGACGGCGGGACCGTCAATGCCCGGAACCTGTCGATCGACTCGAGCGCCGCCGGGAACGCAGCGGCCCGCGATGCGACGGGCGGCGACATCACGGTCAGCCTGCTCAACGGCGGGACGCTGACGACCAGTGCCTTCGACGGCATCGCGCTGACCTCGTCCGGCATCGGCGGGGCAGGGACGGCCGATGGCGGCACCGGCAAGGGCGGCGCGGTTCTGATCGACGTCGGCGACGGCACCATCCTGCAGAGCGGCGGTGGCGGTCTCACCGCGCAGAGCAACGGCTTCGCCGGCTCGCGCCCGACCGAAACCGGCGTGTCCGGCGCGAGCGTGGGCGGCAGCGTCACCCTCAACATGACGAGCGCCAACTCGTCGGTGACGACGGGCAACCTCTCGCTCATTGCCGATGGCCGCGCCAACAATGCGCAGGCTGGCTCCGGCACCAGCGGCACGGGCGGCACGGTCAACCTCAGCGCGGCCAACGGCTCGCTCGATGCGTTCAACATCTACCTGACCGCGCGCGGGAGCGGCGGGACCGGTATCACGACCGCGACCGCTGCCGGCACCGGCGGGACCGGCACCGGCGGCACGGTGGGCATGAGTATCGTCCGCGCGACGGTCGATACGTTCCAGCTGTTCCTGACGGCAGAGGGGCGAGGCGGGTTCGGCGCGAACTATGATGCGGCGAACAAGCTGGCCGCGGGGCGGGGTGGCTCGGCCATCGGCGGGACTGCGAATTTCGCAATTTCGGGCGGGTCGCTGACGGTCGGAGAACTGTCCGTCTCGGCGGACGCCAACCGGCCAGTCCCGAACGATGGCGGCACGGACTATTTCGGCACGGGCGGGCTGGTCACGGCCGATGGGGGCACTTCGGGGGCAGGCGGGAACGCGCGCGGCGGATCGGCGAATTTCGACCAATTCGGGGGAAGCATCATCGTCCCCATCGACGCATCGACGTCGATTTCGGTCACGGCCGACGGCTATGGCGGCAACAGCGGCGACTCCAATTCCTCGACCGCGACCGCTGCGATGGCGCGTGGCAATGGCGGATCCGGGACCGGCGGCGCGGTCCGGTACCGCTACCTGACCGGCCGGAACGACGCGTCAGACAGCTTCTTCTCGTCTTCGGGCATCGGCGGGGCGAGCGGGACGGACTTTTTCGACGACCTCCTGACCAGCGGCGGTTCGGGGGGGCGCGGCGACGGCGGATCGATCGGGGCGACGTTCGGCGGCACCTACAATGGCACCGGGACGTTCGTTATAGCGACAGACGGCATCGGCGGTGACGGCGGCGATGGCCTGGTCGGCGGCGATGGCGGTGTGGGTGTCGGCGGCCGTCTCGATACCTTCGTGACCGCGACAAACACGTTCGCGGCGCCGGTGTTCCGTGCCGAGGGATCGGGCGGCCTTGGCGGCGAAAGCAGCGAAGGCAACACCGGCGGCGCCGGCGGCGGGGCCGGTGGCGGTCTGGTCACATTCCAAGGGTCAGTCGGAAGCATCACGCTCGACGGGGCGACGATCTCGGCTGGCGCGACTGCCGGAACGGGCGGTGCCGGCGGCAGCGGCAACCTCAACGGGCTGAGCGTGGCGGGCAATGGCGGGGTCGGCGGCTTGGCCATCGGCGGTTCCGTGCTGGTCACGATCGACGACGATGGCGCGTCGCTGAGCTTCATCCAGGCCGCGGGCACGACCGATGTCCACGCGCGAGCCTCGGGCGGCGACGGTGGTTTGGGGGGCGATTCCTCGGTCAACGGCGGGATCGCGGTCGGCGACGGCGGCAATGGCGGCAACGCCCGGGCCGGCAGCGTCACGCTGCGGGGTGGCGAGGGTTCGACGATGAACCTCGGGGCCATGAGCCTGACGAACACCGGGACCGGCGGCATGGGCGGCGGGCGGAAACCCAGCTTCATCGACGGCCCGGCCTATGGTTCGGATGGCGGTGACGGCGGCCGTGGCACCGGCGGCAGCGTTTCCATCGAGGCGCTCGGCACATTCCTGGGCGGGAACGCCTCGACGGTGAACGCCAGTTCGCTGGTCATCGACGCGAGCGGCCAGGGCGGCGCGGGTGCCGCCGGGACCGGCTTCGACGAAGTCGGCCGCCATGGCGCAAGCGGCGGCGACGGCGGTGCCGGGCAGGGCGGCACCATTCGCCTCGACGTGCAGCGGGGCAGCAACATCGCCATCAGCGCCAACGGCGCGCTTACCCTGACGGCGAATGGAGTCGGCGCTGCGGGCGGTCTGGCCGAGAACGGCCTGTTCCTGCGCGGCGCGAACGGTGGCAACGGCGGATCGGGCGGGAACGGCACCGGCGGCAGCGTAACCCTGTCGACCACGACCGGCGGGTCGATCGGCATGTCCGGCTTCAGTTCCGCGAGCCTGTCCGCGTCGGCCACGAGCGGCGCGGGGGCGGACGGTGGCAACGGTTCGGACAGCGGCGCAACCAGCGGCACCGGAGGCAAGGGCGGGAACGGAGGTTCGAGCGGGCTCGGGCAGGGTGGATCGCTTCTGCTCGACGCCAATGGTGGGTCGATCGCGCTGACCTCGACCACGCTCAGGGCCGACGCCACGGCCGGGACGGCGGGCCTGGGTGGAGCGGGCGGCGCGGGCGGTCCGGCTCCGGTGGGCGGCTCGGCGGGGGCCAACGGCACCGCGGGAGCGGACGGGCTTACCCAAGGCGTCACCGGAGGGTCGGCGACCATTCAGGTGCTCGCTGCCGGCGGCGTGCAGGGTACGCTGGACCTTGGCAACACGAACATCGACGTCGAAAACCAGGGGGCCTCGCTTTCGGCCAAGACCGGAGGGACCGTGACGATCACCGATGCGGTCGCTCCGACGACCGTGGCGAGCGTACTCACCGGAGACGTCCACTTCCGGTCGCTGTCGATCTCGGCAGGAGGTATAGCCCCGACCGGCAATTCGGCGACGATCTCGAGCAGCAGCGGCGCGATCCGGGTGGATGGCAGCGTGACCATCAACGCCGGCGGCAATGTCTTCCTCACGGCCGACGGCGGCGGGATCACCGCCGGCAACGCCATCGACATCGGGGCGGCCGGCAACCTCGATTACGAGGTCAGCAACGGCGGGCTGTTCAGTTCGAATACCGCAACCAATTTCGTCAATGGCAGCATCGGCCTGACGGCGAACAATTGCCCGGCCGCGACGTGCACGGTCGTGCGCACCGCGCTCAGCTATTCCGCCTTTGCCGGCGGAACATTCGACCTTTCGGACGGCGCTCGGCTCGAAGGCCTGCAGTCGATTTCGGTCAGCACTCGCTCGGGCATCAGCGGCGGGACGGGCAGCACATACAAGTCGAACGGAGCGATCGCCCTCAGGTCGGGTGGGGACGTCACGGTCCGCAACATCGACGCGCGTTTCAGCAGCGTCACGATCGACGCCGGTTTGCTGGGTTATCCCACGTTCACCCCGGGCAACACGTTTGATGCGGCCACCCTCACCCTGGGCGATGCCGGCGGCACGATCGACGTGTTTTCGCTCATCGGCCGCAGCGGCGGGACGATCGTTCTGGCTGACGGTTCCTCGCATGCCACGCAGCTCGGCTTCGACCTGTCCAGCGGCGACGACATCAGGGTCGGGTCCAATGTCTCGATCAACACCAACCTGCAGAACGACGGTGTGGGCGACACCCGCTTTGCCGCCGGCGCGATCACTCCGGCGACCGCGCTTGCGCCCGGCAACATCGCCAGCCTGACGTTCGGGGCGGGCACCTCCGTCAACTCCGGGATCGGCGACACCATCCTGTCCGGTGCGGCGATCGACGCGCGGCTGGCGAGCTTCAGCGGCAATGCGTTCTACGCGGATGTCACCGGCACGCCGGGCGGGACGCCGAGCGATGACGGAGGCACGCTCGCCATCGATTGCGCCGAGGGAGACATCTGCGTCGGCCAGGTCTCGGTCGACGGCACTATCCAGATCGGCTTTGGCGGCCCGCGCCCGGTCCACGTTCGGGTGCACGGCAGCCTGCTCGCGGGCAGCGGAGTGTCCATCGGTGCCACCGACGCAGTCGAGCTCGGCACGCTGGAGGGTTCCGGCTCGATTTCGAGCAACGGCGCGGTGTCGCTGCTGTCGACCGGCGGCGACGTCAGCCTGCTCGGCGGGTCGACGATCACCGCGGGCAGCATCGACATCAATGCCGGCGGTTCGATCGTCGGCGACGGCAGCCTGACCTCGACCATCGACGATATCGGCCTCACCGCCGGCGGGGACATCACGCTGGGCAGTCTGAGCGCCCAGCGCCAGCTCACGGTTTCGGGTTCGACCGGTGGTCAGCTCGAGCCGACGTCCTTCACCACCTCGGGCGATTTCACCGTCGGCTCGCTCTCGGTCGGCACGGATTCGCTGATCAGCGCCAACGGCAGCATCGACATCGGCAGCGTCACGCTTTCCGGAAATAACGTGAACTATGCCGCGGGCGGCACGCTCACCGTCGGCAGCGTCTCGGGCGTCAACGATTTCACCGGCAGCGGCAGCGACATCGCGCTGGGCGGCCTGAACGTCGGCGGCGGGATCGACCTGACCGCAACCAATGGCATTACCGTCGATACCGGCCTCACCGCCAACGGCGCGATCACCGCGACCGCCGACAGCTTCAAGAGCCTGTCGCTCGACGCCGGGACCAACATCGACCTGACGATCACCACGCTGGCCGACCTCGGCACGGTGAGTGCGGGCGGCAACATCACGATCGATCCGATCGACTTGATATTCACCGACATGACCGCGTCGGGGGCGATCTCGCTGACCGGCGGGAACGTCACCGGCAACAGCCTCCTGGCAGGTTCGACGCTCGACATCGCGGCGACGGGCGACGTCTCGTTCGCCACCGCGCAAAGCGGATTCACCATGACCATCGGCGGGGCAACGCTCGACGCGACTACGCTGACGGCGGACAACGGCAACATCGCGCTGACCACCAGCGGTGCGACCACGCTCGGCTCGGCGACGACTGCCAACGGCTCGATTTCGGTTGATGCAGGCACGCTCGGCTTCACCGCGCTGGATTCGGCGGGTTCGGTAACCCTGCGCGGCGGCGCGGTGACCGGCGGGACGATCGACGCGGTATTCCAGATCGACGCCGTCAACACCGGCCAGGTCGCGCTCGACCGGGCAACCTCGGGCAGCTCGATCCAGATCACCGGGACGGGGATCGCCGTGCCGGTGCTCGACGCGGGCGGCGCGATCAGCCTGACCACCGCCGGCACCGCCACGCTCGGCACCGCGGATGCGGCCAATGGCGCAATCACAATCGACGCGGCGACGTTGACCTTCGACGGGCTGACCTCCTCGCTCGGCACCTCGATCACCGGCGGCACCGCGACCGGCGGGACGATCTCGGCCGGCACCACGCTCGACATCGACAACACCGGCGCGGTTTCGTTCACCTCCTCGACCAGCAACGGCAACACGACGATCGCCGGGGCGAGCATCGGTGCCGATTCCATCCAGTCGGGCGCGGACATCTCGCTGACCAGCACCAATGCGACCACGCTGGGCACCGCCAACGCCAACGGCGCGATCGACATCACCGCCGGCAGCCTGTCGTTCACCGGGCTGACGTCGGGCGGGTCGACCACGCTTTCGGGCGGCAGCACCGACGGCGGCACCATCGATGCCTCGCTGGTGAGCGTGACCGACACGGGCGCGGTCCAGCTCGACCGGGTGACCACCACTTCCGGCGGGATGACGATCGGCGGCGCGACCATCGATGCGACGACGCTGGGCTCAGCGGCGGGCATCGGCCTGACCAGCAGCGGGGCGACGACGCTCGGCACCGCCAACGCCGCCAACGGGGCGATCACCATCGGCGCCGGCAGCACCGCGTTCGACGGCCTGACCTCCAGCGGGCTGACCTCGATCAGCGGCGGCGCGGTGAACGGCGGGACGATCGCTGCCGGCACCAGCCTGACGATCAACTCGACCGGCAACGTCGGCCTGACCAGCGGCAGCGCGGGCACGTTCATCGACGTGACTGCGGCCGGCCTGACCGTCCCGACGCTCACCAGCGGCGGCGATACGACGCTGACCGTCACCAACACGGCGGCGCTTGGCACCGTCGATGCCGGTGGCAACATCCTGATCGACCCGGCGCTGACCACGTTCACGACGCTGACTTCGGCGGGTTCGACCACGATCATCGGAGGCGACGTCACCGGCGGCAGCATCGATGCGGGCACCAGCATTGCGGTCACCGGGACCGGCGCGGTTTCGCTCGATGCCGCGACCAGCGGGACGACGCTTTCGCTGTCGGGCGCGACGCTGGCCGCGACGACGCTGGATGCTGGAACCGACCTTTCGCTGACCAGCACCGGTGCGACCACGCTGGGGACGGCGACCGCCGGTGGCACGGTCACCGGGAGCACCGGCTCGCTCGGCTTCACCAGCCTGGCCTCGGGCGGCGATACGACGCTGACCACGGGCACGCTGACCGGCACCACGCTGCAGGTCGGCGGGGCGCTGCAGCTGGACGCGACCGGCGCGGTCGCGCTCGGCAATGCGACCGTCACCGGCAACGCGGTCGTGAACGGCGGAACGCTCGACGTCACCGGGACCTTCAGCGGCGGCAACGTCACCATCACCAACGACAGCGTGAGCGGCGGCGATTATGTTGCGGGTGGCGCGCTGCAGATCACCGCGAACGGCGCGGTCGATGCGGCGTCGCTGGTTGGCACCGGCTCGGTCACGATCGACGCGGCGAGCATCGCGGCGCCAACGGTTTCGTCCGACGGTAATGTCAGCCTGACGGCGGCGGGCCTTGCCGATCTCGGCACGGTGACGGCGGCCAACGGCGCGCTCGACATCTCGGCCGATACCCTGCTGTTCGACAGCCTGAACTCCGGCCTGTCGACGACCATCGACGTCGCCACGCTGACCGGCGGGACGATCCAGGCGGGGCTGCAGACCGGCAACCTCAAGATCACCGCGAGCGGCGATGCCGGCCTCGACACCGCGAGCGCCAGCGGCAGCATCGACATTTCGGCGGCGAATCTCACCTTCAACGCGCTGACCTCGGGCAGCTCGACGACGCTTTCGGGCGGGACCACCACCGGCGGGACGATCGACGCCCTGCTGGTCGGCATTACCGACACCGGCGCGGTCAGGCTCGACCGCGTGACCACGACGGGCGGCCAGATCTCGATTGCCGGTAGCACCATCGCTGCGACCACCCTGGCTTCCGGCGGCGGCATCGACCTCGCCAGCAGCGGCGCGACGACGCTCGGCACCGCGGATGCGGCCAACGGTGCAATCACGATCAGCGCCGGCAGCACCACGTTTGACGGGCTGACTTCGAGCGACTTCACCGCGATCAGCGGCGGGGCGGTGACCGGCGGGACGATCGGCGCGGGCACCAGCCTGACGATCGATTCCACCGCCGACGTCGGGCTGACCAGCGCGACCGCCGGCAGCTTCATCGACATCACCGCCAGCAACCTGACTGTCCCGTCGCTGACGAGCGGGACGGACACCACCCTCAGCGTGACCAACACGGCCACCCTCGGCACGGTCAACGCCAACGGCGCGATCGACATTGCCGCCGGCAGCCTCGGCTTCACCGCGCTGACCTCGGGCGTATCGACCACGCTGTCGGGCGGCAGCACGACCGGCGGCACCATCGATGCCTCGCTGGTGACGGTGACCGACACGGGCGCGGTCCAGCTCGACCGGGTGACCACCACTTCCGGCGGGATCACGATCGGCGGCGCGACGATCGATGCGACGACGCTGGGCTCGGCGGCGGGCATCGGCCTGACCAGCAGCGGCGCGACGACGCTCGGCACGGCGGATGCGGCCAACGGCGCGATCACGATCAGCGCCGGCAGCACGGCGTTCGACGGGCTGACTTCGAGCGACTTCACCGCGATCAGCGGCGGGGCGGTGACCGGCGGGACGGTCGACGCCGGTACGCGCTTCACGGTGACCTCCACCGGCGCGGTCGCGCTCGACAGCGGCAACGCCGGGACCTTCATCAACCTGTCGGCAAACTCGCTCGCCATTCCCGCGCTGACCAGCGGAACCAGCACGACCCTGACCGCTACCAATGCCGCTACGCTCGGCACGGTCAACGCGGGTACGGTCATCGACATCACCGCGGGCAGCCTGACGTTCACCGGGCTGACGTCGGGCAACACCACCCGCCTGCGCGGCGGCAGCGTCGATGGCGGGACCATCGACGCGCTGCGGATCGACATCCTCGAAACCGGCGCGGTCCAGCTCGACCGGGCGACCACCACGCTCGGCCAGATCGTCATCGGCGGCAGCACGATCGACGCGGCCACGCTCCGGTCCGCGGCGGGGATCGCGCTGACCAGCAGCGGGGCGACGACGCTCGGCACCGCCAACGCCGCCAACGGGGCAATCACCATCGGCGCCGGCAGCACCGCGTTCGATGGGCTCACCTCCAGCGGCCTGACCTCGATCAGCGGCGGCGCGGTGACCGGCGGGACGATCGCTGCCGGCACCAGCCTGACGATCAACTCGACCGGCAACGTCGGCCTGACCAGCGGCAGCGCGGGCACGTTCATCGACGTGACTGCGGCCGGCCTGACCGTCCCGACGCTCACCAGCGGCGGCGATACGACGCTGACCGTCACCAACACGGCGGCGCTTGGCACCGTCGATGCCGGTGGCAACATCCTGATCGACCCGGCGCTGACCACGTTCACGACGCTGACTTCGGCGGGTTCGACCACGATCATCGGAGGCGACGTCACCGGCGGCAGCATCGATGCGGGCACCAGCATTGCGGTCACCGGGACCGGCGCGGTTTCGCTCGATGCCGCGACCAGCGGGACGACGCTTTCGCTGTCGGGCGCGACGCTGGCCGCGACGACGCTGGATGCTGGAACCGACCTTTCGCTGACCAGCACCGGTGCGACCACGCTGGGGACGGCGACCGCCGGTGGCACGGTCACCGGGAGCACCGGCTCGCTCGGCTTCACCAGCCTGGCCTCGGGCGGCGATACGACGCTGACCACGGGCACGCTGACCGGCACCACGCTGCAGGTCGGCGGGGCGCTGCAGCTGGACGCGACCGGCGCGGTCGCGCTCGGCAATGCGACCGTCACCGGCAACGCGGTCGTGAACGGCGGAACGCTCGACGTCACCGGGACCTTCAGCGGCGGCAACGTCACCATCACCAACGACAGCGTGAGCGGCGGCGATTATGTTGCGGGTGGCGCGCTGCAGATCACCGCGAACGGCGCGGTCGATGCGGCGTCGCTGGTTGGCACCGGCTCGGTCACGATCGACGCGGCGAGCATCGCGGCGCCAACGGTTTCGTCCGACGGTAATGTCAGCCTGACGGCGGCGGGCCTTGCCGATCTCGGCACGGTGACGGCGGCCAACGGCGCGCTCGACATCTCGGCCGATACCCTGCTGTTCGACAGCCTGAACTCCGGCCTGTCGACGACCATCGACGTCGCCACGCTGACCGGCGGGACGATCCAGGCGGGGCTGCAGACCGGCAACCTCAAGATCACCGCGAGCGGCGATGCCGGCCTCGACACCGCGAGCGCCAGCGGCAGCATCGACATTTCGGCGGCGAATCTCACCTTCAACGCGCTGACCTCGGGCAGCTCGACGACGCTTTCGGGCGGGACCACCACCGGCGGGACGATCGACGCCCTGCTGGTCGGCATTACCGACACCGGCGCGGTCAGGCTCGACCGCGTGACCACGACGGGCGGCCAGATCTCGATTGCCGGTAGCACCATCGCTGCGACCACCCTGGCTTCCGGCGGCGGCATCGACCTCGCCAGCAGCGGCGCGACGACGCTCGGCACCGCGGATGCGGCCAACGGTGCAATCACGATCAGCGCCGGCAGCACCACGTTTGACGGGCTGACTTCGAGCGACTTCACCGCGATCAGCGGCGGGGCGGTGACCGGCGGGACGATCGGCGCGGGCACCAGCCTGACGATCGATTCCACCGCCGACGTCGGACTGACCAGCGCCACCGCCGGCAGCTTCATCGACATCACTGCCAGCAACCTGACGGTCCCCTCGCTCACCAGCGGCGGGAACACCACACTCGATGTCGCCAACACCGCGGCGCTCGGCACGGTGAACTCGGGCGGCAACATTGCCATCGTCGCGGGAACCACGACCTTCACGACGCTCCGTTCCGGCGGCGACACGCAATTGACGGCCAACACCGTCAGCGGCGGAAGCATTTCTGCCGGCACGAGCGGGTTCGGCAATGCGGTCGTCAACGCGAGCGGAACGGCAACCCTGGACGATGTCCGCGCCAGCAGTTTCATCGGCATCACGGCCGGCTCACAAACGTTCCGCAGCCTCCTGACCGGGGGTGTCGTAAACCTGAGCGGCGGCTCGGTCAGCGGCGGGACGATCGACGCCGGCTCGAATGTCACTGTCGGTTCGACAGGAAGCGTATCGATCGACCGGATTACGTCGGGGCGGAACATTTCGCTGACCGCGACCGGGCCGATCACCCTGCCGTTGCTGCAGGCCTCCAACGGCTTACTCACCATCACCGGCGGCGAGGTGCACCTCGGAACCGCGAATATCGTTCGCGGGACGACGATGAATGTGGGCGCGCTCGACTTCGTAGCGCTGAACGGGGGGGTGACCACCAATATCACCGCCAGCTCCATCGACGGCGGCACGATCACCACGAACGATCTGACGATCAACGCGACCGGCCCGGTCGCGTTCACCTCGTTCACTGGCGGGACCGGCTTCATCACCGCCGGATCTCTTACGTTCGACACGATTGGCGTGACTGACAACCTGCGGCTTGCCGGCGGGAACGTGACCGGCGGGACCATCACCAGCAGCAACGGCGCGGTGACGGTGAACTCGACCGGAGACGTCTCGCTCGGAGCGCTGACCAGCAGGAACGGCGCTACGCTTTCGGCGAAGAACATCGCCGTGCAGACGCTCAGCACCAGCCTGGCCTCATTGACCTCAAGCCAGGCCACCACGCTGGGCACCGTCTCGGCCGGTGCGATCAACATCGATGCTGCGGACCTCTCGTTCGGCGCGCTTTCGGCGACCGGAGCAATTTCGGTCAACGGCGGCAACGTGACTGCCCCGAACGGCACCATCGATGCGGGCACGACGCTGACCGTGTTCAACACGGGCACCTTCACCGCAGACCGGCTTGCCAGCGGCGGCGACATGTCGCTGACCAACAACCTCGGGTTCTCGGTCAACGGACTGAGTGTTGGTGGCAACCTGACCGCCAATGGCAATTCGTCGATGCAGTTCGGCGCGGCGATCGTCGCCGGCAACACCAATATCTCGGCGGACTCCCTCGACTTCGGTTCGCTTGACGGCAAGGGCAACGTCCAGCTCAACGCTCAGACCATCACCGGCACCACGCTCAAGGCCGGCAACGGACTCACCGTGGATGCGACCGGGGCGGTCAATCTCGGCACCACCACGGTGACCGGCGACGCGACCGTTGGCGCGGGCGCGCTGACGGTCGGCAGCCTCGGTGCGACGGGCGCGGTGGATGTGCTGGCGGCGTCCATCAATGGCGGGACGTTCTCGTCCGGCACCACGATGTCGCTGCGGTCGAGCGGGGCGATTGCCCTGACCGGAGCCGGCGCGGGCACCAGCCTGACGATCTCCGGTACCAGCCTCGATGCTGGAACGTTGACGGCAGGAACCGCGCTCGGCGTGACCACGGCGAACGGGACCACCATCGGCAGCGCCAATGCGGGTTCGATCACCATCGATGCGGCAACGCTCGACTTCACGTCTCTGCGCTCGACCGGGGCGACCAGCCTCACCGGCGGGCGGGTGACCGGCGGCAGCGTGCGCACCGGGACCTCGTTCGGGGCGACCCTGACCGGGGCGCTGAAGCTGACCACCCTCAATGCGGGCACCACGATCACCATCCGCGCGGCGTCGATCGACATCGCCACGCTGGTGTCCGGCGGCCTTGCGCGGCTGACCAGCGGCGGCGGCACGACGCTGGGTGACGCCAGTTCCGGCGCCGACCTGCTGATCGACACCGGTTCGCTGAGCTTCGCCACCCTCAGGTCCACCGGCGCGACCGGGGTGACCGCGAGCGGTGCGGTGACCGGCGGGACGATCGATGCCGGAACAGCCCTGACGCTGACCGCGGGCGGAGCGGCGACGCTGTCTTCCGCGAAGAGCGGGACGACGATGGCGATCACCGCCGACACGCTGACCGCGCCGACCCTCACCGCAGGCGGCGACGTCAAGCTGACCGTCGCCGGCGTGGCCGAGCTCGGCACGCTGACCTCTGGCGGGAATATCGACATGGACCCGACGGTGACCAACTTCACCGCGATCAACTCGGCGGGCTCGACCAGCATCACCTCGGGCGACGTCAACGGCGGGACGATCGACGCCGGCACCGGCATCACAATCGATGCGACCGGCGCGGTGGCGCTCGACCGGGCCACGGCGGGCGGTGCACTTGCCATCACGTCGGGCTCGCTCGATGCGACCACGCTGCAATCGGGCGGGGCGATGACCCTCGACGTGGCCGGCGCGGCAAACCTTGGCACGGCCAGCGCGGGCGGCGACCTGGCGATCGACGCGGCCGACCTCACCTTCAGCGACCTGTCGGCCTCCGGCGCGGTGCGCGCGAACGGCGGCACGGCGACTGGCGGGACGATCGCGGCAGGCACTTCGCTCGACCTCGGCTTCAACGGCGATGTCAAGCTGGCCAGCGCTACTTCGGGCACGGGCACAAGCATCACCGCGGGGACGCTCGACATCGGCACGCTGGCGGCGGGCACCGACCTGGCTGCGACCGTTACCGGCGCGGCGAAGATCGGCACGGCGACGGCAGGCGGCACGCTTGGCCTGACCACCGGCTCGCTGACTTTCACCGACCTGACCAGCGCGGGCGATCTTTCGGTCACGGCGGGCTCGGCAACTGGCGGCAATCTGACCTCGACCGGCGGATCGATCAGCCTGAGCAGCCCGGGTGCGGTTTCGCTGGGCAACCTGACGAGCGCCCAGGATGCGACCGTGCAGGTCGGCAGCCTGACCTATTCCGGCTTCTCCGCCGGGCGGGACGTGACGATCCGCACGGGCGACCTCACCGGCAGTGCCATTTCGGTTGGCGGCGACCTCGATCTGTCGAGCGACACGGCGATCACCTTTACGACTGCCAGCGTAGGCGGAAATGCCTTCGTGTTCGTCGGCAACGGCGCATTCGAAGTCACCAGCGACTTTGCGGTCGGCGGCTTCGCCGACGTCGAGGCCGATGGCATCGCCTTGCGTTCGCTCGGTTCGCTGCGCCTGCGCACGGCCTACGCCAACAACGGCAACATCGACGTGACAGCCGGCGGCCTGCTGCGGGTCGACGATGGGCAGGCGAGGGGCAACATCGACCTGGTCTCGACCGGTTCGTCGCTGCAGATCGGCTTCCTCGCGGGCGGCTACACGCCGCAATCCGGCGCGGCGCTTGGCGCGAGCGCGGGCAATCCGGGGCCGGGCAACATCACCCTGAACGCCGCGCAGAACATTCTCGCCGCCGGCACGATCGACGCGGCGGGCGCGCTCTCGGGCACGGCGGGCGGGCGGATCGACCTCGCCCGGCTGGTGACCGGCAAGACCATCGCGCTGCGCTCGTCCGACCTCGTTCTGGGCCAGAACGCACGGCTCGGCGAAAGCACCCGGACGACCGCGATCACGCTGACCAACACCGGCAGCGGACCGCTGGTGCTGGGCGACGGGTTCACCGTCAGCGGCGGCTACGCGATCAGCAATGCCGAGTTCGGGCGGATCCATTCGGGCGGCGACCTGACGATCGACGCGGGCTCTCCGCCGCAGACCGCGCAGTCGCCCACCCGGCTGATCATCGGCGACCTCACCGGCGCGGCGGGAACAGCGTCGGGCGGGGCGGCCAACGGGCAGGTCGGGCAGGCGGGTGCGCTGAACCTGCTCACCGGCGGCAACGCGCTGGTCGCGGGCAACGTCGTCTTCGACAATGCGGGCGGCAATACCGTGACGATCGATGCGGGCGGGGACATCCTGCTCGACGCGGCGCGTGGCTCGGTTCGCCTCACCGAAGGGCAGGGCCGCGGCGGCACGCTGCGCCTGCTCGGCGACAACGTGATCGCGACGACCTCCACGGCGCTGACCGACGTGCTGGCCACCGACGACACCCGCGAGATCACCCGCCGCCTCGGCCTTAACGACGAAGTGGCCGACGGGCGCACGCTGCTCGAAGCAGGCGCGCTCGACGTTACCACCGGCAACCGCTTCTACGTCCAGAACACCGCAGCGGGCAGCGCGTTCATCGACCGGCGCGGGATCGTCGCGGATACGCTCCGGGTCAGCGGGCGCGGCAGCGCGATGGACATCGTCATCAACGGCATCGTCGGCGGCGAGAGCGGGCTGAAGACCATCCCGCTGGTTTCGATCAACGGCCAGTTCACGCTGTTCTCCTCGGTCAACGGCTGCCAGATCGCGGCGTTCTCGTCGTGCAACCCGGCGCAGAAGGTCGATGGCGACGTCCGCGACGTGATCGAGGAAGTGCTGAAGGGCGGCGACCCGATCGTGGTGCCCGACAGCTTCGCCCGGTCGATGCTGATCGAGATCAACCAGATCGTACCCGCCGGGTTCGATCCGCTGATCGACGAGCCGGTCACCGGCACCGGCAACGACGACCTGCTGGACGAGGGCGGGCGCTGCGACAGCGACGACAAGGACTGCAAGCGCGACTGACTTGACCGTAACGGGGGCGGGCGGCAATGCCGCTGGCGATGACCGAGCCTGCCCCCCTGCGGCTGTACAACAGCCTGACCCGCGCCCCGGAAGAGTTCCGGCCCGTCCACGACGGCGAGGCGCGCGTCTATACCTGCGGGCCGACGGTCTATAACTACCCGCACATCGGCAACATGCGCGCCTATGTCTTTGCAGACGTGCTGGGGCGGACGCTGAGCTTCAAGGGATACAAGCTCACCCACGTCATCAACATCACCGACGTCGGCCACCTGACCGACGACGCCGATGCCGGCGAGGACAAGATGGAGAAGATGGCGGCGGCGCGGGCCCAGTCGATCTGGGACATCGCCGAGCACTACAAGCAGGCCTACTGGGCCGACGTGCGAGCGCTGAACATCCGCCAGCCCGCGCAGTGGACGGTCGCGACCGACTATGTCCCGCAGATGATCGCGTTCGCAAAAGGGATCGCCGACAAGCACTGCTACGAACTCGGCAGCGGGCTCTACTTCGACGTCTCGACCGTGGCCGATTATGGCCGGCTCGCCCGCGCTCACACGGACGAGGGTGAAGGCCGGATCGAGGCGGTCGAGGGCAAGCGCAACGCCGCCGACTTTGCGATCTGGCGCAAGACCCCGCCCGGCGAGACGCGCCAGATGGAATGGGACAGCCCCTGGGGCCGGGGCGCGCCGGGGTGGCATCTGGAGTGCTCGGTGATGAGCGGAGAGGTGCTCGGCTTCCCGTTCGACATCCACACCGGCGGGATCGACCACCGCGAAATCCACCACCCCAACGAGATCGCGCAGAACCAGGCGCATTGCTGCACCAACGGCCTCGACGACGCCGCCAACTCCGGCGCGCGGATCTGGATGCACAACAACTTCCTCGTCGAGCGCAGTGGCAAGATGAGCAAGTCGTCGGGTGAGTTCCTGCGGCTGCAACTGCTGATCGACAAGGGCTACCACCCGCTCGCCTACCGGATGCTGTGCCTCCAGGCGCATTACCGCTCCGAGCTGGAGTTCAGCTGGGAAGGGCTGGGCGCGGCGCTGGTGCGGCTGAAGCGGCTGGTGCTCCAGGTCGAAGCCTTGAAGGCCCGTCATGCTGAACTCGTTTCAGCATCCTCTTTGGTGCAGGCCCCCGGGCCGAGTGGTGAGGGGACCCTGAAACAAGTTCAGGGTGACGTCGGACCCAAGCTGGTTCCACTCCTCGAACGCTTCGACGCGGCGATCGCCGACGACCTCAATACGCCGGTCGCGCTGACCGTGCTGGATGAAGTCGTCGCGCTGAAGAAGGTCGATCTTGCCGAAAAGCTGACGGCCATCGCCGCGATGGATTCAGTCCTCGGGCTTGGCCTGCTGGAGATCGCCCGCAGCGACTTGCGCCTCCGGCCCAAGGGCGTCGAGACAACCGACGCGGACATCGAGGCCATCCTCGCCCGCCGCAAGGACGCGCGCGCCGCCAAGGACTTCGCCACGTCGGACGCCCTGCGCGACGAGCTTGCCGCCAGCGGCGTGGAGGTCATGGACGGCGATCCGATGGGCTGGGAATGGACGCTGCAGCCGTGAGGCTGTGGCGCCTGACCCGGGCGGCGCATGCCGCGCTCGACGGGGCAGGGGCCGAACGCCACGGCGGGCGCTACACCCCGCTCGGGGTGCCGGTGGTCGCGCTGGCCTCCGAGGCCGGACTCGCGGTGCTGGTGGCGCTGCGCTACCTGCCGGCCGATCCCGCCGATTGGCCGGCCGACCACGTTCTCGGCTGGACCGAGGTGGCGGCGGCGGCGGAGCGCGTCCCCGATGGCCTCGACGATCCCGCCATCCGCGTCTTTACCGGCGATTGGCTCGCCAGAGGGCGCAGCCTGCTGCTGGCGGTGCGTTCGCGGGTGCTGCCCGAGGCCGACGTCGTCCTGTTCAACCCGGCGCACCGCGATGCGGCCACCGTCGCGCCGCTGACCTTGCGCCCGTTCGATTTCCGCGAGTGCCTGCACCGGCCGCCGATGCTGAGCGCGTTTGCTGCGGGAGAGGGGCCGCGATGAATCGATCGGCCGTTACCCGCGGCGACGTTTCGGGCTAGGTCGCCTGCGACCTGGCGATCTCCCGTCTGCGCGTGAGCCAGCAGTTGATCGCAAAGCGACCGTCGCCAAAATCGTCGGAATCGAGCCGGGTCGGATGGACCTCGTGGAGAGCCATCGCGGGAAAGGCGACCGCCAGATTGTGCTCCGGTCGAATCAGGATGGGATCGGAATCGCCCCGCAACGGATACAGCGCCAGTTCGCCGCCCTCGTAGCGGCGCGGGGTGCGATTGAAGTACCACACCAGGGTCAGGATGCGGTCGCTGCCCAAGCGATCCGCGCCAATGCCGACATCGCGGTGCGGTCCGTAGCGCCCCCCGTCGAGGTGAACCGCAATCTCGATCTCGATTTCATCGATCACGAACGGCGCGATCCCGGTCGCCTCGCACAGTTCCTCGAAACGTGTGCGCAAGGCGGTCTCGAGCAGCGTTCGCAGCCGTCCCAGTTTGCCGGTGTAAGTCAGCGAACTGCGGACTTCGCTGATCACGGCGGTCGCGCCATTCCGGTAAATGGTGGCCGGGGCGAATTCGCTCTGGCGGTTGGCGGCAAGGTCCAGAAAGCTGGCAGCGTCCTCCGGTGCCAGGAAATCTTGGATCATCAAGTACCGGGGGAAGAGGGCTTGCTGCACGGCGGTTTCCAGCATTGCGGGCCGCAGGATGGTTATCATGCGATACCGTAAATATACTATATTCCGATATCGCCATGCGCCGCGACAGACAAGGCCGCCCCGGTGACCGCCTCGTCCCGGCGTGGTGCAGGTGGGACTTGCCTCTCGGCCTTGCGCTAAGGCTTGCATCGCCTGCGGATGCTCGACAGGTTTGCGAGCGGGAAGGGGTTTGCATGCGGTTTCTGATCATGGCCGTCGCTTGGGCAGTGCTGCTTGGCGCCGGAGCGGCGCAGGCTGCTCGGCGTTCCCCGCCTGGTCTCGAGGACGCGGTGCGGGCGATCTATGCCCCGTTCGGCAATGCTGATGGGGAGGAGAGCGCACCGCCCGATATCTGGGCACCCGATGTGGCGGCGCTGATCCGGCGCTGGACCGAGGTCATGCCGAAGGATGAGCTGGACGGGCTGAACGACTTCGACTGGCTGTGCGAATGCCAGGACTGGGACGCAGCGGCGTTCCGGTTGACGCTCGGCAAGCCAAGGAAGCGGGCGGAGGGGCGGTTTGCCGTCCCGGTGCAACTCGCCATCGGCTGGGGCGACAAGCGCTCCGCCACCCTGACGATGCAGCGCGTCGGCGACCGCTGGCTGGTGGCAGAGATCGTCAGCAAGTCGTTCCCCCGCGGTCTCAAGGTTGCCCTTGCCGAAACCATCGCCGAGGATATCAAGCTCTATCAACAGACTGCCCCCTGACGCCGTCAGGCACCTGGCAGCAGGGGAGAAACCGACCGATGACCGTCCTCGTCGCCAGCGCCTTTGTTCGCCCGATGCTCGAGCCGCACCTGCCGGACTGGGTCGAGCCGCGCTGGTTCGGTACCACCGAAGAACTGTGGGAACTCGCTGGCGACGCCGAGATCGGCTGGTTCGACACCTATCGCAAGCCCGATATGGCGGAAGCCGTGCGCCGCGCGGGCAGGCTCCGCTGGCTCAATTCGATCTACGCCGGGGTCGATGGAATCCCGCTCGATGTCCTGCAGGAGCGCGGGGTAACGTTCACCAACGGCGTCGGGATCAATGCGCTGACGATCGCCGAATACGTGGTCATGGGCATCCTCACCGTTGCCAAGGGCTACCGCGAGGTCGTCCATGCGCAGGACCGCCGCGAGTGGCTGCTCGATTCGCCGGGCAAGCGCGAACTCGCCGGCACGAAGGCGCTGCTGCTCGGCTACGGCGCGATCGGCCAGCTTATCGAGACGCGGCTGGCGGCGTTCGATGTAGAGGTGGTGAAGGTCCGCCGAACGGCAGGTCCTGGCACCCTCGGCCCCGATGACTGGCGCGGCCGTCTCGGCGAGTTCGACTGGATCATCCTCGCGGTGCCGGCCACCGCCCAAACCGACGGGATGATCGGCGCGGGCGAGATCGCGGCGATGAAGCGCGACGCGGTCATCGTGAACATCGCGCGCGGCGCCGTGATCGACCAGCCGGCGTTGGTCTCGGCCCTGAAGGAACAGCGCATCGCCGCGGCGTTCCTCGACGTGACCACGCCCGAACCTCTCCCGCCCGAGCACGAACTGTGGACGCTGCCCAACGCGCACGTGACCATGCACCTCTCCGGCCGCGCGCAGGACAAGATGTTTCACCGGGCCGCAGTGCGGTTCCTCGAGAACCTGGATCGCTACCGTGCCGGCCAGCCGGTCGAGCCGCAGGTGGACCTCGCACTCGGATATTGATCCGCCCCCGCGAACCGTTCGCAAATCACCGGGTGACTCGGCCACCGTCCCTTGTTATCGGTTGCAGCGAAGGGCGGGACGGGGGCCACAACGACATCGTCTCCCGCCGGGGTCGCACACAACCGGAACCATGGGGGACGCCGTCTGGCCGCGCGTCCTGCGACAGGAGTGTGCGATGGGCGATCACGGCGGGGCGGGCAAGAAGAAGGCTTCGGACCTTTTTATCGAGTGCCTTGAAGAAGAAGGCTGCGAGTACATCTTCGGCGTGCCCGGCGAAGAGAACCTCGATTTCCTTGATTCGCTGTCGCGCTCCGAAAAGATCAAGCTGATCCTCACCCGCCACGAGCAGGGCGCCGGCTTCATGGCCGCGACCTATGGCCGCCACACCGGCAAGACCGGCGTCTGCATCGCCACGCTCGGGCCGGGCGCGACGAACTTCGTAACCGCCGCCGCCTATGCCCAGCTCGGCGGGATGCCGATGCTCATGATCACCGGCCAGAAGCCGATCAAGAAGTCGAAGCAGGGCCGCTTCCAGATCCTCGACGTCTGCTCGATGATGGGTCCGATCACCAAGTACACGCACCAGATGGCGTCGTCGGACAACATCCCCAGCCGCGTGCGCGAGGCCTATCGTCTCGCGGAGGAGGAGAAGCCGGGCGCTGCGCATATCGAGCTGCCGGAAGACATCGCCGACGAATATACCGACAGCCGCCCGCTCAAGCGCAGCCAGGTCCGCCGGCCGCTGGCAGACAGCAAGTCGATCCACCAGGCGGTCCACGCGATCGAGAACGCCAAGGCCCCGGTCCTCGTCATCGGCGCGGGCGCGAACCGCAAGATGACCGGCAAGATGCTGAAGGAGTTCGTGGAAGCCACCGGCATCCCGTTCCTCACCACCCAGCTCGGCAAGGGCGTGATCGACGAGCGGCACCCCAAGTTCCTCGGCTGCGCCGCGCTCTCGGCCGGTGACTTCGTCCACCGCGCGATCGAGGACTCGGACTGCATCGTCAACCTTGGCCACGACGTGATCGAAAAGCCGCCGTTCTTCATGCGCGAGGACGGGCCGACGGTGATCCACATCTCGACCAAGACCGCCGAGGTCGACCCGGTCTACTTCCCACACATCGAGGTGATCGGCGATATCGCCAACGCCGTGTGGCAGATGAAGGAGGCGATCACCCCGAACCCGGCGTGGAAGTTCGACACGATGCTGTCGTACCGCAAGGCCGAGGTCGATCACACTGCGCCGCTCGCCGCCGATGCGCGCTTCCCGATCTTCCCGCCGCACCTCGTCCAGCAGATCCGCGACGCGATGCCCGACGACGGGATCATCTGCCTCGACAACGGCGTCTACAAGATCTGGTTCGCCCGCGGCTACACCGCCTATCATCCGAACACCGTGCTGCTCGACAACGCGCTGGCGACGATGGGCGCGGGGCTGCCCTCGGCGATGATGAGCGCGATGCTCTACCCCGAGCGGAAGGTGATGGCGGTCTGCGGCGACGGCGGGTTCATGATGAACAGCCAGGAAATGGAGACCGCGGTCCGCCTCGGCCTCAACCTCACCGTGCTGATCCTCAACGACAGTTCGTACGGCATGATCCGCTGGAAGCAGGCCAACATGGGCTTCAAGGACTGGGGCCTCGAATACGGCAACCCGGATTTTGTGAAATACGCCGAAAGCTATGGTGCCAAGGGCCACCGCGTGGAATCGAGCGCGCACCTCAAGGAACTGCTCGCCCACTGCAACTCGACCCCCGGCGTCCACCTCATCGACTGCCCGGTCGATTATTCGGAGAACGACCAGATCCTGAATATCGACATCAAGAAGCTGTCGAAGGCTCTCTAACCAATTCCCCTCCCGCTTGCGGGAGGGGTCAGGGGTGGGCCTGTTACGGGCACCACCCCTTTGCATTCAGGCCCACCCCCGGCCCCTCCCGCGAGCGGGAGGGGGGAGTTTGCTGAAATGGTCCAGCTGAAAGACGTCTACCCGCTCTACCTCAACAACAAGGCCGCGCAGCCGAACACCGATCTCGAGGTGACCGACAAGTTCACCGGCGAAGTCGCGTTCCGCACCGCCCTTGCGACTCCCGACGTGATCGACGAGGCGATCGCCGGGGCGGTGCGCGCGGCCGAGCCGATGGCGGCGCTGGCGAGCTACGAAAAGCGCGACGTGCTCGACCACTGCGTCAAGCGGTTCACCGAGCGGTTCGACGAGCTCGCCTATGCGCTGTGCGTCGAGGCGGGCAAGCCGATCGCGGATTCGGAAGGCGAGGTCGGACGCCTGATCGACACCTTCCGCATCGCCGCGGAAGAGGCGACCCGCAATTACGGCGAGGTCCAGCCGCTCGACATCAGTTCGCGCGCCAAGGGCTACATGGGGATGTGGAAGCGCGTGCCGATCGGGCCGTGCAGCTTCATCTCGCCGTTCAACTTCCCGCTGAACCTTGCCGCGCACAAGATCGCCCCCGCAATCGCGATCGGCTGCCCGTTCGTGATGAAGCCGGCGTCGATGACCCCGCTGGGCGCGATCATCATGGGCGAGGTGCTCGCCGAATGCGACGTGCTGCCTGAAGGCGCGTTCTCGATCCTCCCTGCAGCGCGTGCGGGGTCAGACCTGTTCACAACCGATGACCGGCTCAAGCTGCTGTCGTTCACCGGTTCGCCCGGGGTCGGCTGGGATCTCAAGGCCAAGGCCGGCAAGAAGAAGGTCGTCCTCGAACTCGGCGGCAACGCCGCGGTGGTGGTCGACAAGGATGCCGACCTCGAGCACGCGCTCGCCCGGATCATCTTCGGCGGGTACTACCAGTCGGGCCAGTCGTGCATCCACGTCCAGCGAGTGATCATCCACGAGGACATCTATGACCAGTTCCGCGACATGCTCGCGGCCAAGGTCAAGACGCTCAAGAGCGGGGATCCCAAGAACCGCGACACCTTCATCGGCCCGATGATCTCGGAACGCGAGGCGCGCCGGCTCAAAGGCTGGATCGACAATGCGGTCGCGGGCGGGGCAACGCTGCTCGCCGGCGGCGGGTGCGAGGGCAACATGCTCGAAGCCTCGCTGCTCGAGGGCTGCAGCCGCGACATGGAGGTCTATACCGAAGAGGCGTTCGGCCCGGCGGTGATCCTCAGCAAGTTCACCGACTGGAAGGCCGCGCTGGCGGAGGTCAACGACAGCAAGTTCGGGCTCCAGGCCGGCCTGTTCACGCGCGACATCCACAAGGTGCTCGAGGCGTGGGACCATCTCGACGTCGGCGGGGTCGTGGTCAACGAGGTCTCGTCGTACCGGGTCGACAACATGCCCTATGGCGGCGTGAAGGATTCGGGCCTCGGCCGCGAGGGCGTCCGCTTCGCCATGGAAGACATGAGCGAAATCCGGAACCTGGTGATCCGGCGGCTGTAACGACCGATGTGACGGCCGCGCGGATTTTCCGCTATCGCGAACGAGTTGCAGGAAGCCTGTCAAGCGCGGTTTTGCGCCGATAGTGTCAAATCGGCACTTGAACCTTTGGGGCGGTTGCGACTAGTCTCTCGCGTCAAGGGGTCGCATTGCACACTACCGGTTACGGCTGGGCCAGAGGCAAAAAGCTTCGGTCCGATCGCCAAGGGCCGGCTGGAACGAGGGGCAATGCTGGGTACATCCATGTCACTGCGGCGGCTTTGGGCCGCTTGCCGTCGCATTCCGCGCTCGGGCGCGATGGCGATCGCGGCCTGCCTGACCATGGCGGGCGCGGCCTCTATCGCGTCGTTTGCGGTGTCCCCAACCCCTGTGAAAGCCGAAGGCACGACCAGCTCGCTCGGTCGGCACCTTGGCGTTGCCAGCTGCGCCGGTTCGACCTGCCACGGCCATTCGGTCGCGGACGGCAAGTCGGTCCGCCAGGACGAATTGCGCTCGTGGCAGGAAGAAAGCTCGCCCGGCGGGGCGCACAGCCGCGCCTATCGCGTGCTGCTTGAACCGCGCGGCAAGGAAATCCTGACCCGACTCGGCTATGGAAAGAACCTCGCGGCGGGCATCGCGGCGGACTGCGCCGGCTGCCACACCACGCTCGGCTCGCCCAAGCAGGCTGACGGCGTCGGCTGCGAATCATGCCACGGCGCGGCCGGCGGCTGGATTTCCACGCACTACGACAAGGGCGCCACTCACCGCGCCAACCTGATGCAGGGCATGGAAGACCTGACCAGCCCGGCCTCGCGTGCCCGGGTCTGCCTCGATTGCCACTTCTCCGGCGACGGCAAGGGCCAGTTCGTGTTCCACCGGATCATGGCGGCGGGCCACCCGCGCGTCTCCTTCGAGCTCGACCTCTTCTCCACGCTCCAGCAGCACTGGGACGAGGACGGCAACTACGTCCAGGAACTCGACGGCAGCCCGCGCAAGCCGAAGACCAATTCGATGCAGATGTGGGCGGTCGGCCAGGCGGAAGCGCTGAAGCGTTCGCTCGAGCAGTTCAGCCAGCCGGGCAAGGCCAGCAACGGCATCTTCCCGGAATTCTACTTCTACGACTGCCACAGCTGCCACCGCCGGATCTACGACAGCGAGGACGCAAACGTCTCCGCCGTCCCGAACCCCGGCCGCGTTTCGCCTTCGGGCGCGCCGTACCAGCTCGGGATGCCGCCGTATAACGACGAGAACCTGATCATGCTGATCGCCGCGGCCAAGGTTGCCGCGCCGGATCTTGCCGGCACGCTCGAATCGCGCAGCAAGGCGTTCCACGCGGCGATGGCGCAGGGCCGGCCGGAAGCGGTCAAGGCGGCGCAGGCGCTGCGCCAGACGGCGGACCAGTTGTCGGCGCGGTTCTCGGGCACCACGTTCGGGCCGAGCCAGACCTTCGCGATCATGGAGCAGATTGCCGGCGACGCCATCTCGCCGCGCTTCACCGACTACGAAGGGGCGGTGCAATCGGTCATGGCGATCGACACGCTGCTCAATGGTCTCGTCAACCGCGGTGACGTCACCATGGCGCAGGCGAGCGGACTTCGGGGGCAGATCAACCAGGCCTATGCGGCTGTTCGCGACCCGAACAGCTTCCAGCCGGCCGCTTTCCGTCGCGCTTTGGGGGGCGCGGTCCGTTCGATCCGGAGCCTCCGCTGACATGACGATTGCCCGCGCCTTTTCTCATTCCACCGCCATGCTCGCCGTTCTCTCGCTGGCGCTCGCCGGCTGCGGCGGCGGGGATACCAGCAGCGGGGTAGGGGGTAATCCGACGCCCACCCCCACGCCGACGCCCAGCGCGGGGCGGTTGTTCACGGCCCCTGCGCAGGAATCGTTAACGACGGCGGACGTGCAGAAGGTGATTGCCCAGGCCGTGGGCGAGGCGCAGGCGCGCAACCTCCCCTCGGTCATCGCGGTGACTGACCGGGTCGGCAACGTCCTCGGCGTGTTCCGGATGAACGGCGCCAAGGCCACAATGCTGACCAGCAAGGTCACGGGCACGGGCGCGATCAACCCGACGCCGCAGGACGCGCAGGGGCTCACCCTGCCGGCCGAGCTCGGCGCGATCGCCAAGGCGATCACCGGGGCCTACCTGTCGAGCGCGGGCAACGCGTTCTCGACCCGCACGGCGAGCGAGATCGTCCAGCAGCACTTCCCGCCCGCGCCATCGACGCCGGGTCTTGAATCCGGGCCGCTGTTCGGGGTGCAGTTCTCGCAGCTGCCCTGTTCTGACCTCACTTCGCGTTTCGTCAGCGGCGGAAGCAGCTATCGCGATGCCGATACCGGCGCGGAGATCACCAGCCCCGGCCGGATCGGCCCGCAGCGTTCGCCGCTGGGCCTGGCCGCCGATCCGGGCGGCTTCCCGCTCTACAAGAACGGCGTGGTCGTGGGCGCGATCGGGGTGATGGGCGACGGCGACTACGGCTTCGACCGCAACGTCCTCGACGTCGACAGCGACAACGAGGAGTTCATTGCACTCGCCGGCATCCAGGGCTTCGCGCCCCCGGATGAAATCCTCGGCGACCGGATCACCGCCGACGGCACGACGCTGCGCTTCTCCGATGCGAAGATCGACGGTCTCCACGCGCTGCAGACCAACTTTGCGGCGATCAACGGCACGGCGGGCACGCTGATCCCGGTCGCCGGATACAGCGACGGGGCGATCCTCGCCGGCACTGCCTATGGCAGCGAGGCCAGCGGCTATCGCTACGCCACTGCGGCGGAATTCTCGAATCCTGACGCGTACGTTCTGTCGAACGGTTCGGGGATGGACCGCTTCCCGATCCGCGGCGCGACCGACGGTGGGACTGTCAGCCAGCCGATGACCAAGACCGAGGTCACCATCATCCTTGAGGAAGCCTTCAAGGTGATGAGCCGGGCACGCGCGCAGATCCGCCGTCCGCTCGACAGCCGTGCCCAGGTGACGATCAGCGTCGTCGATACTTACGGCAACGTGCTCGGCATCGTCCGCTCGCCCGACGCGCCGATCTTCGGCACCGACGTGTCCCTGCAGAAGGCGCGCACGGCGACATTCTTCTCGAGCAAGACCGCGGCGAGCCAGCTGGCCGGGACGCCCGGTGAAATTCCGCAGTTCGTCACCCGCGTGCGGACCTTCCTCGGAGACCCGAACGCGCTCACCGGGACCAAGGCGTTCGCCGACCGCTCGGGCGGGAACCTGTCGCGGCCCTACTTCCCCGATGGCGAGGTCGGCCGGCCGAACGGACCGCTGTCGCGTCCGATCGATCAGTGGAGCCCCTTGGCGACCGGCCTGCAGGCGGCCCTGATCGTGCCCAACCTCGTCGAGCATGCGACCTTCTACGCCACCAATGGCGGCTCGCCCGACACGGCGCACGAGTGCACCAAGGTGCCGAACGAGCCGAACGGCAAGAAGCAGCTCGCCAACGGCATCCAGATCTTCCCGGGTTCGGTGCCGATCTACCGGAACGGCGTGCTCGTGGGCGGAATCGGCGTGTCGGGCGACGGCATCGACCAGGACGACATGATCTCGTTCCTGGGCGCCAATAACGGCGGGTCGCGGGCCGGAAATGGCCTTGGCAACGCGCCCAAGGACATCCGCGCCGATACCATCGTCGTCAACGTCGGAAGCGGGGTTCGGCTGCGCTACGTGAACTGTCCGTTCGCGCCGTTCCTCGACACGTCCGCACAGAACGTCTGCGAGGGTCTGTGATCGAACCCGTCCTCGGCCTGCTTGCTCCCGTCCTCGGCCTTGGTGCCGTGGGCGTGGATGCGCTTCCCGCATCGCCCTTCGCCGGGCGCGATGTCGTCCGCCTTGACCGCAAGGTCCTGGCCGCCGGAGCCTCACCGCTTCCGCTGGTGGCTTTCGCGGAAGACGAAGCAGGTCCGCAGGGCACCAGCGATCCCGCGCCCACCATGGCGCCCGCGGCCGGGGTCAACACCGGCCCGGTCGTCACTGCCGAGAGCGCGCTGATCAAGGACCGTCGCCGTCCCGGCTTCCAGAAGGAGCTGCCGGACCGGATCGAGCAGTTCAACATGGGCGCGGTCGCCGCGCCGCCGCCCGAGGCTTTCTACGACAAGGGCAACGGGATCGAGGGCGACCGCACGAACATGACGATGGACGTCGGCGTTCCCGATCGCTGGCGTATCGTCAACGCGCTCTGCCCGCCGGGCTCCGACGGCGCGTTCACGGTCCAGAAGAAGGACTATGGCATCGTCACCGTGTTCCCGCGGGCGGCGAATGTGTGTCACAGTCCGATCGACCCGTTCCACCATTCGGTGCTCAAGGGCGATCGTCCGCTGACCAAGAAGCAGCGGCCCGGCTTCCTCAAGGGCGAAGACTGGTTCTTCATCGCCAATGCCATCTCGGACACGGTGATCGAGCCGCGCAGCTTCCCGATCCCGGTCGGCAACCAGACGACCGAACTCCCGAACGAGATCGATGTCTTCGGGCGCAGCCACAGCCTCGTGCTCGCGCAGACCTTCATCACCGGCGTGTCGCTGCTCAAGGGCATGACCGCGTTCAAGCCGCCGGTGGTCGAGTACCGCCTGACGCTGGCGACGCAGGTCAACTACGTCAACGTGCCGGAGCGCCGCGTGCTGTCGGTCCTGCCCAGCCGCAACAGCCAGCGCACCGACTTCTTCGTCGGCGTGCAGGAAGCCTTCATCGACTACCACCTCGGCCGGTTCGACACGAAGCGGTACGACTTCTTCTCGCTGCGCGCGGGCATCCAGCCGTTCCAGTCCGACTTCCGCGGGTTCCTGTTCCAGGACAACCAGCTCGGCGTGCGCCTGTTCGGCAACCGCGACAACAACCGCTGGCAGTTCAACCTGGCAGGCGTGTGGCGGCTCGAGAAGGACACCAACTCGGGCCTCAACTCGATCGTCCAGCCGATCCGCAAGGACTATGTCTTCCTCGCCAACGCCTACCGCCAGGACTTCCCGCACGTCGGCCTGACCAGCCAGGTTTCGGTGACGTACAACATGAACCGCGAGGGCGACGAGATCTACGTCGACAAGAACGGTTTCCCGGCGCGCCCGGCGCTGCTCGGCAACCTGCGCGGGCGCGATTACGACATCGTCTATCTCGGCTACGCCGTCGACGGGCATATCAACCGCCTCAACCTGACCGGCCAGTTCTATGCCGCGCTGGGCGAGGACCGGAACTCGATCTTCACCGACAAGCCGGCCAAGGTCGAGGCCTTCTTCGTGGCGGGCGAGGCCAGCTACGACATCGACTGGGTCCGCATCCGCCTGTCCGGCCTTTATGCGACGGGCGACGGCAACCCTTACGACAACAAGGAAACCGGGTTTGACGCGATCCTGGAAAATCCGCAGTTCGCCGGGGCCGACACCAGCTACTGGATCCGCCAGACCATCCCGTTCGCCGGCGGCGGCCGCGCGATCGGTGTCAATGGCCGCAACGGCATCCTCAACTCGCTGCGCAGCTCGAAGGACGAGGGCCAGTCGAACTTCAACAACCCCGGCACGATCCTGCTCGGGCTGGGCACCGATTTCGACCTGACGCCGGAGCTGCGCGTCTCGACCAACGTCAACCACCTGTGGTTCGACAAGACCCAGATCCTCCAGGTCCTGCGCAACGAGGGCTCGATCCCCAAGGAGCTGGGCTGGGACGCCTCGGTTTCTGCGATCTGGCGCCCCAACGCCTCGCAGAACCTCGTCTTCCGCCTGTCGGGCGCGGTCTTCGATCCCGGCAAGGGCTTCGATGACCTGTTCGACCAGTCGGGCAAGGCGAACCGCTTCTATTCCGTCCTGGCAAACGCGATCCTGGCTTTCTGATGACAGCGCACACCGCATCTTTCGCTTCGATCCGTCTCCGCCGGCTTCCGCTGGTCTGGCTGCTGCTGGCGCTCGCCGCGCTGCTGGTGCCTGCGGCGCTCTACGCCTCGGGCGAGGAGAAGGCGCAGAAGGTCGAATTCCCTCGTGCCCCCTCCGCCCCGCGCGGCCAGCCGATCATTCCCGAATTCCTCCAGGCCTGCGGCGGGAACGAGGACTGCGCGGCGAACAAGTACGTCGACAAGCAGAACGCCGGATGCGTCACCTGCCACACGCAGAGCGACCATCGCACGATGCACGCGAGCCCTGCGGTGGTGCTGTCGTGCGTCGATTGCCACGGCGGCAACAAGGAGGTCATGGCCCAGCCGTCCTGGGGCAAGCACGACCTCGAATACGTGACCGCGATGAAGAACGCGCACGTCCTGCCGAAGTACCCGAACGCGTGGGAATGGCCGTCGTCGGCCAACCCGAAGCGCTCCTATGCGCTCCTCGCCAAGGAGAGCCCGGAGTTCATGCGCTTCGTCAACCCGTCGGACTATCGCGTCGCGCGCGAGGCCTGCGGGGCGTGCCACCTCAACATCATCGAGGCGTCGGAACGCTCGCTGATGTCGACCGGCGCGATGCTGTGGGGCGGCGCGGCCTATAACAACGGCATCGTCCCCTTCAAGAACTACATGTTCGGCGAGAGCTTCAACCGCCAGGGCGAGCCCGCGGTGGTGTTCTCCGCCTCGAGCGAGATGGGCCCCGACGGCAAGCCCAAGTGGGGCACGGTTACCGGTGCCGAAAAGGCGCGCGGCGCGCTGCCCTACATGTATCCGCTACCGCGTTGGAACGTGATCCCGCCGGGCGACGTGTTCCGCGTGTTCGAGGACGGCGGGCGCACGATCAACCCGCAGTTCCCGGAAATCGGCCTGCCCAACTCGACCGGTGCGATCCAGCGCCTCGAAGAACCCGGCCGCCCGGACCTCAAGCAGTCGAACCGCGGCATGGCGACCGGCCTGCGCGTCGCGATCCCGGTGCTGAACATCCACAAGACGCGCCTCAACGACCCGTTCCTGTTCCAGATGGGCACCAACGACCAGCCGGGCGACTATCGCTCGTCGGGTTGCGCGGCGTGCCACGTGATCTATGCGAACGACCGCGAACCGCGCCACTCGATGAACTTCGGCAAGTGCGGCCGCGACGGGCAGACCATCACCGCGGACCCGACGATCAACTCGCTGCGCGAAGGTGAGCACCGCAAGGGCGCCTACGGCACCTACGACGCCGAGAAGGTCCATCACGAATCGCTCGTCCGTGGCACCGTGCTCCAGGGCAAGGGTGACTATCTGGGCGGCGATGCCTCGGATCCCGAGCAGTCGAAGGACATGGCCGGCGACTGCGCCCGCGCCACCGCCGGCGCGCAGCAGCTGACCTTCACCACGCTCAAGGCGAACAGCGGCGGCCCGGTTGCCCCGCATGGAACCGACGACGAGCACAAGATGACGCAGACCGAGGCCCACGCCACCGCCGGCCTCGACGAGAAGGGCCATGCCGACGCCGGCCATGGCGAAGACCACGCCGCCGGCCCGGTGGCGATGCAGGACCGCGAACGCGGCCACCCGCTGGTCCACGGCTTCACCCGCGCCATCCCGACCGCGCAGTGCATGAACTGCCACATGCACCAGCCGAACATCTTCCTGAACACCTACCTCGGCTACATCATGTGGGACTATGAGTCCGACGCCGCGTCGATGTGGCCGGGCCCGCAAAACCGCGCGCCCAAGCCTGAGGGGATGAGCGACGCGGACTACGAGAAGATCTTCAAGAAGCAGTTCAGTCCGACGATGGCGGAGCAGCGCGAGGTGCTCGATCGCAACCCCGAAGGCGCGGCCACCCGCGGCCTGTGGCGCGACGTCGAGTTCCTGCGCAACGTCTACGACCTCAATCCGCAGCTCAAGGACACCCAGTTCGCCGACTATCACGGCCACGGCTGGAACTTCCGCGCGGTGCTCAAGCGCGACCGCCGCGGCAACCTGCTCGACAAGGACGGCGACATGTCGTCCTATGGCACCGACAAGGCGCACATCGTCGATCCGAACGATCCGGAAAAGTGGCGCAAGCAGGGCCAGCCCAAGTTTGTTCCGGTTGGCGAGGAGAACCCCGGCAAGGCGGTCCACATGATGGACATCCATGCCCAGCTCGGGATGCAGTGCGCCGACTGCCACTTCGCGCAGGACAGCCACGGTTCGGGCCTCATCTATGGCGAAGTCGCCAACGCGGTCGAGATCGGCTGCAAGGATTGCCACGGCACGCCCGATGCCTATCCGACGTTGCTGACCTCCAACCAGGCCGCGCCGCCCAAGGGAACCAACCTTGCTCTGCTGCGCAACATGGACGGCCAGCGCCGCTTCGAGTGGGTCAAGCAGCCCGACGGGCGCAAGGTCCTGATCCAGCGCTCGATCATCGATCCCAACAAGTCGTGGCAGGTCCACCTCGTCAAGGATGCGGTCGACATCGCCAACCTTGGCAAGACCTGGGAAGACGGTCGGCCGGTGTTCAACCCGAAGGCCGCGCGCTCCAAGCTGATGGCGAAGTCGGCGTCCGACACCGGGGACTACAAGTTCGGCCTGGGCGTCGCCAAGGGAGAGCGCGCTCACCCCGACGACGACATGGCCTGCTTCACCTGCCACCTCGCGTGGACCACCTCGTGCGCGGGCTGCCACCTGCCGATCGAGGCGAACTGGAAGTCGGCGGTCCACAAGTACGAGGAAGACTACACCCGCAACTACGCGACCTATAACCCGCAGGTCGCGCGCGACGAGATGTTCCAGCTGGGCAAGCACCAGCGCAACAAGTCGTCGGGGTCGGACCCGGTGAAGTTCGACGAGCAGGGCAATCCGGTTTCGGGCACGGCGATTACCGCGCCGATCCGCTCGACCTCGGCGCTGATCCTGTCCTCGACCAACATCAACCGCGAGCGGATCTACGTGCAGCAGCCGCCGATTTCGGCGATCGGCTATTCGTCGCAGGCGTTCGCGCCGCACTTCCCGCACACGGTCCGCCTCAACGAGACCAAGCAGTGCACCGACTGCCACATCAGCCGCGAGGACGATAACAACGCGATCATGGCGCAGCTGCTGCTGCTCGGCACCAACTACGTCAACTTCGTCGGCCTCAACGCCTACTTCGGCCTGCAGGACGGGTTCGAGGCGGTGCGCGTGACCGAATGGGACGAACCCCAGGCGGTGATCGGCTCGAGCCTGCACAAGTACGCCTATCCGGACTTCTACAAGCTCCACGTCGAAAAGAACGGGCGCGAGCTCAGGGACTGGACGCGCGGCAAGATGTTCGGGAAGGACCTGTCGGGAGAAACCACCGGTCACGAACAGTTCTTCAACGTCACGCAAGGGACGAAGGACCAGGTCAGCTGCCTGCAGATGCGCGGCGAATACATGTTCGTCGCCGAGGGCAAGGGCGGATTCCGCGCCTATGACATCGCCTCGGTCGGCAACAAGGGCTTCTCCGAGAAGATCATCTCGGCGCCGTTCTCGCCGCTGGGTCATGACACTCACGTCAAGACCACCGACGCGACTTGCATGGCGCTGCCGACCAACCAGGCGATCGCGCCGACCCGCAACACGCCGGAGCTGCGCGACGTCAACCAGGAGCAGCCGTTCTCGCCGATCTACCACTACGCCTTCGTCACCGACCGGGTCGAAGGGCTGATCGCGGTGGACGTCGACACGCTGGCCGACGGCGAGTTCCGCAACAACTTCTTCAAGCGCGCGCTGACCTTCAGCGATCCGGCGCTGGTGGGGGCGCGGCACATCACGCTGGCGGGCGACTATGCCTACATCGTCACCGACAAGGCGCTGGTCACGGTCCACCTGACCAAGCCCTGGTCGGCAGCGACCCCGTGCGAGGTGACCAAGGACAAGGACGAGAACGTCACCGAGACGTGCCTCGATCCCAAGGTGACCTCGGTCATCCCGCTGAGTGATCCGCGGGCGACGGCGGTGCAGTTCCGTTACCTGTGGGTGACCACGGCGCAGGGGCTGCAGCTGGTCGACATCACGAAGATGGACCAGCCGGCGCTGGTGCCCGAGGCGACCGTGCCGCTGGCCGATGCCCGCCGGGTCTACCTCGCCCGCACCTATGCCTATGTCGCGGCGAAGGGCGACGGGCTGGTGATCGTCGACATTACCGCGCCGCGGCGGCCTTCCATCTACCAGAAGTTCACCGCCGACGGTCAGCTCAACGATGCCGAGGACGTGATCGTCGCCTCGACCAACGCGAGCGCCTTTGCCTATGTCGCCGACGGGCGGAACGGGATGAAGGTGGTGCAGCTGACCTCGTTCGACAGCACCGCCAGCGTCTACGGCTTCGCGCCGGAACCCAAGCCCGAGCTGATTGCATGGGCCAAGACGCCGAGCCCGGCGATCGCCCTGTCCAAGGGACTCGACCGCGACCGCGGCGTCGACGAGACCGGCGGGCAGATGGCTATCTTCGGACGCCTCGGCTCGCGGCCGTTCACCCGCAAGGAGATGGAGCAGCTGTTCCTCAACTCGCAGGGGAGGCCGTTCATGGTCACCAACCTCGTCGATCTCGCCGACTGGGTCGGTGCGAAACCGAGCACGATGCCGGCGAAGGCCAAGTAGGACCCCTCACCGAATCGTCACGCGGCCGGGGCGCCTGTTCGGGGGGACAGGCGCCCCGGTTTGCGTCTGGGGAGGGGGCCGGCGTCACCGGTCCTCGAGCATCAGCACCTCGAGCGTCACCTCCAGCCGCTCTTCCGGGAGCAGGCGGTGGTCGACTTCACGCACCGTCGCCTCGGCGACGAGCTGGCCGGGGATCGCGAATTCGTGATCGGGAAGTGCCGCGATGAGCCGTTCGCCGGCTTCGGCGGCGAGCGCGCCGTCGAACACCAGGCGCAGGGTGTGGCGCTTGCCCGAAAAGGTGATGCTGGCCCAGGCCGCCTCGTGGTGCGCGACAAGCTCGCCGTGACCGCCTGCGAGAGCCTTGAGAGCCTCGACCAGCCGCTCGGATGCGCTGCGGGGACGGCGACGTGCAGTTGCGGGGATGGGGGCGGCAGCAGCGGTATCAAGCAGCATGTGGGGCCTCGAGGATATAAGTGTTCATGAAATGTTCCACCCGTGCCGCCATTGCGGAACGGGGTTCGCGGCCATTGCGCAAGTCGCCGACGAGGCGCGGGTCGTGCGCGGCGAGTCGTCCGAACTTGGTCGGGGGCATTCCGGTCAGGTCGAGAAAGCGTTCGATCCGTCGGATCAGCATGGGGGCAGGTCCTTTCCCTGAGTCGCTTAGGATTTATCCTGCATCGTCGGCGAAATCCTACTTGTCTAGGAAAAATCCTTCGGATATGGCGGACGCATGGTAAACGCCGATGCACGATCCCGCCTGCTGGCGCTCTCCGCCGAGCGCGGGGTCAGCCTGTCCGCGCTGTCCGCCCTGATCGGGCGCAACGCGAGCTACCTTCAGCAGTTCGTCCGCAAGGGCTCCCCGCGCAAGCTGGAGGAGAACGACCGGCGCACGCTCGCCCGGTTCCTCGGGGTGGACGAGGCCCAGCTCGGCGCGCCCGCGCCCGAAGCGGTTCCTGCCGGGATGGTCCAGCCGCGCCGGACGCTGGCCGACTGGCTCGACATCCCGCGCCTGCCGCTTGGGGCATCTGCCGGGCCGGGCGCGCTCGCGGCGGACGAACAGCCGGTCGGCCAGCTGCGCTTCTCCGCCCGATGGCTCAAGGATCACGGGCTCGAGCCGGGCCAGCTTTCGGTGATCGCGGTCGAAGGCGACTCGATGGAGCCGACCCTGCGCGACGGTGACGAGATCCTCGTCGACCGTACCCCGCGCCCCTTGCGTGCCGGCATCCACGTGATCCGCCTCGACGATGCCCTGCTGGTCAAGCGGCTCGAGCCCGGTGCGGGGCGGGTCATGGTAATAAGCGACAACCCCGCCTATCCGCGCAGCGAGCGTGGCGCCGCGGAGGTAGAGGTGATCGGCCGGGTGGTTTGGAAGGGCGGGCGACTCTGACCAAACCCGCGAAAAAAAATCCGCTTCGGACCTAACGGAGCGTTAACTCTGCCTCCGTACCTTCCCGGATATGGGATTTGGTCGGAAAGCCATCGCTGCCGCTCCGGGCAAGCGCTTCCTCGGGAGGCTGCGCGTGCGGCTACCGGCGCGCGTGGTCGCGTTTTCCAAGACCCGCAACGCCATCCTCCTCGACGTTTCGGGTGGCGGGGCGAAGCTGCTGGTCGATGGCGATCCGCCGCAGGGCGAAGTGCTGGTCCGCTGGGGCAATCATGAGGCGCACGGCTCGCTGTGCTGGCAGCGCGGCAACCAGTGCGGCATCACCTTCGATCACAAGGTCCCGCAGGAGGTCCTGCTCGCGACCGCAGCGTTGAACGAAAGCGCGGCGCTGCCCGAAGGCGCGGACCTGGTGACCGCTTCGGCGCAGGCGTGGGCCGACGGCTCCGCCAAGTTCGGGTTCGACTGACGCTTGCCAAGGGGCACGCCAGCCGCCATCTCCGGCGGATGACCGAGCAAGCCAGTGCCGAGCCGCCGATCAAGGCCGCGATCATCCCCGTCACCCCGTTCCAGCAGAACTGCACGCTGCTGTGGTGCACAAAGACGATGCGCGGCGCGTTCGTCGATGCCGGCGGCGATCTCGACATGCTGCGCAAGGCCGTCGCCAAGACCGGCGTGACGATCGAGAAGCTGCTCGTCACCCACGGCCACATGGACCACTGCGGCGCGACCGGCGTTTTCGCGAGGGAGCTGGGCGTGCCGATCGAGGGGCCGCAGGAAGCGGACCGGTTCTGGATCGACGGCCTGGCCGAGGCCGGGGCGAAGTACGGCATCCCCGGCGAACCGTTCGAGCCCGACCGCTGGCTCCATGACGGCGACAAGGTCACGGTGGGCGAGGTCGAGCTCGACGTCATCCATTGTCCGGGCCACACCCCCGGCCACGTTGTTTACCACCACGCTCCGTCGCGCTTCGCCATCGTCGGCGACGTGCTGTTCCAGGGCTCGATCGGACGGACGGATTTCCCGCAAGGCAATCACCAGCAGCTGATCGATTCGATCACGCAGAAGCTGTGGCCGCTGGGTGAGGACGTTTCGTTCGTCCCCGGCCACGGCCCGATGAGCACGTTCGGCCGCGAGCGCAAGACCAACGCGTTCGTCAGCGATTATGCATTGAGCTGAGAGCCGCTGACCGGAACCTGCCGCGCCTCCGCCCTTCGACAAGCTCAGGATAAACGTCCGGCCAAAGGCCGGAAGGCGGGGGCCTCCATCCACCAGGCGGACCGTTTGTGGCAAGAGGTCCCCGCCTGCGCGGGGACGCAGCAAGTCGTCGGGATTGCCCTACCGACGCCTCTCAAACCCCCGAGACGATCAGCATCGCCCACACCGCCAGGCCCAGCTGGGTCAGCATGGTGATCAGCGTGCCGATGGTCCGTCCGATGCCGAAGCTGCCGCCGTCCATGCCGAGGCCGTGGAGCACCCGGCCGATCGAATAGGCCGCGCCGATGTAGATCAGGTACGGGTTGCCGAGGCGGGCGAACTCGATCGCCGCCAGCATGACCAGCACGACCGGGGTGTTCTCGGCAAAGTTCAGCTGGGCCCGCATCCGGCGCTGGAGCAGTTCGTTGCCGCCGTCGCCGACGCTGATCTTCAGCCTGGTGCGGAGCTGGCCGATGCGGATGCTCAGCCAGATGTTGATGACGGCAGCAGCGGCCGCGGCCGACAGGGTTGCAACGAGCACAGTGTTCATATCTTTATCCCCTCCTGTATTCGCCGCGATTGCTAGCGCGCCCGCCCTTGCAAAGCACGAGAAATTCCGTATAGGCGCGCCTTCGCCCGTGATTGGCGGATTCCCGTTCGTTTCGCCCGTTCCGCCGCATTTCGCGCGGGGCTTGTGCAGCGGATGGGGTTCCCCTATCGCCGAACAGACAGACGAATTTGCAGGAACAGGTGCCGGAATGGCCGTCCCCAAGAGAAAAACTTCGCCCTCCCGCCGGGGCATGCGCCGCAGCCATGACGCGATCAGCGCTGATGCGTTCCATGAATGCTCGAACTGTGGTGAGCTCAAGCGTCCGCACAACCTGTGCAACGCCTGCGGCCACTACAACGGGCGCGAAGTGATCGCGGTCGGCGCCTGAGCCGACCTGGCGAATAAAAGGAAAACCGGGGGATGAGCCTGCCGCGTATCGCCGTCGATGCGATGGGCGGCGACGAGGGCGTGCGCACGATGATCGAGGGCGCGGCCCTCGCGCGGCGCCGCCACGACCGGTTCAAGTTCCTCCTCGTCGGCGACGAGGAGCGAATCAAGCAGGCGCTTCAGGCTCACCCCAATCTGCGCAGCGCGTCGGAAATCCTCCACGCGCCCGATGTCGTGTCGGGCGACGAGAAGCCGACCCAGGCGCTGCGCAGGGCCAAGACCACCTCGATGGGCCTCGCGATCAATGCGGTGAAGACCGGCGATGCCGGTGCCGCGGTGTCGGCCGGCAACACCGGCGCGCTGATGGCCATGGCCAAGCTGGCGCTGCGCACGATGCCGGGAATCGACCGGCCGGCCCTGTCCGCGCTGCTGCCGACGCTCGGCGAAACCGACCTCGTGATGCTCGACCTCGGTGCGAATACCGATTGCGACGCGCGCAATCTCGTCCAGTTCGCGATCATGGGCGCGGCCTATTCGCGGATCGTGACCGGGCTCGAAAGCCCGCGCGTCCGCCTGCTCAACATCGGCACGGAGGAAACCAAGGGAACCGAGGCGCTGCGCGACGCGGCCAATCGCCTGCGCGCCGCCGACAAGGCGCTGGCGCTGTCGTTCGACGGGTTCACCGAAGCGGACAAGCTCTCGCGCGGCGATGTCGACGTGGTCGTGACCGACGGGTTTTCCGGCAACATCGCGCTGAAGGCGGTCGAAGGGGCGGCGCGCTTCGTCGGCGATCTGCTGAAGCGCAGCTTCTCCAGCTCGCTGCGCTCGAAAGTCGGGTTCCTGATCTCGCGTCCGGCGACCGAGCTGCTCAAGCACCACCTCGATCCGAACAATCACAACGGCGCGGTCTTTCTCGGCCTCAACGGGGTCGTGGTGAAGAGCCATGGCAGCGCCTCGGCGCTCGGTGTCGCCAATGCCGTCGCGGTCACCGCGCGGCTGCTCGAGGAAAATCTGACCGAGCGGATCATGGCCGATCTTCACAAGGTCGGCGAAGACGTGATCCGCAAGTCCGGCAACGGCCGCAGCAAAACCGAGGATGAAGCAGCATGACGATCCGTTCGGTCCTTCTCGGAACCGGATCGGCGCTGCCGAAGCGCGCGGTGCCCAATGCCGAGCTGGCGGCGATGGTCGACACCACCGACGAATGGATCGCCGAGCGCACCGGCATCCGCAACCGCTATGTCGCAGGCGAAGGCGAGACCACCGGGACGCTGGCGATCGAGGCGGCGCACAAGGCGCTGGAGGCCGCCGGTGTCTCCGGCAGCGAGATCGACCTGATCGTGCTGGCGACCTGCACCCCCGACGAGACCTTCCCGGCAACCGCGACCACCGTCCAGCGCGCGATCGGGGCGCAGGGCTGCGTGGCGTTCGATGTCGCCGCGGTGTGCTCGGGCTTCCTCTATGCGGTGACGGTCGCGGATTCGATGCTGCGCACGGGCCCGGCGAAGACCGCGCTGGTGATCGGCGCGGAAACGATGACGCGGATCCTCGACTGGGAGGATCGCACCACCTGCGTCCTGTTCGGCGACGGGGCGGGCGCGATGGTGTTCCGCGCGGAGGAATCCGATGCGCCGGACTCGGCGGCCAGGGGGATCCTCTCCAGCCGGCTCCACGCCGACGGCGATCACCACGACCTGCTGTATGTCGATGGCGGCCCGTCGAGCACGCAGACGGTCGGCAAGCTGCGGATGAAGGGCAAGGAAGTCTTCAAGCACGCGGTCAACAACCTCGCGGGGGTGCTCAACGAAGTGCTCGACCAGGCCGGGCTGTCTGCCGCCGAGATCGACTGGGTCGTGCCGCACCAGGCCAACTTCCGCATCCTCGATGCGACCGCGCGCAAGCTGGGGTTGCCCGCGGAGAAGGTTGTCGTGACCGTCGCCAGCCACGCCAACACGTCCGCCGCCTCGGTTCCGCTGGCGATGGATGCGGCGGTCCGTGATGGGCGAATCAAGCCCGGCGACCTCGTCGTGCTCGAGGCGATGGGCGGCGGATTTACCTGGGGCGCGAGCCTGCTGCGGGTATAATCCGCATTATTGTCTCTCTATCGCACGGTATTTCCTTGTCCGGACAGGGCATTGCCTTGCCAACCGATGAAACTCGTTTATCCAATGTTGCGGACGGGTTCGCTTTTTTATGGGAGAACGAGGGGGATGCGTTCTGTCGGAACACTGACACGCGCCGATCTGGCTGAATCGATCAACCGCCGCGTCGGCCTTTCACGGGTCGACTCGCTGAACATGGTGGAATCGATCCTGGGTCACATGTGCGAGGCACTCTCGCGCGGCGAGAACGTGAAGATTTCGGGCTTCGGCACGTTCCTGCTGCGCGACAAGGCGGAGCGGATCGGCCGCAATCCAAAGACTGGGGTCGAAGTCCCCATCACCCCGCGGCGGGTCATGACCTTCCGCGCCAGCCAGATGCTGAAGGAACGCATCTGCGCCGAGGAATGAGCTGAGTGGCCGACTTCCGCCTCGATGACGGCAAGGAACCCGACGCGTTCCGCACCATCGGCGAGGTGGCGAAGGCCTTCAACCTGCGCCAGCACGTCCTGCGTTACTGGGAAGAGCAGTTCCCGATGTTGCGCCCGCTCACCCGCGCGGGCGGGCGGCGCTATTACCGTGCCGAAGACGTCGCGCTGGTCGGGGAGATCAGCCGGCTGCTCTACCAGGAAGGTTTTACCATCCGCGGCGCACGGCAAGCGCTGGCCGGCTGGGGCAAGGGCGGGGCGAAGGTCTCAGCGGTGACCCAGGTGGGTGAGGTTGCGGCGGCGGAGCCTGTGCCTTTCGCAGCTCCAGCGGCGGCCGGCGATCTGGCGGGGCAGTTGAGGGCGCTGCGCGACCGGCTGGCAAGCGCGCTCGACGCGTAAGTTCCTTCGAGCCTTAGCTCACCAGCTCCGGCCCCAAATTCGCATCCAGGTCACGCGGCCGGGTCAGCTCGACGAGCCTGGCGCAGCCGTCGTCGATGTCGTCCCAGCTTTCGATGTCGAGCTCCAGAACCGCGAAGGTCGCAGTCGGAAACTTCTCCTCGACCAGGTCGCGCAAGGGACTGCTGCCATCGTCGGGGACGAGGTCGAAGATCAGGTCTTCCAGCCCCGGGTTGTGGCCGACCATGAGCACGCTGTCGGGATCGCCCTCGATGTCGCGGAGCAGGTCCATCAGCTGGGCCGAGCTGGCAAGGTAGATGCGGCGGTCCCACTCGACCGGAAAGCTGTGACCCCAGGCCTTGCTGGCGTGCTCGATCGTATCCGAGACGCGCACCGCGGGCGAAGCGACGATGCGCTGGAAGTTGCGGCCCGAGCCCTTGATGTGCGCCCCCATCAGCGTCGCGCCGCGGATTCCGCGGTCGTTCAGCGTGCGATCGAAATCGCGGGCGCGGGGGTCGTCCCAGTCCGACTTGGCGTGGCGGAACAGGCCCAGGACTTTCACTCGGCAATCTCCTGCGAGGCGTTCGCAGTGTTTGAAGCATGGCCCGCCACGCTTTGCAATGCCGCGTCCAGCGTCACCCGGCGGACCGGCGTCCCCGGCGGAAACGCGCTCAGCAGCCGCGACGGGAAGGCCGAGGACAGCACCACAAAGTGCCCGCGGTCCTGCCCTGACCGGATCAGCCGTCCGAACGCCTGGGCGAGCCGCGCCCGGATGATCCGGTCGTCGTAGGCCGAGCCACCGCCCGCGACGCGGCGGGCACGGTGGAGGATCGACGGCTTGGGCCACGGCACCTGCTCCATCACCACCAGCCGCAGCGAGTGACCGGGCACATCGACCCCGTCGCGCAGGGCGTCGGTGCCGAGCAGCGAGGCGCGGGGATCGTCGCGGAAGATGTCGACCAGCGTGCCGGTGTCGATCGGATCGACGTGCTGGGCGAACAGCGGCAGTCCGGCGCGGGCGAGCCGGTCGGCGATGCGGCCATGGACCGCGCGCAGGCGGCGGATCGCGGTGAACAGGCCGAGCACGCCGCCGCCCGCTGCCTCGATCAGCCGGCCATAGGCGGCGGCGAGCGCGGGAATGTCGCCCTTGGGCACGTCGGTGACGATGAGGACTTCGGCCTGGTTCGCATAGTCGAACGGGCTCTGCGCCTCCGACAAACGCGGCGCGATCTCCAGGTGCGGCGCCCCGCTGCGCACGACCGCGCCGTCCCACTCCGGCCCGTCCTTCAGCGTCGCGCTGGTCATCATCACCCCGTGCGCGGGGGCGAGCACCACTTCCGCGAAGGGTTTCATCGGATCGAGGTAATGGCGGTGCAGGCCGACGTCCCACTCGCGCCCGTCGGAGCGCTCGACCGAGAGCCAGTCGACGAAATCGGGGTCGGCCGGCCCGCCGAGCCGCGAGAGCAGCCCGATCCACGCGGCGAGCAGGTCCGTCCGCCAGCCGATCGCCCCGCGCGCACCCTCGATCCGGGCTCGGGCCGGGCCATCGAGCCAGTCGGGGCCTTCCTCGACGATCGCCTCGAGCCGCAGGGAGAGGCGCAGCAGCGGCTGGCGCAGTTCCTCCAGCGCGACCTGGGCAGCCCCCGCGATCTCGACATAGGGGCCGTCGAGCTGGGCGACCTCGGTCTCCATGCCATAGCCCGCCTCCTGCCCGCCGCTCTCGTCGCGGGCGAAGACGAGCTGGCGGGTGGCGGCGAGCAGTTCTTCGATCGGGCTCGAGGGGAGGTTCTCGACCAGCCGCTGCAGCCATCCTTCGCCGGGGAGCGCCTCGGCGGCGGCGCGGGCCTGGGCGATCGCCTTGGCGCCGTCGTCATCATAGCTGGCGACGTCGGCGAGCCGCGCCGAAAGGCCCCGCCGCCGCCCGCGCGACTTGCCCTCGGGGCCTATCACCCAGCGCCGCATCTCGACCGCTTCGGCCCCGGTCAGCGCGGCGGAGAAAGTCGAATCCGCCGCCTCGAACACGTGATGGCCCTCGTCGAACACGATCCGCGTCGGGCGCTGGGCGGCATCGCGGCCGCGCGCCGCGTTGATCATCACCAGCGCGTGGTTGGCGATGACGAGGTCGGCCTGCGCAGAACTGCGCGCCGCGCGCTCGATGAAGCATTTCCGGTAATGCGGGCACCCGGCATAGACGCACTCGCCGCGCTGGTCGGTCAGCGCCGCGATCCCGCGCTTGCGGAACAGCGTGCCGAGCCAGCCGGGCAGGTCACCGCCGATCATGTCGCCGTCCTGGCTGTAGGCCGCCCACCGCGCGACGAGGTGCGCCATGATTGCCGGTCGCCCGGCGAACCCGCCTTGCAGCGCGTCTTCCAGGTTGAGCAGGCACAAGTAGTTCTCGCGCCCCTTGCGCACGACCACCGGCGGGGTCTTCGCCTCGTCCGACGGCCAGGCGCGGCGGCTCTCGCGGCGAAGCTGGCGCTGCAGTGCCTTGGTATACGTCGAAACCCACACCGTCCCGCCGCTCTTTTCCGCCCACAGCGAGGCCGGGGCGAGATAGCCGAAGGTCTTGCCGATCCCGGTCCCCGCCTGCGCCAGCAGGACGTGCGGCTGGCGCGCGCCCTGGCGCGGGGCGAAGACGTTGGCGGCCTCCACCGCATAGGCCTGCTGGCCCGGGCGCTGCTCCGCGTCTGCGCCGGTCAGGCGGGCGAGGCGATCGCGCACCGCGTCCTCGCCCAGCACGACCTGCGCCGGCTGGGGGCGCTCGGGCGCTTCCTCCCACTCGGGCAGGCGCGTGAACAGCCAGCGTTCGGCCCGCTCGGGCCGGGCGACCATGGGCGCGAGCACCCCGGCCCACGGCCAGCGCAACCGGGCGAGCGACTGGAGCGCGGTCCACGCGCCTTCGCGCTCCGCCCAGTCGGCGCGCTCGCAGGTACCGAGCAGGGCGCTCGCAGCGCGCTGGAGCAGCAGCGGCACCTCGCTGTCGTCGGTGGGCTCGTCCAGCCCCAGCGCGTGCGCCAGCCCCTTGGGCGTGGGCACCATGAACCGCGCCGGGTGGATGAAGGCGAACAGCTCCAGCAGGTCGAGCCCGGAAAGGTCGGGATAGCCCAGCCGCGTCGCCACCAGCGGGGCGTTGAGCATGAGCAGCGGGGTGTCCGCCGCCGCCATGATCGCCTCGCCCTTGGCAATCCCGCGCGTGCCCATCGTATCGCGCAGCCAGCACCCGGAATGGCTGGCATGGAGCGCAGGCAGGGCGAGAGGAGACTCCATCCCCGCCGATTTGGGGGAGGCGGAACGAAAAGTAAACGGATCAGGCGCTCAGCGGGTCGCCTTCCACACCGTGTCGCCTTTCACGACCGTCTCCAGCACCTTGATGTCGCGGATGCCTTCAATTGGCGTTTCGAGCGGGTTGTGGTCGAGCACCACGAAGTCGGCGAGGAACCCGGGAGCGATGCGTCCCTTGCGCTTCTCCTCGAACATCTGGAACGCTGGCCCGGTCGTCAGCGCCTGCAAGGCCGCGTAGGCGTCGATCCGCTCGGCCGGACCGCTCACAATGCCGGTTTTGGATTGGCGCGCCATAGCGCTCCACAGCATGAACCGGGTGTCGAGCGGCGTGACCGGGAAGTCCGTGTGGTTCGATACGATGAGCCCGGCATCGCGCGCGGACTTCATCGGGCTGATGAAATCGACCACGCCCGCATCGAAGTTGGTGCGATGGACATCGCCCCAGTAGAACGTGTGATTGGTAAAATAGGCCGGGCTGACCCCGATCCTCTCGTAATCGAAGAGTTGGTCGGGCCGCTGGAATTGCGAGTGGATCACCACCGGGCGCTGGTCCTGCGCGGCGGTGAGGCCAAGCGCGTCGAAACCGTGGATCGCCATGTCGATCGCGGCGTCACCGTTGGCGTGGGCGAAAATCTGCCAGCCGCGGTCGTGGACCTTGCGCGCGGCCGCGATAAACTCGGCCTCGCTGGTCACCGGCTGGCCATGCCACGGGTGCGAGCCGTCAGGCGCGCCCAGCTTGTAGTCTGTCGTGAAGAAGGCGGTACGCGCCTGGGGCGACCCGTCGAGCACGAACTTGATGCCTTCGACCTTCACGTGGCCCCGATACTCGCGCATCACGAGCTTGGGGTCGGCCAGCAGCGCGTCGAGCTGGATCCACGTCGGCAGCAAGGCGAGGTCGAGCTTGAGCCGGGCGTCCACCTCCGGGCTGGTCAGGAACGCAAGGTCCTCCGGCGAGGTCGCGCCGTCCTGCGCGTGGACATAGCCCTCGGCGAGGTACATCCGCTGTACCTGCTCGAGCGCGGCGAGCTTCTGCTCGGTGCTCGGCAGCGGGATTTTCGGCGTGATGAGGACCATCGCCCGCTCGAACAGCACGCCGTTGGGCGCGCCGTCGGCGTCGCGGACCATCACCCCACCCTCGGGCGTCGGCGTGTCGCGGCCGATCCCGGCATCCGCAAGCGCCGCGCCGCTGGCGACGAGGCCGTGGCCGGAAATGTGGATCAGGGCGATCCGGTAGCCCGGAAAAGCGGCGTCGAGTTCGGCGCGCGTGACGTGACGCTTCTCGGCGAGGTCCTGCTCGTTGTAGCGCATCGCCACGACCCAGCCACCGGGCGGAATGGCATTTGCGTCGATGTAGCGGCGGATCGCGCTCAGCAGGCTGGCGGTACTGTTGACCGGTCCGTTCGCCGGGTTGCCGAGATCGAGCCGCCCCGCGACCTGCAGTGCCATCGCGAAATGCGAATGCGCGTCGATGAAGCCGGGCAGCATGGTCGCGCCGTTGAGGTCGTGCTTGGTCGCTCGCGATCCGCCGAACTTGCGCGCGCCCTCGCGCGAGCCTGTCCATACGATCCGTCCTTCGCGCACGACGACGGCCTCGACCGTCTGCGGCGTGTCGCCGTCCATCGTGATGATTATCCCGCCTTCCCAGACGTCGGCCGGACCTTTGGCCGACGCGGGCATTGCGATTGCAATGGCGAAGCTGCCGCACACCGTCGCGGCGAGGCGCTTGCTCATTCTATGATTTCCCTCTCGCCCATGGGCGCACCGCACCCTTTTCCGCGAGCAGCGTAGCATTGTTGGCCGGAAGGGAAACCGGTCACATCGCCAGATCGCCCTGTCCTACATAGCGGAGATGTGGCAGCCCGAGCGAATGTTCGGAACCGTCAGGTCAGCAATCGCGGGGGCACTGTTCCAGCAGCACGCAACGGCCTCGTCGCTTTTCTCTCTGGACCGTGTCAACTTCGTCAACTTCGCAGGATTTCGGGGACGCGCTTGCGCTTTGTCCCCATATCCGCAAAAGGCGCGGGATCATGACTGACGCCGATCTCCACGCCGCCGCGCAGGTCTCCAAGGCCTGGCCCTTCGAGGAAGCCCGCAAGCTGGTGAAGCGCTTCCCGCAGGGCAAACCGGGCGGCGCTCCGGTGCTGTTCGAAACGGGTTACGGGCCGAGCGGCCTGCCGCACATCGGCACGTTCCAGGAAGTCCTGCGCACGACGCTGGTCCGACGCGCCTACGAGACGCTGACCGGCGGCGCTCCGACGCGGCTGGTGGCGTTTTCCGACGACATGGACGGACTGCGCAAGGTCCCCGACAATATTCCCAACCCGGGGCTCCTCGCGGCGCATCTCGGCCATCCGCTGAGCCGTATCCCTGACCCGTTCGGCAAGTACGAAAGCTTCGCGCACCACAACAACGCGATGCTGCGCGAATTCCTCGACCGCTTCGGGTTCGAGTACGAGTTCGTATCCGCGTCCGAGCGTTACAATTCGGGCGGGTTCGACGACGCGCTGAAGAACGTGCTCGCGCATTACGACGCGATCCAGGCGATCATGCTGCCGACGCTGCGCGAAGAACGCCGCAAGACCTACTCGCCGGTGCTGCCGGTCTCGCCGACCAATCACCAGGTGCTGCAGGTCCCGATCGAAGTGGTCGATGCCGCCGCCGGGATCATCCGCTTCGAGGACATGACCGGCGACATGGTTGAGCAGTCAATCCTCGGCGGCAAGTCCAAGCTGCAGTGGAAGGTCGACTGGGCGATGCGCTGGGTTGCATTGGGCGTCGATTACGAGATGTGCGGCAAGGACCTGACCGACAGCGTCACCCAGTCTGGCAAGATCGCCCAAGTGCTCGGCGGGCGGCGGCCGGAGGGGCTGATCTACGAACTGTTCCTCGACGAAAAGGGCGAGAAGATCTCCAAGACCAAGGGCAACGGCCTCTCGATCGAGGAGTGGCTGACCTACGGCAGCGAGGAAAGCCTCGGCTTCTACATCTACCGCGAACCGAAGAGTGCGAAGTCGCTCCACGTTGGGGTAATTCCGCGCGCGGTCGACGAATACTGGCAGTTCCGCGAAAAGCTCGCCAGCCAGCCGGTCGAGCAGCAGCTCGGCAACCCGGTCTGGCACCTGCTGCGCGCCAATGGCGAGCGCGAAGGGGCGGGGGACAAGCTGCCGGTCACGTATGGCCTTCTGCTGAACCTCGTCGGCGTGCTGGGGCCGAAGGCGACGCGTGAGCAGGTCTGGTCGTATCTCGCGAACTACGTCGCCGAAGCCGATCCGGCGCAGCATCCCGAGCTCGACAAGCTGGTCACCACCGCGCTTGCCTACAACCGCGATTTCGTCGCGCCGACGCTGAACCGGCGCAAGCCCGAAGCGGGCGAGGCGGCCGCTCTGGCGGCGCTCGACGAGGAGCTGGCGGCGACCTCCGACGACGCGACGGCCGAGGAACTGCAGAACATCGTCTACGAGATCGGCAAGGACCCGCACTACGGGTTCGAGCAGCTGCGCGACTGGTTCAAGTGCCTCTACGAGACGCTGCTCGGCTCCAGCGCCGGGCCGCGGATGGGCAGCTTCATCGCGCTCTACGGCATCGCCAACACCCGGGAACTTATCGCCGAGGCCCTCGTATCGCAGGCATGAAGCTCGACGTCAGTCCACAGGCCCTCGCGCAGGAGCTGCTCGGCAGGCCGTTCGACGAACTCGATGCCGACGAGCAGCGCGCGCTGGAGCGGGTGTCGTGCACCGACATCTCGCTGGATCCCGACGAGATCGACGCCGTGCACGTGCCGCTGGGTGACCGGCTTGCCGACCGGGTGGCATCGGTCGGCGGATCGTGGGGCTTCATCCTGGTGTTCTCGGGCATCCTGCTCGCGTGGATGCTGGTCAACAGCAAGGCGTTCACCGGCCTGGTGCCGCACTGGGACGAGTATCCCTACGTCTTCCTCAACCTCATGCTCTCGACGATCGCCGCGCTGCAGGCCCCGATCATCATGATGAGCCAGAACCGCTCGGCGAAGAAGGACCGCATCGCCAATCGCCACGACTACGAGGTCAACCTGCGCACCACGGTCGAGCTGCTGAGGCTGCACCGCAAGATCGACAAGCTCTTCAACAAGCTGGGCAAGATGGAGGGCAAAGTCGACGATGTCGCGCTCAACACCGAGGCGGTCGTGCACGAAGTCGCTGGCGTGCCGGCGGCGAGCTCTACCTAGACCTCGCCGCGATCCAGCGGTCGATCTTGGCCTCCAGCACCGGTAGCGGCAGCGCGCCGGAACCCAGCACCTGATCGTGGAACTCGCGGATGTCGAAGCGGCTGCCGAGCTTCTGTTCGGCCTCGCGCCGCAGTCGCTGGATCATCAGCGCGCCGATCTTGTAGGCGAGCGCCTGCGCCGGGTTGGCAATATAGCGTTCGACTTCGGCGGTCGCGTCGGAGCGGCCCATGCCGGAGTTGGCGAGCATGTATTCGATCGCCTGCTCGCGGTTCCAGCCCTTGGTGTGGAGACCGGTGTCGACCACGAGCCGCATCGCCCGCAGCATCTCGTCATCGAGCGTGCCCCAGTGCTGCCAGGGATCTTCGTAGAGCCCCATCTCGAAGCCCAACGTCTCGGCATAGAGCGCCCAGCCTTCGAGGTAGGCGGTGTTGCCGCCAAACCGCTGGAAATCGGGCAGCCGGGTGTTTTCCTGCGCGAGGCTGATCTGGAAGTGGTGCCCCGGCGCGCCCTCGTGGAGATAGAGCGTGGCGACCCCGGTGAGGAACCGGCTGGGGAGATCGTAGGTGTTGAAGTAGAAGATGCCCGGCCTGCTGCCGTCGGCGGAGCCCTCGCTGTAGCTGCCGCCCGCCTCGTACTTTTCGCGGAACGCCGGGTACGGCTGGATCAGCAACGGGGTTCGGGGGAGGTGGAGGAAGTACTTCGGCGCCAGCGCATCGACCTTTCGCCCGACCGCGCGATAGCCCTCGGCGAGCTGCTCGGCGCTCTTGGGATGGTACTGCGGGTCATTTCGCAAATGCTCGAAGAACGCCGGGAGCGGCCCGGTGAAGCCCATCTGGACCTTGACCGTTTCCATCTCACGCTGGATCCGGGCCACTTCGGCGAGGCCCAGCTGGTGGACCGCTGCGGGATCGAGGTCGAGCGTGGTGTTCTCGCGGATCAGCAGGCGATAGAGCCGCGGTCCGCCCTTCATCGCCGACAGGCCCACGTCCTCGCGCGCGGCCGCCAGGTATTCGCCTGCAAGGAAATCGCGCAGGCGGCGGTAGGCGGGATAGATTTCGCCCTCGATAACGCTGCGGTATTCGCGCGTCAGCCGCTGCCGTTCGGTGGCAGGCATGGTGTCGGAGAATTTCGTGACCGGCTCATAGAACGGCGAATCCTCGACCTTCTGGGCGAGCAGCCCGTCGATCTGGCCGATCATGTTGCGCGTGGTCAGCTTGGTTTCGACCACGCCGCTGCGCATTCCCTGACGGAACCGGGCGACGGCATTGTCGAGCACCCGGGCGAAGGCGCGGTTCCGGGCGAGGTTGTTGTCGTAGTTGGCGACCGTTGCCAGCGGCGTCCCGGCCTCGCCCGAGGCATAAGCCGGAAAATCGACGTGCAGCCCGTAGAAGTGGTTGAACGGGCGGACCTCGGTCAGCGCGACGTTTTCGGGCAGAAGGAACGTGCGTTCCTGCTCCTTCATCTCGCGGAAGACGTCGTAGGATATCTGCTGGTCGGGATCGAGCGCGCTGCGGTCGATCTTGCCGAGACGCGCAAGCGCAGCATCATTGGCCTTGCGTTCCCGGCGGAGGAGCTCGTCGGTGAACAGCAGAAGGAGCCGGTCCGCAGGAACGTCCTGGCCTCTCGCGAGGCCGCCGATGGGATCGAGCAGGGCAGCGGCGCGGGCATCGTCGCGGAACAGCCGCGCAAGCTCGTTCGCTCCCGTCGCCGGCGCGGTGGCGGACTGTGCAGCCGGCCGTGACTGCTGCGGCGCGGCCGACGCCCCGACGCAGCCCGCCAGCGCCAGGATCAGCGGCGCGCTCCAGCGCACGTGCCGGAAGCGGTTCACCACCAGGGGCGCGCCCGGTACCATTTGGTCAGCACGTACTTGACCCCGCGGACGACCGGCGTGCCTGCATGAAGGCTGTTGCGGTTCGGCGTGCCGTCCGGCGACATGTTGTTCCAGACGAGCAGGGACCCCGGCTGGGGCGGCACGCTGAGGTTGACCTTGGGAAAATCCGTCGTCCCCCCGGCCTCGACGGGGTTGAGATAGGCCATCGCGGTCCAGCTGCGCTGCCCGGCCTGGTTCTCGCGCTCGAAATAGCGGGCGCCGGTGTCGAACCAGTCGAAGTGGGCCTTGAACTCCTGTCCCGGCTGGTAACGCTGGCCCTGGATCGTCTCGCCGAAGCGCGGCTCGATGCCCAGCAGGTCGTCGATCCGGCGCTGGATCATCTGGATGAACGGATCGAACGGATCGACGTCGCCCGAATAGCTGGTCCGGGCGCCTCCGCCGCTGCCGTCGTACATCGCCGAGGGCTTGGCCACGCTATCGACGATCCGGACCAGCCGCTCGCACTCCGCCGGGCGAAAGAAGTTCGATATGCCATAGATCGTCAGTCCCTCGACTGGGATCCGGTATGCCGCCGGATCGGCATCGAGACGCGCGCTCACGGCCTTGCCGAGCGCCTTCAGTTCGGCGGTATTGTCGCGCCGGGACAGAGGTTTGTAGGATTGAGGCATTGTCGTCAAAGCCTCATGCCGGAACCCTGCGGTGACCGCAAGTGTAGATGCTCGGTCCGAAACGGACTGAAATAATTGGCTAAATTCGGGAGGTTTGGATCGGGAATATTTACTTTATTGGGTCTGATACTATTAACGCCGTGCAAGGGGTGAACGGTTGCTGTGTCTCCGTCGTCCGGGGTCGCACCTGGTGAGAGTCCACGGGCGTGATGAGCCTGGGGGGCGTATCGGATATCCAGTCAACCTGATGGGTGGGACCGATTGGACGATGACAACGACTGTCCCTGATTTGAAATATCACGACATATCAACGGGTTTCTCATTCAAGGCGCTGTCTGTGGAGGCGTGTCATGGGTGAGGATGTGAATGTTGACGGCCCCACGACGGACCCCGCACGCGAACTCGTGCACGCCCGTACGCTCTATTCCATGCGTCGCCGCCGCGATTCCGCGTTCGACGGTCACGACCTGCTCGGCGAGCCCGGCTGGGACATCCTGCTCGACCTGTTCATCGGGGAACTGGAAGGCACGCGGATCCAGGTTTCGAGCGTGTGCATCGATGCCGCGATCCCGTCGACGACGATCCTGCGCTGGCTTACGCGGCTCGAGAACAGCCGGCTCGTCTATCGCGCGGCCGACCACATCGACGGCCGCCGCCGTTTCGTTCGCCTGACCGACGATGGTCGGGCCTTGATGCGCAGGGCAATCGACGCGATAGGGTTGCCACACACCCTCGAACGGTAACCCGGCGACCATCCGCCGGCATAACGGAGGCAAGGTCGCGCATATGGCTTCAACTGCAGGAACCCGCCCGATGGTCCGCTATTCGACCGGGGCCATCGCCTTTCACTGGATCATCGCACTCCTGATCGCCTTCAATTACGTGGCGGCGTGGATGGCCGAAGACCTGCCCAAGGAGCAGGCGGGGGCACTGATGGGCAATCACAAGGCGGTCGGGATCACGATCCTGCTGCTGACGGTCCTGCGGATCCTGTGGCGCATCACGCACCGCCCGCCCGCCTTCCTGACCTCGCTACAGCCGTGGGAAGCGATGCTCGCGCGGGTAACACACGCGCTGTTCTACGTGCTGATGATCGGCATTCCGCTGGCTGGCTGGCTGATGCACTCGGCCTATAGCGGAGGGGCGCCTGTCAACGCGTTCGGGGTTTTCTCCTATCCGGGGCTCCCGCTCGCTGCCGACAAGGCGGGCGCGCACACTGCGGGCGAAGTCCACGAGATCCTCGCCACCGCGATGCTGGTGCTGGCCGGGCTGCACGTGCTCGGCGCGCTCAAGCACCAGTTCCTCGACCGCGACGGATCGCTGGCGCGGATGCTGCCCTGGGGCCGCTGACGCCTGATACGAAAAACCCCCCGCGCCGGGCGCGGGGGGCTCTCGGGACTGTCTGGAGCAGCCCTTACCAGAAGAAGTCGTAGATCACGTCGACCACTTCGCCGCTGTAGATATCGACCAGCAGGACGTCGTCGTAATAGCGGACCCAGCGGTACGGACCGTAGACTTCGGGCAAGCGGTACGACCACGGATCGTTGATCCAGTAGTTGCTGCCGAAGAACAGCGAGTCCATGTAGAAGCCGATCGAGATGCGGCTGTAGCTGTAGTTCCGGTACGGCGCGTAGTAGCGGCCCATCCGGTAGTGGCTGCGATGCGCGCTGCGCCAGCTGCTCCAGTCATAACGCCGGTCGTGACGCCAGTCATGGTCCCACCGGCGATGGTCGCCGCCGCTCCAGCGCGAGCCGTCACGGCGTCCGTCACGGTCCCGCCAACCGTCGCGGTCGCGCCGGTCACGGTCGCCCCACGACGGACCGTCGCGGCGATCCGTCCACGAACCGCGCGGCTGGTCGCCGCCGCGGCGGTCGCGGTCCCACGTCCCGTCGCGGCGATCCCGGTCCCAGGTGCTCGATGTCCCACCGCGCGGCGCATCACGCCGAGCTTCGTCGCGGCGCGGATCGGTGTAGGTGGGGTTGCGGCCCGACCAGCCGCCGCGCGCTTCGTCGCGGCCTCGATCGGGAGCTGGCGGGGTTGCGCCGTTCCAGGCCGGGGCAGGGCGCGAAACCGTGCCGCCGCCCGACCAGTCGCGGCCACGGTCACCGCCGTGATGGCTGCCGTCGCCGCCACCGCCGCGCCATTCACCGCCGCGAACCGGGGCAGGCGCAGGTGCAGGGGCCGGGGCAGGAGCCCGACGGTCCCAGCCGCCGCCACCACCGCCGCCGCCGCGACCGCGCCATTCGCCGCCGCCATTCGAAGGCGGAGCCGCAGCCGGTGCGGGAGCCGGCGAAGGACGGTTGAAACCGCCGCCACCACCGCCGCCACCGCGGGCTTCGCCGCCGCCGCCGCCGCCGTGGCTGCGTCCGCCGGCCCAGCTGCCGCGCTCGCGGCCGCCTTCACCTTCGTTATCGGTCGGCCGGGCCATCGCCGGAGCGGCGACGGCCGAAACCGCCAGCGCCGCCGCCAGAGCGGTCAGCGCGCTATTCTTTCTGAACTTGAAACCGGCCATCGCCGCCACCTTCTCGAACCATATGCCGCGACGGGGCGGCTCCCATGATCGATGAATAGAGAGGATTCGCTGACGGTTAACTGAACCAAAGGCACTGCCGTTCGTTCAGGTTTGTCGCAGCGAAGATGACTAAGCGCAGCCGCCCGCTTCGTGGACCATCGTGTCCAGGGTCGAGCGCACGAGGCTTTCCGCCTCGCTCGCCGGCATGTGCGCCAGCTGTTGAAGCGTGTGGTCCTTCAGCGTCCGCTCGGCCAGCCGGTAACCGACATAATAGCCCCAGCGCGGCGGGAAGTCCGGGTTCTTGCCGTTGCCCATGAACAGGTCGCGGTAGATATCCTGGTTGGTCGAATCGAGGTTCGCCCGGACCGAGCAGATGGCCTTGCGCCAGCGCGCATCGACGGCCGGGGCGATCGGCTTCGGCGTTTCGAGCATCATCGCTGCCTGGCTGATCCCGGGGTTCATCGCCTCGGACGCCGCGGTCGCCAGCCCCTCGGTCCACAGCGAGCACCAGATCCGGTCGCATTCGGCGAAATATGCACCGTGCTCGACGTGGAATAGCTCGTGGTCGAAGAAAGGGCCAAGGTCGGCGGGCGTGTGGTACAGCGCCATCCCGTCCATCCCGAAGACCATGACCATGCGCCCGTCGAGCTCGCGGGTGCCGCCGTCCATCTCGCCCAGCGAATGAAGGACGTAGGTCGGCAGCGCCGCCGTCGAACCGGGGAAGTAGCTCGCAAAGTGTTCGCGCGCCTTGGCATAGGCGGCCGGGAACGCGGCTTGCGTTGCCTCGTAGCGTTCGCGGAGCTTGGGAAACTCGGCGAGGTTGCGCTTTACATGGGCCTCCCACTTGTCCTGCGTTGCGCCGTATCGCGGTGCATAGAACGCCGGGTAGAGCGGAACGATCTCGCGCTTGAACGCGGCCAGCCGCGCGTCCTCGTCAAGACCCTGCGTGCGGTCCCAGAACTCGACGAACGCCTGGCTGTAGTCGGTGTAGGCGGCTGGCGGCGGTGCAGGCGCGACCGCCGCCTCCGGCCGCGCACAGGCGGCAAGAAGCAGCAGTGCGCCTGCGACCAGCCGCCGCATCGTCAGCGCGTCAGCTTCTTGTACGCCAGCGCGGTCGGACGGTCGGCCGCATCGCCCAGGCGGCGGCGCTTGTCTTCCTCGTACGAGGCGAAGTTGCCTTCGAACCATTCGACGTGGCTGTTGCCCTCGAACGCCAGGATGTGGGTGGCGAGGCGGTCGAGGAAAAAGCGGTCGTGCGAAATGACCACGGCGCAGCCGGCGAAGTTCTCGATCGCGTCTTCCAATGCGGCGAGGGTTTCGACGTCAAGGTCGTTGGTCGGTTCGTCGAGCAGGAGGACGTTGCCGCCCTGCTTGAGCATCTTGGCCATGTGGACGCGGTTGCGTTCACCGCCCGAAAGCTTGCCGACGTTCTTCTGCTGGTCCGGGCCCTTGAAGTTGAACGCGCCGACATAGGCGCGGGTCGACATGTCCTGGCCATTGACTTTCATGTAGTCGAGCCCGTCGGAGATTTCCTGCCAGACGTTGTTCTTGCCGTCGAGATGGTCGCGGCTCTGGTCGACGTAGCCGAGGTGGACGGTCGAGCCGATCTCGATGCTGCCGGTGTCGGGCGTTTCCTTGCCGGTGATGATCTTGAACAGCGTCGACTTGCCCGCGCCGTTCGGACCGATCACGCCGACGATGCCGCCGGGCGGCAGGGTGAACGAAAGGTCCTCGAACAGCAGCTTGTCGCCATAGGCCTTCGAGATGTTCTTGACCTCGATGACCTTGCCGCCGAGCCGTTCCGGCACCTGGATGACGATCTGGGCCTTGCCGACGGGGCGGTTGTCCTGCGCGTTCTGGAGTTCCTCGAACTTGCGGATACGCGCCTTCGACTTGGTCTGGCGCGCGGCGGGCGTCTGCCGGATCCACTCGAGCTCGCGCTGCAGCGCCTTCTGCTTGCCGCTTTCCTCGCGCTCCTCCTGGGCCATGCGCTTGGCCTTGGTTTCGAGATAGGTCGAGTAGTTGCCTTCGTAGGGGAAGTACTTCCCGCGATCGAGCTCGAGGATCCAGCCGACCACGTTGTCGAGGAAGTAGCGGTCGTGGGTGATCATCAGCACCGCGCCGGCATAGTCCTTGAGGTGGTTTTCCAGCCATTCGACAGATTCGGCGTCGAGGTGGTTGGTCGGCTCGTCGAGCAGCAGGATCGACGGCTTCTGGATGAGCAGGCGGGTCAGCGCGATGCGGCGCTTTTCACCGCCCGAGAGGCTTTCCACCGACCAGTCGCCCGGCGGGCAGCGCAGGGCCTCCATCGCAATCTCGAGCTGGTTGTCGAGCGTCCAGCCATCGACCGCGTCGATCTTGTCCTGCAGCTCGGCCATTTCCGCGCCGAGCGCGTCGAAGTCGGCATCTTCCTCGGCCATTTCCATGCCGATCGCGTTGAAGCGCTCGACCATGTCGGCCACTTCGCGCGCGCCGTCCTTGACGTTTTCGAGCACGGTCTTGGTCGGATCGAGCTGCGGCTCCTGCTCGAGGTAGCCGACGGTGATGTTCTCGCCTGGCCAGGCCTCGCCGGTATAGTCCTTGTCGACCCCGGCCATGATCTTGATCAGTGTCGACTTGCCGGCGCCGTTGGGGCCGACGATGCCGATCTTCGCACCCTGATAGAACTGCAGGCTGATGTTGTTGAGCACCGGCTTCTGGGCGCCGGGGAAGGTTTTCGTCATGCCCTTCATGACATAGGCGTACTGGGCGGCCATGGGCGGTCGATCCTTGGTGTGAAATGGTTTGGGGCGCGTCTAGTCGCGCGAGGGGAAACCGGCAAGCAGGGGATTGGCAGGTCGCCGCACGGGAGATAGGTCTCGTAACATGCGAAACAAGTTCCGCGCCGCCGCGCTCGCCGCCATTTTCCCGGTTCTTCTCCCCACCGCAGCCCATGCCGAACCGCAAGGCTCCGTGGCCTGGGACATCGTCGTCGACCTGACGACCGAGATCGGGCCGCGCCTTGCCGGGACCGATGCCGAGGCGCGGGCACGCGCCTGGGCGGAAGGGCGGCTGACCGCACTGGGCTTCAGCAAGGTGACGACCGAGCCCTATGTCATGCCGGCGTGGGTGCGCGGCGTCGAAACGGCGAAGCTGACCGCGCCGTACCAGCAGAACCTCGCCATCACCGCGCTCGGCAACAGCGTCCCGACCCCGGCCGAGGGGATGGAGGGCGAACTCGTCTCTTTCCCGACGCTTGATGCGCTGAAAGCCGCGCCCGAGGGTTCGCTTGCGGGCAAGATCGCCTTCATCGACCATGCCATGCGCGCGACGATGGACGGCAGCGGCTATGGCCCGTTCGGCAACGTCCGGCGGCAGGGACCGTCGATCGCCGCGTCGAAGGGCGCGGTCGCGGTGGTGATCCGCTCCGCCGGGACCGACAGCCACCGCAACCCCCATGCCGGCGCAACCAACTTCGCCAAGGACGTGAAGCCGGTTCCCGCTGGCGCGGTCTCCAACCCCGATGCCGACCTGATCGCCCGGGTCGCCGGGCGGGGCAAGCCGATGCGGGTCAAGCTGACGCTGACCGGACGTCCGGCGGGCAAGATGCCTTCGGGCAACGTGATCGGCGAACTGCCGGGGCGCGATCCTTCGCTCCCGCCGATCCTGCTCGCCTGCCATCTCGACAGCTGGGACCTGGGCACCGGGGCGATCGACGACGGCGCGGGCTGCGCGATCATCACCGCTGCCGCCCTGAGGGCACAGGCGCAGGGCAAGACGCTGCGCACCATCCGCGTGCTGTGGGCCGGGGGCGAGGAGCTGGGCGGGTTCGGCGGCAACGCCTATGGCGAGCGCCACGCGAAAGAGCCGCATGGACTGGCGATGGAGAGCGACTTCGGCGCGGACAAGGTCTGGCGGGTCAACTTCAATTTCGCGCCCGCGAGCAAGCCGCTGCAGGACCGCATAACCGCCGCGCTGTGGCCGATGGGTATCGTCTCGGCCTCTGGCGAGGCGGACGTCGGGACCGACATCGGCGCGATCACCGAGAAGCAGAAACTACCCGTGGTCGATCTCAGCCAGGACGGCACGCGCTATTTCGACCTGCACCACACGCCCGACGATACCCTCGACAAGATCGACCCGGCGCAACTCGAGCAGAATGTCGCAGCCTGGGCGGCGGTGCTGGGGATCGTCGCGAACGAGCCCGGTCCGATCGTCTCGGCGGCCGCCTCCGCGAAATAGGCGGTCAGCCGGCGGGAAAGCGGACGGTGGTCCTGACGCCGCCGTCGCTGACCACCTCGATCGTCCCGCCGAGCTGATTGACGAGGCCCTTGGCGATCGCCGTGCCGAGCCCGCGGGATTTTCCGGCGCCGGCCTGGCCCATCCCGCGCCCGTTGTCCGCGACGGTGAGGACGAGCGTTTCGGCGCTGTCCTCACGCAGCGTGATCCGGATCTCGCCGGCCTGGCCGGGTCCGAACGCGTGCTTGAAGCTGTTGGTCAGCAGTTCGCTGATCAGCAGCGAAAGCGTGAGCAGGCGGCCTGTTTCGATGTTCACCGGGTCCACCGCGAGATTCACCCTGGTCGTTTCGCTTCCGGCAACCTCGCGGGTGTCATCCACGACCTGGGCGAGATGCCCCTCGACGCCGAGCCGAGCGGTCAGCGGATCGTAGAGCTGGCGATGGATGCGGCCCATCTGGGCAATGCGGGCATCGGCCCGGTCGATCACGTCCAGCGCCAGCGCCGGGTCACGCTCGATCTCGCGCCGGTTGAGGCGGAGCATGGAAGACACCGACGCCAGGTTGTTGGCGACGCGGTGCTGCAGTTCCTTGAACAGCAGCGACTGGTGCTCCGCGAGCTGCTCCACCCGTCGCTGGCTTTCGATGAGGCGGGCGTGCCGCGCCTGCAAGCCGTCGATCAGCGCGATATCGACCCCTACCACGAACAGGTAGAACAGCAGCGCCACGATGACCGGGCCACTGATGCTGAATTCTCCGAACGGCGGGATGAAAAAGTACCATGCGGCGAGCCCCGACAGCGCCGCGCAGACGATCCCCGGCCCGCGCCCGGCAAAGAAGGTTGCGACGATCACTGCGGGGAAGAACGTGACGTACGGAAAACCGGGCGGAAGATGCCCGTCAAAAACGTACCGCAGCCCCAGCGCGCCCGCGAAAAGCGCTATAGCCAGGACGTAACGGGCGAAGGGCCCGGTGACGGGCCTGGGCATGAAGCGCAAGCTGGTGGTCATTCGCCCCCATCTTGCGCAACTATCGAATGATTACAAGTGCAGCGCCCGCCAGGTCAATCCTGGCGGGCGCTCCGGTCCTGTTCAGACAGGAAGCCGCGGCTTCAGCTGTCGAGGCGCTCGATGATGATCGCCGGGGCCATGCCGCCCGCGGCGCACATCGTTACGAGGCCATAACGGCCGCCCGAACGCTCGAGCTCGTCGAGCGCGGTGCCGATCAGGATCGAGCCGGTGGCGCCGATCGGGTGGCCCAGAGCGCAAGCGCCGCCGTTGATGTTGACCTTGTCGCGGTCGAGCTCGAGGTCGCGGATGAACTTCTCGGCGACCACGGCGAACGCCTCGTTGATTTCCCAGACGTCGATGTCGTCCTTCTTGAGGCCAGCCTTTTCGAGCACCTTCTTCGCCGCCGGGACCGGCGCGTTGAGCATCAGCGTCGGATCGTCGCCCTGGTTGGCATAGGCGACGACGCGGCCGCGCGGCTTGAGGCCGTTCTTGTCCGCATATTCCTTGCTGGTCAGCAGGATCGCCGCCGCGCCGTCGACCACGCCCGAGCTGTTGCCGGCGTGGTGGAAGTGCTCGATCTTGAGATCGGGGTAGCGACGGTTGATCTGCTTGCGGAATGTCGTGCCGCCGCCGAGGTCGAAGTCGGCGATGCCGGCGAAGCTCGGCTTCAGCGAGGCGAGGCCTTCGGCGGTGGTTTCCGGCCGGGGGAACTCTTCCTTGTCGAGCGCGACGGTGCCGTCCTCGTTGTAGACGGTGACCAGGCTCTTGTCGAAACGGCCTTCGCGGATCGCGCGGGCGGCGCGTTCCTGGCTGACGAGGGCGAGGGCGTCGAGCTCTTCGCGCTTGATCCCTTCCATCGAGGCGATCGCGTCGCCGCACACGCCCTGGTGCGACTGCGGGTGCAGCGCATCGAGAGCCAGGTTGCCCGAACCCATGCCCAGCGGCTTGATCCCGGCGTTGGCTTCCTCGGCGCCTATGGCAGAGGTGTAGCTCATCATTTCGGTCCCGCCGGCGATGACGCAGTCTTCCATGCCCGACATGATCGAGGCCGCGGCGAAGTTCACCGAGCTGATCCCGCCACCGCAGAAGCGGTCGAGCGTGGTGCCCGAGGCGGAGATGTCATAGCCTGCGGCGAGCGCGGCCATGCGGCCCAGATCGCCGCCCTGCTTGCCCTTCTGGGTCGAGGTCGACCAGACGATGTCGTCGACTGTCGAGGTGTCGAGGTTGTTGCGGTCCTTGATCGCCTTGAGCACGGTCGCGGCGAGATGCTGGGGGTGAAGGTGCGAAAGCGCGCCCTTGCCGGGCTTGCCGATACCGCGAGGGGTGCGGACGGCATCGATGATATAGGCTTCAGCCATGGTGTCTCTCCTCGTGAGTCCGCCAGCGGAGGGGTTCCGGAGCCGGATTTAACCGATCGATTAAACCTCCGAGCCCTTCCGGGCAAGCGGGAATTGGCCAGCGCGCTCGTCAGGCCGGAATCTGGTTGAACGGCACGCCCTTGTCCGGCCGGTGGTCCTGCGGCAGGCCGAGGATCTTCTCGGCAATGGTGTTGAGCAGGACCTCGTCCGAACCGCCGGCGATGCGGCCGGTGGGCGCGTTGATCCAGCTGGTCGTCCAGTTTTCCTTGACGAAGGCGTGCTCGTCGAAGGCGAAGCTGGAATTGCCCTGCAGGTCCATCGCCATCTCGGACAGCTTCTGGCGGCTGCGCACTGCGACCAGCTTGTTGAGCGAGCCTTCCGGCCCAGGCTCCATGCCCGCCTGCATCATCATGAAGTTGCGGGTGGTGATCGAGTCGAGCCCGGCGCGCATCGCATAGTTGCGGGCGATGGCCGAGCGGACACGGGCGTCCTTCAGTGCGGGGCGTTCGTTCACCTCGACCTCGCGGGCGAGATCGACGAACAGGTCGAGGTTGGGGCCGAACCCGCCGCTGTCGGTCGCGATGTAGCGCTCGATCATCAGCGTGGCGATCGCCACGCCGAAGCCGCCGCCGACCGGGCTCATCCGCTGGCTGTCTTCGAGGCGCACATCATCGAAGAACACCTCGTTGACGTGGCTGTCGCCGCCCGCCAGCTTGATCGGGCGGACGTCGACGCCGGGGGCCTTCATGTCGACCCAGAAGTAAGTCAGGCCCTTGTGCTTCTCGACCGTGGGGTCGGTGCGCACCACGATCACGCCGTAGTCGCTGTACTGCGCCCAGCTGGTCCACAGCTTCTGGCCGTTGAGCTTCCAGCCGTTGCCGTCCTGCTCGGCGCGGGTGCGCAGGCCCGCAAGGTCGGAGCCGCCGGCCGGTTCGGAGAACAGCTGGCACCAGATCTCCTCGCCGCGAAGCGCCTTGATCACGCGCTCCTTCATGAACTCCTTGTCCGCGCCGAAGCGGATCAGGATCGGGATCGGCATGCCGAGCGAGATGCCGAAATAGACGTTCGGCACGCCGAACTTCATCTCCTCCTGCTCGAACGCAACCTTTTCGAGGTGGGTCAGGCCCTGGCCGCCGACTTCGACGGGCCAGTTGATGCCGGCATAGCCCGCGTCGTACTTGGCTGCCTGATAGCGGCGGCCGAGCGCGAGGTCGTCCTCCACAGACAGGCCGCGCCGGGCCTCCTTGCCGAACGTGGGCGCGACCGATTCCAGCCAGCTGCGCGCCTTGAGGCGGTAGGTTTCGAGATCGCTCATGCCGCAACTCCCGTCAGTTCTTCGACCAGAATATCTTCCCAGAACAGCGAATTGCCCAGCTCCACCGCCAGGCTGCGACTGCGCCGCATGTGAAGGTGGAGGCCGGTTTCCCAGGTCACGCCGATGCCCCCGTGGATCTGGATCGTGTCGCGCGCGCCGGTGTCATAGGCTTCGGTTGCCGAAAGCCGCGCGGCGGCGGCCGCTTTGAGAAAATCGGCCTGCCCTTCGCGGGAAGCCGCGTGAATGCAGTTGGCGCGGGCCAGCTCGACGAGGCCGTAGAGCTCGGCGATGCGGAACTTGACCGACTGGAACGCGCCGATCAGCTGGCCGAAGGCGCGGCGGGTGACGGCATAGTCGCGGCCGATGAACAGCAGCGCCTCGGCCCCGCCGACCTGCTCGTGCGCGGTCACCACGGCCATCCGGGCGAGCACATCCATCGCGAGGCTGCGCGCGGCTTCCCCCGAGGCAAGGACGGTCGCCGGGGTGCCGGCAAACGCCAGGTCGGCATAGCCGCGGCTGTTGTCGTAGCTGTAGATCGCGTTGCGCGTGGTGCCGGACAGATCGGCCAGCACCAGCACCGGCGCGCCGTTCTCGCTCGCCCAGACCACCGCGGCGTGGGCATGCAGTCCGCCAGTCACGCCGGGCTTTGTCCCGTCGAGCTTGCCGTTTGCAAAGGCTACCGAAGGCCGGGCCGGGAGGACCGCGTTGCCTTCGCCGAATGCCACCGTGGCAAGCGCCTCTCCAGACGCGAGCTTCGGCAGCCATTCGCCTTTGACGCCGGAATCGTCGGCGGCGAGGATCGCCTGCCCGGCACCGTAGCCGATCGACAGGAACGGGGCGCCCGCGGTCGCCGCCCCGGTCGCCTGCGCGACGAGGCCAAGCTCGGTCAGGCCAAGGCCCAGCCCGCCAAACTCTTCCGGCAGGGCGAGGGCGGTCCAGCCCTGCTCGACTGCCGTTTCCCAGAACGTGCGGTCGTAGTCGCCTGTGTGCTCGAGCAGGCCAAGCAGCCGCTCCTTGCTGGTCCGTGCATCCAGCACGCGGCGCGATTCGGTCGCGATCGCCTGCTGGCCTTCATCGTAAAGCATCGACATTCGTGCTTCCCTCATCCCGGTTCGAGCGTTTCGCCCTGCGATTCCGCTGGCTATGCTACCGTGCGGTACATGGCAAGTGGGACTCGCAGCCCGCTTGACCAGTTATATAACCAGGTTATTTAGCTCAAGGATGAACTTCGACCTTTCCGACGAGCAGAAGATGCTGGCCGAGCAGGCGCGCGCCCTGCTGGCCGAGCGTACGCCCTACGATCGCCTGCGCAAGCTGATCGATTCGCAGGCCGAGTGGGACGAGCCGCTGTGGCGCGAGCTGGCGGAGATGGGCTTCCTCGGCGTGAGCCTGCCCGAAGAGCACGGCGGGCTCGGCCTGTCGGCGCTCGACTGTGGGGTGATTTCAGAAGCGCTCGGTGCGGCCAACGCGGCGGTGCCGTTCTTCTCCTCGATCGTGCTCGCCGCCGATGCGATCCGGCTGGCGGGGAGCGAGGCGCAGAAGGCCGAATGGCTGCCCAAGCTGGCGAGCGGCGAGGTCGTCGGCTGCTTCGCCCACGCCGAAGGTCCGGGGCCGGTGCTGGGCAGGACGGTCAAGCTCACAGGCACCTCTCTCGACGGGACCAAGACGCCCGTCGCCGATGCCGGAGTCGCGCAGATCGCGGTGGTGCAGGCGGGGGACAGGCTGGCGCTGGTCGGGCTCGACCAAGCGTGCGTGACCCGCACCCGCCTCGAGAGCTTCGACCAGCTCCGCCCGCACTACCGGCTCGATTTCGCCGGGGCCGAGGCGCAGGTCCTGCGCGGCAGCAACGCGGCGATGATCTCGACCCTGCTCGACCGCGCCGCGGTGCAGGTCGCGTTCGAGAGTGTGGGTGCGGCGCAGGCCTGCCTGACGATGGCGCGGGACTATGCGCTCGACCGGCAGATCTTCGGCCGCCCGCTCGCCGGATTCCAGGCTATCAAGCACAAGCTCGCCGATCTCGCGGTGGCGACAGAACTCGCCCGCTCCAACGCCTATTTCGCGGGATGGGCGGCGGATTCATCGGCGGATGACCTCCCCGGCGCGGCGGCGGCGGCGCGGCTTTCGGGGATCAAGGCGTTCGAGATGGGCGCGCGCGAGAACACCCAGGTCCACGGCGGGATCGGCTACACCTTCGAGGCGAACTGCCACTTCTACTACCGGCGCGAGCGACTGCTGGCGGTCAACATCGGTAATCGCGGGTTCTGGGCTGACCGCCTGCTCGCCGCGCAGCCCGGAAGCCAGGGAAAGACGGCCTGACATGGATTTCAACGACACCCCCGAAGAAGCCGCCTTCCGCGCCGAAGCGCGCAGCTGGCTTGCCGTTCATGCCCCGGCGCATGCGATGCCTTCGGGCGTCAAGATCCCCGACGACGAGGAAGCCGCCCGCGGCCGGGCGTGGATGCGCGAGCTCTACGACGGCGGCTGGGCCGGGCTGACCTTCCCCAAATCGCTCGGCGGGCGCGGCCTGTCGGGTGCGGAAGCGGTGATCTTCGCCGAGGAGGAAGGGCGCTACCACCTGCCAAAGGGGCCGTTCACCTCGATCGGTACGGGGATGGCGCTCCCCGTGATCGCCAGGCACGGCACCGAGGCGCAGCGGCAGACATTCATCGAGCCGACGCTGAAGGGCGAACTCACCTGGTGCCAGCTGTTTTCCGAGCCTTCAGCCGGGTCCGACCTCGCCAACCTGCGAACCAAGGCCGAACGCGCCGACGACGGTTCGGGCGACTGGATCGTCAACGGCCAGAAGGTCTGGTCGAGCTGGGCCCACCTGACCGACTGGGGCATTCTCGTCGTTCGGACCGATCCCTCGCTGCCCAAGCACAAGGGGCTGACTTTCTTCGTCGTCGACATGAAGACGCCGGGGATCGAGACCCGGCCAATCCGGCAGATCTCGGGCCTCAGCGAGTTCAACGAGACATTTCTCACCGACGTCCGCATCCCTGACGCCAACCGCATCGGCGCGGTCGGCGAGGGCTGGGCCTGCTGCATGACCGTGCTGATGGGCGAGCGGCTCGGCTCGGGCGCACATCGCAGCGGGATCGTGCCCTTGCTCGACCTCGCGGGCCGCACCCCCGATGCGCATGGCGGCACGTTGCTCGACGACCGCGCGGTGCGCCAGCAACTCGCCGAGGCGCTTGCCGACGAGCAGGGCGAACGCTTCTTCCAGGCGCGGCTGCGTACCATGGTCTCGAAGGGCGAGAACCCCGGCGCGCTCGCCGGGATGGTCAAGCTCGCCTATGCCGGGCGGGCGCAAAAGGCGTTCGGGTTGGGCCTGGAACTGCGGGGGCTCGACGCGATCGCCCCCGATCCCGCCGACACCGCGACGATCGACCTGCAGTACGACTACATCTATTCGGTCGTCATGCGCATCGCCGGCGGGGCGGACGAGGTCCTGCGCAACCAGATCGCAGAGCGCGTGCTGGGCATGCCCGGCGAAATCCGGATGGACAAGGACGTGCCGTTCGAGACGCTTCGGTAGTTGCCAGCGCGGCCCGCCGGGTGCAGCCTAGCGCCATCCCAGGTAGTGCCAGAGGCCGTTCATGTTGACCCGATCCCTGCTCGAAGACGCGCGCGGCATTGCCGACCGAATCGTCTCGCTGCGCCGCGACATCCACGCCGAGCCGGAACTCGGCCTGCACAACCCGAAAACGCGCGACAAGGTTCGTGCCGCGCTGGCCCACCTGCCGCTGGAGTGGCGGGAAGGACCGTCGACCTCGGGCCTCGTCGCTACGCTGAAAGGCGGGGCGGGGCCGGGCCGCAGCGTACTGCTGCGCGGCGATACCGATGCGCTGCCGATGCCGGAGGAGACCGGGCTCGACTATGCCTCCAGGGTTCCCGGGGCGATGCACGCCTGTGGGCACGATAGCCACACGGCGATGCTGGCGGGGGCCGCCGAAGTGCTGTGCGCGCGGCGCGAGTCGCTCGCCGGCGAGGTCCGCTTCATGTTCCAGCCGGGCGAGGAAGGGCACCACGGCGCGCGTTTCATGCTCGATGACGGGCTGCTCGATCCGCTCCCCGAGGCCGCCTTCGCATTGCACATCATGCCCAACAGCCCGCACGGCCTCGTCGCCGGGCGCGCCGGGCCGCTGATGGCCTCGGCCGACGAGTTCGACATCACCGTCAAGGGCGCGGGCGGTCATGCCTCGATGCCGCACCAGACGCTCGACCCGGTGCCGGTCGCGGCGGAGATCATCACCGCGATCCAGGCGATGGTGACGCGCAAGTTTCCCGTTGCCGATCCGGTGGTGGTCACCGTGGCCAAGCTCCAGGCCGGGACGACGCACAACGTCATCGCCGACACGGCAACGCTGCGCGGCACGATCCGCACGCTGTCCCCGCACAACCGAGCGGCGATCGGCGAAGCGCTCGACCGGCTGGTCCACGGCATCTGCGCCGCGCACGACATGGCCGGCGAGGTCCGGCTCAAGCAGGGCTTCCCGGTGACGGTGTGCGACTCGCGCGCGGTCGACCTGGGGCAGGCGGTGGTTGCAGACCTGTTCGGGGCGGAGCGGTTCCACCCGCTGGCCGCGCCGATCATGGGCGCCGAGGACTTCTCCTATGTGCTGGAGAAGGTGCCGGGGGCGATGTTCTTCCTCGGCGTCAGCCACGAAGGCGTCGATTGGCGCCAGTGCTGCGGGATTCACTCGACACGCATGGTCCTCGACGAAAGCGCGATGCCGCTCGGCACGGCGCTGCTCGCGGGTTGCGCCGTGCGGTTTCTGGAAAAGGGGTTTGCATGATCTGGTGGGGTGGAGTTTTGCCGTCGCTGGAACGTCTCGATCAGACCGGCAAGAGCGCCCTTCCGGCACACCTCGGGATGGAATTCCACTCCGTCGGGGATGACTGGATCTGTTGCCGAATGCCGGTCGACGATCGGACGCACCAGCCTTTCGGGAGGCTCCATGGCGGAGCCTCTGTGGCGTTGGCCGAGACGGTAGGATCAATGGCAGGGGCGATGGTGGTCGATCCGGAGCGGTTCGTTACCGTCGGCATGGAGATCAACGCCAACCACCTGCGCCCGGCCTATTCCGGCTGGGTCTATGCCACCGCGCGGCCCGAATCGCTGGGCCGGACGGTGCAGGTCTGGTCGATCCGCATCGAGGACGAGGCGGGCAAGCTCGTGTGCATCTCGCGCTTCACCGCGGCGGTGATTTCGCTGGAGAAGCGGTAGCGCTTACGCGGCACGCCGCCGTTCGTCGGCAGCCTTTGCCAGCACCGGTGCCAGTTCCTTCTTGAGGATCTTGCCGTTGGGGTTGAGCGGCATCTCATCAAGCACGACCAGCGTGCGCGGAACCTTGTTGTCGGCGAGCTGCTCGCGGCAGAAGGCAATGATTTCGTCCGGGGTCGCGGTTTTGCCCGGGCGCAGGGTCACTGCTGCCGCGATATCCTCGCCCAGCACCTCGTGCGGCACGCCGACGACGGCGGCTTGCTGGACCGAGGGGTGGAGGTGGAGCGCGGTCTCGATTTCCAGCGGAGTGATGTTGTAGCCGCCGCGGATGATCAGCTCCTTGGATCGTCCGGCCATGATGAGGTCGCCGTCCTCGTCGACGTAGCCAAGGTCGCCGGTGCGGGTCCAGCCGCCTTTGAAGGCGATCGCGGTCGCTTCCGGATCGCCCCAGTAGCGGCGCGGGTGCTTCTGCTTGCCGAAGATTTCGCCGACCACGCCGGGCCGGGTGATGACGTTGCCGTCCTCGTCGCGCAGTTGCATGTGCGGCGGGAGCTTGCCGACGCAGCCGGGCTTGAGCACCTGGTTGTTGCTGCTGGTGCCGATGCCGATGCCGCCTTCGGACATGCCATAGGAGTTGCGCATCCGCACGTGCGGCCAAAGCGCCAGCGCACGCTTGACCGAATCGTGCGGGAGCGGCGCGGTGCCGGTCATCAGGTACTTCACACCGGCGAAGTCGTAATTGGCCACATCGGGATGATCGAGCACCAGTCGCAGCATCGACGGCACGAGGTAGACGAGGTTGGGCCGCTTCTCCTTGACCAGTTCGAGGAATCCCTTCGGCTCGAACCGGGGCTGGGTGATCGCGGTCGCGCCGCCGCGCGCGGGCAGCATGACGATGCCGAGATTGCCGCCCGAGCCGGTCAGCGGCAGCGCGTTGAGCGTGGATCGCGAGCGGTCCATGTTGGTGCCGGTCACCCCGTTCATCAGGTCCGGATGCGAGACGACGACGCCCTTGATCTTGCCTGTGGTGCCCGAGGTACCGAGGATCTCGGCGTCGGCATTCGGATCGAGGCTCGACTGGTCGGGGAGCGCGGCCATGTCGCGCGGCATTTCGCCGACGGTCCAGCAGCCGTCGAGTTTGAGGCCGGCTACGACTTCCGGGACATCGGTGATGCACCAGCGCGGCGTGGTGAGCTCGGCGAACTCGGCGATTTCCTTGGGGCTGAGGCGGGTGTTGATCGGGCAGGCGATCCCGCCGGCGCGGAACACCGCGAACACCGCGATCGCCATCTCGACGGCGTGCCCGTTGCTGATCGGCAGGAACACGCGGTCCCCCGGCCGCAAGCCCGCCGCGACGAGTCCACCGCCGACCTCGTCCGCCTCGCGGTCCCACTCGGCGAAGGTGATCTGCCGGCGCGTATCGTCGTGCGCTATCTCGTCGCGCTGGTGGACAGCACGAACCTTGAGCGCATCGCTGATACGGCGAACTTCGACCATTCCTGCAAACCCCTTGCCACGTTCCGCGGCTTTTATTACCTAGTTATACAACTCGGCACAAGGGAGCAGGACGTGAGCGACGCAAAAACCGACATCAAGCAGAGCGAGGAATGGCAGAAAGCCACCGCTTACGAGATTCTCGACTCGGATATCGAGCGGCAGCGCAAGCTGATCGGCTTCGAGGAGCCTTCGAAGTTCGCGCAGTACGTCCGGACCTTCAGCGAGGACTCGATTCGCAACTGGGCCTATGGTTGCGGCGACGATAATCCGCTGTTCACCGATCCGAACTACGCGAGGAAGACCCGCTGGGGCAGTGTGATCGCGCCGGGAATGATGGTCGGCCAGGTCAACAAGCCGCTCCTCGGCGATCCGGCGCCCGACGAGATCAAAGCGCTCAAGAAGAGCCTGTTCCGCGGTATCCACGTGTTTGTTTCTGGCTCGGACTGGGAATTCTATCGCCCGGCTTATCCCGGCGACAGCGTTTACAGCTTCTCCGGCGAGGAAAGCTGCGAGGTCAAGCAGTCGGAATTTGCCGGCCGCTCGGTCATCAACGTAAAACGACACGTCAACATGAACCAGCGCGGCGAGGTGCTGTCGGTCTACCGCGTGCTCAGCGTGCTGACCGAGCGCAAGACCGCCGCCAAGAAGGGTAAGAACCTGTCGATCCAGCCGGCGACCTGGACCGACGAGGAGTTCCAGGCGATCGAGGATATCTATGCCGCCGAGCAGGTGCAGGGCGGCACCAAGCGCATGTTCGAGAGCGTCGAGACGGGCGACTCGCTCGGCCTGCAGGCCAAGGGTCCGCTGACCGTGACCGACGTCGTTTGCTTCCACGCAGGCGGCTATGGCTTCGTGCCTTATGCACCCACCGTCGGCCGGCGCGCGCACAAGAACCGCAAGCGGATCGCGCCGTTCTATGTGAAGAACGAGCACGGGGTGCCCGACGTCGCCCAGCGGCTCCACTGGGACCCGGTGTGGGCGCAGGCGATCGGGAACCCGATGGCCTATGACTACGGGGTCATGCGCGAGAACTACCTGTGGTGCTATCTCAACGACTGGGCCGGTGATGACGCGATCATCACCCACGTCCATGACGAGGTCCGCAAGTTCAACTTCATGGGCGACGTCCAGAAGGTGACCGGCGAGGTCCTTGCCAAGCGGCAGGATGCAGGCAACGATGTCGTCGACGTCGCGGTCAAGTTCACCAACCAGCGCGGCGAGGAAACGGTGCGCGGCACCGCGACGATTGCGCTCCCCAGCGCCAACCGCCCGCTGCCGCTCTATCCGCCCGTGCCTGACGCGCTGTCCGAAAAGGCGGCGCGGATGATGGCGCGGCACTGGGAACTGGGCGGGGATTGATGGCTGACGAAGTCCTGGTCGAAAACGAGGGCGGGGTGAGGGTGATCACCCTCAACCGCCCGGACCGGCTCAACGCGCTCAACAATACGATCATGATCGACCTCGTGGACGCGGCCGCCGATGCGGCGCGCGACGCTTCGGTCGGTTGCGTGGTGGTGACCGGGGCGGGCCGGGGGTTCTGCTCGGGCGGCGACCTCAAGGGCGGCGGGCGCTCCGTCATGCCGCCGAATCCCGAAACCGGCTCGCGCACCGAGCAGGGTTTCGCTCGCCTGCGCGGGTTCATGGAGACGGCGCGACTGCTCCACGAAATGCCCAAGCCGACGATCGCCATGATCAACGGGCCCGTGGCCGGCGCGGGCATCGGCATCGCGGGGGCATGCGACCTGCGTTTCGCCGCGCGCTCGGCCACGTTCCTGACCGCGTTCTCGAACATCGGTGCCGGCGGAGACTTTGGCGCGACGTGGTTCTGGACCAAGATTGTCGGCACCGGCGTCGCGCGTGAACTGTTCCTGCTGGGCGAAAAGCTGAGCGGCGAGGAGGCGTTTGCCAAGGGCCTCTACACCCGCCTGTTCGATGACGGCGCGCTGCGCGAAGAAACCATGAAGGCCGCCCAACGCCTCGCCAACGGGCCGCGCATGGGCTTCCGCTACATGAAGCAGAACCTCAACAACGCCGAAGACTGGGCGTTCGAGGCGGCGCTCGACGCCGAGGCACTGAACATGACGCTGTCGACCAGCGCCACCGCGGCGATCTGGAGGGAAGCGCAGAAGGGCAAGGACGGCTAGCTCCTCGCGCCGGGCGGTAGCGCCTTGCTCTCGTGCCCGGGCGCGACGAAGATCGTCTGGAAACCGCGCGCGTATACGCCCTGCTCGTCGGCGAAGATCGAGCGGGCGGTGCCGTGGCCGTTGCCCGCCATGTGCGTCTCCGCGTCGAGCAGCAACCATTCGCCGACCGGCATGCGCAGGAACTGCACGGTGATGTCGAGATTGGCGAAGCTCCACTCGGCGGCGTTGGTGGCGCTGCCGAAGCCGTTGCCGTAATCCGCGAACAGGCAGGCGGCGACGAAGCGCGAAGGCTGGCGACCTCGCACGACCTGGCCGTCCAGCGCCAGCCACGAAACGCCGCGCCCGGGATGGCCGGGCGAGCCGGTCACCGGCTTCATCCGGACGGCACCGGCCATCCCGGCCCGGACTGGGACCAACCCTTCGGCGACCTCGGCGGGGGGCGGATAGTCATGCGGCACCGCGTGCACCGGCGTCTCCATGCGACGCACCCTGAGGACATGCGCCTGCGCCACCTCGCGGTCGGCGGACTGCATGACGATGCGGTGGAGCTTGGTCTGCCGCCCGTCGCGCATTACCTCGCGGTGAAGCCTGAGCGGCGCGTGAGGCACCTTGCCGAAGATGTCGACGGTGAACCGAGCGATTTCCATGTCGGCGAGCGCAGGATCTTCGGCCACGCTGGCGAGCAGCGCGCTGACCGGCCCGCCGGCCAGGGCATTGCGGTCCCACGGGCTGCGGGCGAGGCCGGAGGGGAGGTATTCCTCCTCGACATGGTCGAAATAGAACGGCGGCCAAGGCTGGTTCGGTTGGCTATCCATTACGCTTCGCAAATCTCCAGATGTTTGACCTAGTAATACAACTAGGTCATAGAAAGAGGCGAGTGCAAGCAGCCCAAACGGGAGACGGTTGTCAATGGACCTGAGCTATGGCGCAGAGGCCGAGGCGTTCCGCGGAGAGGTCCGCGCGTTCCTGAAGGCGCAGTGGCAGCCGGGCGAGCGCCGCGGCGCCGAGCTGCGCGAATTCGTCCGCGTCTTCCGCCGCGCGGCGGTCGAGGCGGGGTATCTCTATCGTTCGGTGCCCAGGCGCTACGGTGGGTCCGAACAGCCGGTCGACGTGATCCGCGCGCAGGTGATCCGGGAGGAGTTCGCCCGGATGCGCGCACCGATGGAAGTCGGCGGTAACGGGGTCAACATGACCGTGCCCACCCTGCTCGAGCGCGGGACGGAGGAGCAGAAGGACCTGTTCGTCCGCAAGACCATCGAGGGCGACTACATCTGGGGGCAGGGCTATTCCGAACCGGGATCGGGATCCGATCTCGCCTCGGTCCGCACCAAGGCCGAGCTGTCGCCGGACGGAACGAGGTGGATCATTAACGGCCAGAAGATCTGGACGAGCATGGGGATGCAGTCGACCCACATGTTCATGCTGGTGCGGACCGAGCCCGATGCGCCCAAGCACGACGGCATAACTTACCTGCTGATGGACCTGAACCAGCCCGGCGTGACGCGCCGCCCGATCCGCCAGATGACCGGCGAGCAGGGTGCGCACACCTTCTGCGAGTTCTTCTTCGACAACGCCGAGACTCCGGTCAGCTGGCAGGTCGGCGAACGCGGGCAGGGCTGGTATGTCAGCCGCACGACTCTCAAGCATGAGCGCGCCGCGATCGGCGGAGCCGACGGGCTCGGCCGCCAGTTCGCCAAGCTGGTCGAGCTCGCGAAGGACACCGGCCGCAGCAGCGAGCCGCTGGTGCGCGATGCGCTGGCGCGGATCGAGGGGCAGGTCATGGCCCACCGCTACACCAGCTTCCGGCTGTTCTCATGCCAGGCGGCGGGCGACGATCCCGGCCCCGTGCAACTGATGATGAAGCTGCTGCTGACCGAAATCGGCCACGAGATCGCCCTGCTCGCGCAGGAGCTGATCGGCGAGGAAGCGCTGGTCGAACCGGCCGAGGCCGGCGCGCGCGCCTTCACCGCCAAACGCGGCAACAACAAGTGGCTAGACCAGATCATGGGTAGCCTCGGCAACTCGATCGCCGGCGGGGCCTCCAACATCCAGCGCAACATCATCGGCGAGCGCGGCCTCGGCCTGCCGCGCGACCTCGCCATGTCGGCGGAGAACTAAGGCGATGCGCTTTCACCTGACGAGTGAGCAGGTCGCGATCCAGGACGCGGTGCGCGGCACGCTGGCGGACTGCTGGGGGATCGAGCGGCTTCACCGCATGGCCGACGACGACGCCGAGTTCGATGAGACCAGCTGGCAGGCGCTGATGGCGCTGGGCGTCGGCTCGCTGGCACTGCCCGAAGCGCAAGGCGGCGCGGGGCTCGGCCTGCTCGACGCCGCGTTGGTCTGCGAGGTCGCCGGCGAGGCTGCCGCACCTGGTCCGCTGATCGGCCAGGTCCTGACCGCGATGGCGATGGCCGCCAGCGACAATGCAGAGGCCAGGGTCCACCTCGCCGCCGTCGCCTCGGGCGAAGCGGTCGCGACGCTGGCGCTGGGGAGCGATCTTGTCCAGTCCGCCGGCGCCGCGCGGTTCTTCCTCGCGGGCGAGGGGGAAACGGGCTTGCGGCTGGTCGAGGCCGGGACGGGTGTCGCGATCGATCCGGTCGCGGCCACCGACCGCAGCCGCAAGGTTTCGCGCGCCACCTTCGGTCCCGATGCACACTCCATCGTGCTGTTCGCCGATGGCGACCCGCAGGCGCAGCGGCTGCGCGATGCCGCGCTAGTCCTGATCGCGGCCGACGCGCTCGGCGGGGCGCAGCGCGTCACCGACATGAGCGTCGAGTACGCCAAGACCCGCGAGCAGTTCGGCCAGCCGATCGGGCGGTTCCAGGGGCTCAAGCACCAGCTCGCCCACATGGCGCTCGACGTCGAACCGGCGCGCGCGCTGGTGTGGTACGCGGCCTATGCGTGGGACGCCGGCCTGACCGATGCGCCGCGCGCCGCGTCGATCGCCAAGGCGCATTTGTGCGACGTTTACGTGCGCACCACGCGTGCCGCGATCGCCGCGCATGGCGGGATCGGCTACACCTGGGAGTACGGGCTCAACTATTGGTTCCGGCGGGCCGTGCTCGATCGGGCATGGCTCGGTTCGCCCGCGCAGCACCGCGAGCGCGCTGCCCTGCTGGCCGGCTGGTAGGGGGACCAGGTGATAGATCCGCTCGAACTCGTCCCCGGCGTGCGGCGGATGCGGCCCGACGATCACTTCATGGTCCTGTCGGAGACCGACGCCTCGCCCATGCACATCGGCGCGCTGCTCCTGCTGGAAGTGGCGGACGACGAGAAGGCCGGGTTTGCCGAGCGCTTTCGTGTGCAGCTGGCGGCTCGCCTGCCGGCAACCCCGCTGCTGGCGCGGCTGGTGCAATCGCCCGAGGGTTACGATTCCGATGTCTGGTGCGCTGTCGCCGATCCCGGTCTCGCCCGGCAGGTCACCGTCGATGACGAGGCGTTTGCCGACGATGCTGCGCTATATCGCCGTGTCGCGCTGCGCAACATGGAGCGGCTCGACCTTGCCGACCTGCCATTTCGCGGGATCGTGTTCCCGAACATCGCGGGGAACCGGGTCGCGGTCTATTTCCGGATGCATCATTCGGTGGCCGACGGCATCGGCTTCCAGTCCGTCATGCGCTTGCTCAGCGACGAGACCGCGCCGGCCGCGCCGCGTGCCGTCAATGCGGCGTTGCCTGCACCTGACACGTGGCGGCAACTCGCGGACGAGCGCTTTGCCGCCGAGGAAACCCTGCGCGCCGAAAAATCCGCAGCGCGCAAGGCGGCACTGGCGACGCTGGCCGAGCTTGGCGACGAGCGCAGGCCCACGCCCGAACTCAGACTGTCGGGACCCACTTCGCGCCGGCGGGACTACGCGACGATCTCGGTCCCGGTGGACCGTTTCAAGGGCATCGCCAAGGCGCTGGGCGGGACGGTCAACGACCTGTTTCTGGCCTGCGGGGGCAGTGCCTTGCGGCGCTATCTGATCGAGATCGACGACCTCCCGGATGGCCCGCTGGTCATCAACTCCTCGCGCAGCTACCGCCGGGCCGAGCACGGTGCATTCGGCAACCGGATCGTCGCGCTGCACCCGCATCTCGCCACGCATCTGGGCGACCCGATGGAGCGCTTCCACGCGATCCGTGACGCGATGGCGGCGGAGATGCGGCGCACGCACCTCGATGAGGCGCTGCTCGATGCGCCGGAGAAGCCTTACGGTGCGCGGGATCGCCGCGCTGCCTTCGCGGAGCGGGCGGCCGGCGGGAAGCGCGTGCTGCCGGGCAACGTCACGCTGTCTAACGTGCCGGGGCCGGACGGCGAGGTGCACTATGCCGGACAGCGCGTGATCCACAACTTCCCCGTGCCGATCATCGGCAGCGGGCGGTTCCTCAACCTGACCTCCCGGCGCAGCGGCGCCAACCTCGACATGGGCCTGATCGTCGATGCCGAGAAAATTGCAGACGCTTCGCAGATCGCGCGCTACTTCCTCGTCGCTACTGAAGAGTACGAGAGGATTGCCGCGACATGAGCCAGTTTCCGCTCCCCAACTTCTCCATCGACCTCACCGGACGCGTTGCGCTTGTCACAGGGGCTTCGGCCGGGCTGGGCGAGCGGTTCGCACAGGTCCTTGCCGCAGCGGGTGCAAAGGTCGCGATCGCGGCGCGACGGCTTGACCGGCTCGAGGCGCTCGCCGCCAAGATCCATGCGGCGGGCGGCGAGGCCCTGCCGGTGGCCATGGACGCGACGGACGCAAGCTCGCTCGCGGCAGCGGTGCAGGCGGCCGAGGACGCCTTCGGCACGGTCGACATCCTCGTCAACAACGCCGGCATTCCCGATGCCCAGCGTGCACACAAGATCTCCGTGGACCTCTACGACCAGGTGACCGGCATCAACTTGCGCGCGCCATGGCTGCTGTCTTGCGACGTGGCGCGGCGGCTGATCGCGGCAGGCAAGCCGGGGCGGATCGTCAACATCAGTTCGATGGCCGCTTTCCAGTACAGCGGTAACGGGGCGGCGCTCTATGCCGTGACCAAAGCCGCCGTGGTACGGATGACCGAAGCGCTCGCGGTCGAATGGGCGCCCTACGACATCAACGTCAACGCGATCGCGCCGGGCGCCTTCCGCTCCGAGATGATGGACGGGATGATTTCACGCGTTGGGGACATGGCGTCGCATTTCGCCCGGCAGAGGTATGGCGATCCTGCACAACTCGACTCCACCCTGCTTTACCTCGTTTCACCGTCGTCCGATTTCGTGACCGGCGCGACGATCCGGGTCGATGACGGACAAAGTTCGACAAATCGGAGAAAATAGCGCGGCTTTTTCGTGTGTTCCGGAAACCTTTCCCGTACATTGCAGTTGATCCGGTTACGAAACGGTCCAGCAGTACGGGTACCAGGGGCGGGAATTGTCCGGCAATCCAAACGATCAGGCACATCGGGCTTACGACGACAGCCCCGAGCGATTCCGCGCATCTCATCCGGAAGTTCGCTTCGACGGTTCGTCGGGTGTGCTGTTCGAACAGGCCATGGCGCAGACCCGCATGGCGATCTGCCTGTGCGACCCCCACCAGCCGGACATGCCCATCGTCTTCGCAAACCGTGCGTTCCGCGAACTGACCGGTTTCGACGAGAGCGAAATCATCGGGCATAACTGCCGGTTCCTGCAAGGTGAGGACACCGACCCCGCCGCCATCGAACGGGTTCGCCAGGCGATCGCAAGCGAGCAGGTCTGCGTTGTCGAACTGCTCAATTATCGCAAGGACGGCAGCAAGTTCTGGAACGCGCTGCACCTCGGCCCGGTGTATGACACCGATGACCGCCTGCTCTACTACTTCGGCAGCCAGTGGGACGTCACGGACGTTCGGGTCACCCGGGCGCGTGAGCGGTACGCCCGCGAAATGGCCCGCGAACTGTCCCACCGAATGAAGAACATGTTCGCGATGATCGGCGGAATCGTGAACATGACTGCGCGCGCGAAAGGGATCGAGGACGAAGCCCATCTCATCAACGAGCGTATCCAGGCACTGGGCCGCGCTTATGAGACGACGCTCGACGATGCGGCACGTGGCGCGGTCGAGATCGGGCAGGCGATCCGCTCTGTTCTCGAGCCCTACGATGTCGAAGGGCATCGGATCCGCCTGCTCGGCAATGGGCTGCGAACGGAATTCAGCGTGGTCTCGACTTTGGGCCTCGCGCTCCACGAACTGGCGGTGAATGCCAGGCAGCACGGAGCCCTGGCGAGCGAGGATGGCATGGTTTCTGTGGACTGGCGGCGTGAGAAGACCCGCGGAGGTGATGAAGCGATGATCCTCATCGACTGGGTGGAAGAAGGCGGACCGGAACTGGTGCTCCCTTCCGATCCTGAAGCGGGGTCAGGTTTCCAGATCGTCGATCGCCTCGTTTCCATGTCGCGGGGAACTATAGAGCGCGACTGGCGTCCAGAGGGTTTGCATGCAAAAGTCCGTCTGCCGTTGAAGGAGGAATTGTGATGGGGCGAGAAGACCCCTGCCGTATCCTCGTGCTGGACGATGAACCACTCATCCTGCTCGACCTGGAATATGCGGTCGAGGACGCCGGTTGCACGGCACTCACTGCCATGGACGCTGACGAGGCGCTGTCGCATATCGCTGCGCAGACCGTTTCCGCGGCAATCCTCGACGTGACGTTGGGCAAGGGTTGCACCTGCGAACCCGTGGTGCGGGAACTCGCGGCACGGGGCGTCCCTTATATTCTCCACACCGGCGACCTCGACCGGCTCGACGAAATGGTACGCGGTCTCGGTGGCGAGCTGGTGCCCAAGCCCACCCCCGCTTCGGTCGTGGTCGACCGGGCCTTGCGGCGGATCGAGGCGGATCGGTTGGTCGGCTGATCCGCATGTTGCATCCATGCGGTGCAATGTGAAATAGCACTGTTCGAAACGTGGAACGCGAACAGGCGAGGCTCGAGTAAATGCTGGTCACCATCGAACGCGACGGACCCGTCGCGACCGTCACCCTGAACCGTCCCGAAGCAATGAATGCGCTGTCTAAGGCCCTGCGCGCCGATCTCGCCGCAGCGATGCGCGAGGTGGCTGCGGATGACGCGATCCGCGCCGTCGTCCTGACCGGAGCCGGCGAGCGCGCCTTCACCGCCGGGCTGGATCTCAAGGAACTGGGCTCGGATACCTCGAACCTCGGTGCAGCAAACGCGGAAAGCGCGGCGGAGAACCCCGTCAAGGCGATCGAGCAGTGCCCCAAGCCGGTGATCGGAGCGATCAACGGCGTTGCCATCACCGGCGGTTTCGAGGTCGCACTCGCCTGCGACATCCTCATTGCCAGCGAGAACGCACGCTTCGCCGATACCCACGCCCGCGTCGGGATCATGCCCGGCTGGGGCCTGTCGCAGAAGCTGTCGCGGATGATCGGCATCTCGCGGGCCAAGGAGCTGTCGCTCTCGGGCAACTTCCTCGACGCGCAGACCGCTTGCGCCTGGGGCCTCGTGAACCGGGTCGTGCCGGCGGGCGAGCTGCTCACCGCGGCACGCAAGCTCGCGGCCGACATCGCCACCGCCGATCCCGGCATGGTGCAGTCCTACAAGCGGCTGATCGACGAAGGCTATGCGCGCTCGTTCGGCGACGGCATGGCGCTCGAGCATGAGCGCTCGTCCGCTGCCAACCGCCAGGTCGACGCGAGCGAAGTGGAGGCGCGCCGCCGTGCGGTGATGGAGCGCGGCCGCAGCCAGGCCTGAGCTACTTCCTGCCGAACGCGCCCGTCCGCTCGAGAAAGTCCGCGCCGCGTCCGGCGGAGTTGTAGACCTCGTGGACGAGGCCTGCCGCCAGCGGCAGGTCTTCCTGCTCGCGGAAGAGCCGCTTGTAGGCGAAGACCGAGTGCGGGCTCTGCCCGGCGATGGCGTCTGCCAGCTCGCGCACCTTCGCCGACAGGCCGTCGTCGGCGACACACTGGTTGGCGAGCCCGATCCGGGCGGCCTCTTCGCCGGTCACCGGAATCCCGGTCAGGCTGATCTCGCGCGCCTTGTATGTGCCGACCCGTCGCGGCAGGCGCTGGCTCATTCCCCAGATCGGGACGAGCGCGAACTTACCGTGGGTATCGGCGAACCGGGCGCTTTCCGATGCGACGATGATGTCGCCGGCCAGCGCCAGCTCGAGCCCGCCGGTATAGCAGCCGCCCTGGACGGCGACGATGACCGGCTGCGGCAGCTCGGCGAGGCGGGTCACGGTCCTGCCCTGGTAATTCGGGAAGGGCGGCTCCGCGGCGATCGCCTTGAGATCGTTGCCTGCGCAGAACACCGGGCCCGCGCCGCGCAGAACGACGACCATGATTTCTTCGCCTGCGGCATCGATCGTGTCGAGGTGGCCGTTCAGCGCCTCCCAGGTGGCGAGGTCGAGCGCGTTGCGCTTTTCCGGGCGATTGAGGGTGAGGAACGCGATCGCGCCCTCGCGTTCGAGCAGGACGGGACTTTCGCTCATTGGCCGATCTTCAGCAGGCGAGCGATTGCGGTCATCATGTCGCGGTTGAAGGCTTGGCTGATCGCCGCCTCGGCCACGACGTTGAAAGCGTGGATCGCGCCCGGGTAGCTGTGCAGCTCTACCGGCACCCCCGCGGCGACGAGCCGGCGGGCATAGTCAAGGTCCTCGTCGAAGAACAGGTCGAGGCTGCCGGTGCCCAGCCAGGTCGGCGGCAGGCGGGAGAGATCCTCGGCGAGCGCCGGGGAGAACCAGCCTTTGCGCTCGTCGTCCGCGGCGTAGTCGCCCTGCAAGGCCTTCCAGCCGAACTGGTTGGAGTCGCGTGTCCACACGAATTCACCGGTGCTGGGGTTGCCCCACGGGCAGGCGTCGCTGCCGGTACGATGGTCGAGCATCGGATACACCAGGAACTGCGCCGCGAGGGCCGGTCCGCCGCGATCGCGCGCCATCAGCGCCGTCGCTGCGGCCAGGCCGCCGCCGGCGCTCTCGCCGATGACGCCGATACGGTCGGGGTCGATACCCAGCGACGAGGCATTCGCGACGATCCAATTGAGCGCCGCATAACAGTCTTCCTGCGGTCCGGGGAACGGCGTCTCTGGTGCAAGGCGGTATTCGACCGAGGCGACCGGGATGCCTAGCGCCGCAGCCATTCCGGCTGGCCCGAACTGCATGACCCGGGCCGAGCCGACGATCATGCCGCCGCCATGGATATGCAGCAGCGCGGGTCGCCCGCTCGCCCCCGGGGTCGGATCGTAAAGGTAAAGCTCGATGTCGCCATCGGGTCCCGCAATCGTCCTGACGTCCGGCGCCAGTGCGGGCTCGCCGAACAGCGCGAAGCTGGCTTCCGATTGTGCCCGCATCTCTGCCAGGTTGTCATCCGTGAACCCGCGCAAGGGCACCGCCTCGATGACAGGCAGGATCTCAGGGTCGACGAGGTGCAGTGTGCTCAAGCTATCCTCCACGGGCGTCTAGGCGCGCTTTCGTTGCCGATGATGCTCCGGCAACACCCTGCATGCAAACCGAAACAGATGGATTGGCGGGAAATGTCGCCAGTTGACCGGGTCCGAATTGCTCTGATTTGCAACGTCTCGGGACCGCAGATGACACGGGGTCTGTCCGATCTGGACGCAGTTCGTCGATTTTTTAACCCAGTCTGTTGATCACACTGGGAATTTCATTCGAAATACTTCAAAATGGCACGAACGCGGATGTACCGGCATGCCGGACTCTGCGGGTCTAGGGGCTGACGGGGCAATGACGGACACCGAAATCGGGGCCAATCCGCTCGGCGGGCTGACCGCCAAGCAGCGCGAAGTGCTCGACCTGCTGATCCAGCACAAGACCTCGAAAGAGATCTCGCGCATCCTCGGAATCTCTCCCCATACCGTCGATCAGCGGATCATGCTGTCGCGCGCCAAGCTCAATGTCGCGACGCGCGGCGAGGTGGCGCAGGAATATCGCCGCCTCATCGGCCTATACGAACGATCCATATACGAGGATTCCCACGTCGCCAGCACAGCGTTCGACGCGCACACCGACCAGCAGGACGACGCGGAAGTCCGGGGGTTGGTGCCGTTTGGGGACGGGAGCCTACATCCGGCCGGTATGCCCTCCCAGGCTTACTACCACGTCCTCCCGGAGATGTTCGACGGGCCACACGGCACGCTGTTTCGTCTGGGGTACATCGTGGTGATCACGGTTTTCCTGATCGTCGCGGTCATGGGCGGCCTGGCCATGTTCTCGCAGCTCTACACCCTCGTCGACGTGCGCTAAGACCGCCGAACTTCTCCTTCATCGCAAACCTGACGGGACCGGCTCGCTGCCGGTGGAGGAGACATGCATGCCGATGAACCATGATACTGCCCGCCTGCGGATCACCCGCGAGCTGCGCGACGCCGAAAATGCGATCAACGAAGCTCTCCTGCGCCAGTCGTCGCTTTTTTCGACCCTCGTCACGGCACGCCGCGACACGGGCGAGGGCGCGTGCACCGGGCAGGACGCGCTGCTGCGCCTGACGCGCAGCCAGCAGTCGCTGCTCAGCGCCGGGGGGGACCTGGCGCGCGTTCACCGGCGACTGCTCGAGATCAACCGCGAAGTCGCGGGCGGCACCGACGAGTGCCCCCCGATGGGCGCAAGCAACAACCAGTTCTCGTGGCGCGCAGCCTGAGCGCTTGACCCGGACCAGCTATGGATGCTCGTGATGAATCATGCGACTGATAATTCTTGCCTTGTATCTGCTCGTTGTTGCGCTGATCGCCTGGAAAAGGGGCGGACGCCCCGAACAGGTGGTGGCCGGCATCATGGTGGTGAACATCGTGCTGGACTACGTCTATCACCTGATCTTCGGACCGAGCTCGTTCAGGCACATCGACCCGGTTCATCTTACGATGGACACGGTCTGCTTCCTGCTCTTCCTCGGGATCGCGCTGCGGGCCAACCGGGGGTGGACGTTGTGGGTCTGCGCGGCGCAGAACATCGTGATGCTTGGGCACTTGGGCAAGGTGTTCGAGGTGAACGCAGTCTTGCGCGGCTACTGGGCCATGACGCAGGCACCCTTCTACCTTCAACTGGCCTTTCTCGCCCTCGGCACGGTCGCGCATGTGATGCGGGTTCGCGCAATCGGTCCGTACAACTCGTGGCGGCTGGATCCGTCACTGGTGCAGCGCTCCGGGCGGAGTTCGCACGATGAGCGCGGGGAACTTTTGGCCCCGCGTCGTCGGTAACGAGGACCCTGCAGCCGATATTGCCAGCCAGGCGATCCTGGCATTGGCCCGCGAGCTCTATGCCGAGCGGCGCCGTCGGCACCGGTTCTTCGACGAGGATTTCTTCGGCGAACCGGCGTGGGACATCCTGCTCGACCTCTATGTGGCCGCACGGGAAAACCGCCGCGTGCCGACGACCAGTGCCTGCATCGGCGCGCATGTCCCGCCGACCACGGCGCTCCGCTGGCTCAGGATGCTCGAGGCACGGGGGCTGGTCGAACGCGAGCACGACGGACGCGACGGCCGTCGCACTTTCGTCGGGCTTTCGGACAAGGGCCTGGCCTCGATGGAAAGCTTCCTCGGCTCGACCCGGGCACGGCTTCTGCTGGAAATGGCGAGCTTTGCCGATGCCGAGGCAATGGCATCGGGCGAGCGGCTCGCCGCAGAATAGTGAGGTGATCGACAGGGGCCCGGGACGGAAAGCGCCCGGGCCCCTGACGCGTCAATAGCGCCAGCCGGCCTTGATCCCGAACATCTGCGGCTTGACCGGGTAGGCCCGGGCATAGGCGCCGCAGATGCTCGGCACGCAGACGGTGTTCAGGCTGAGGATGCCGCGCTCGTCGAACAGGTTCTGGGCGAACACCTCGAAGGTCACGTTGTCCCACTTGCCGCCGATCGACAGGTCGAAGGTGGTGAACGCGCCGGTCGGCGGCAGCACCTCGTTGCCGGCGGCGTCGAGCGTCAGGTAGGAGCGCGTGCCGCCCTGGTGCGAGACCGCGCCCTGGATATACGCGTCGACACTGCCGATCGGGTAGCTGTAGCGCAGGGCCATGTTGCCCTTGAACTTCGGCTGGGTCGGCAGGCGCGTGCCCTTGGGCGCGTCGATGCCGTTCGAGCAGTCCGGGTTGCCGGCGCGGATCGAGCAGAAGTCGGTCGTCAGCTTGGCGTCGATGTACGTCGCCGAGCCCGACAGGGTGACCGGTCCCGCACGCAGAACAAAGTCGCCCTCCGCGCCGTAGATCCGTGCGTCGCCGGCGTTGTAGGTGCTGATCACGCCCACCGAGCCGAACTGCGAAAGCCCGAACTGGAGGTCCTTCCACTTTTCGTAGAAGGCCGCGAGGTTGAGCGTCAGCATCCGGTCGAACAGCTGGCTCTTGTAACCAATCTCGAAGTTGTCGAGCTTGTCCGACTTGTACGGGTTGATCCCCGGCCGCCGGTTGATCCCGCCGGGACGGAAGCCGGTCGAGTAGGTGGCATAGAGCATCTGGTCGGGCGTCGCCTTCCAGGTCACGTTCACCTTGTGGGTCTCGCCGTCTTCCTTCACCGTCCGGTCGAACAGCAGGCACGGGTAGGGCCCGCTGGTCGGCGGGCAGGTGCTGGTGTCGGCCACCGTGCTGGCGAAGCCCGAGAACCCGGCAAGCGAGTTGCGCGTCTTGAAATAGCGGATGCCGCCGTTGATCGTGACCGTGGGCGTGATGTCGAAGGAGCCGTCGATGAACCCGGCGTAGTCGCGGTCGATGCGGTTGACGCGGGTGCAGAAGATGTCGTCGCCGCAGGTCGGCACCGACAGGCCGCCCGGGATCGAGGCAAGGCCGGGGATGATGTAGTCGGCCTTGATGAAGTCGGTCTGTCGTTCGTAGAACACGCCCGCGGTCAGCTTCCAGCGGTTGCCGGCGGGCGAGCTGATCCGCAGTTCATGGGTCTGCTTGGTGTAGTGGTCGCGCCCGCGGTAGGTCTGGGTCGGGTCGATGTTGCGGCCCTGCGCGTCGATGAAGCTGGCGTACGACGGGGCGAAGCTGTCGTAGGCGACGGTGTAGGACGAATAGTCCTGCGTCAGGTCGGTATCGCGCTCGAAGTACCCGCCGGCGTAGGTCAGGTCCCAGTTGCCGATCTTGCCGTTGATCGTCAGCATGGCCTGGTACCATTCGTCCGTGCCGAACTCGGGCGTGTAATTCTGGACCTGGAGATCGCCGACAGCCGGGTCGAACAGGTAGGCCCCGTTCGAGTCCTGCTTCTGGTAGATAATCGCCGGGGTGACGGTCCAGTTGTCATCGAGGTCGATGCCGAGCGCGAGGCGGCCGCCGTAGGTTTCAGTGTGGTTGAAGTTTTCCTTCACGAACGGCGCATTGGTCACCGTGAACGGCACGAGGTCCCCGTTGACGTTGAAGACCTGATAGGTGCGGGTTCCGGCGACATTGTCGATATACCCGCCGTCACGCTTGTAGAACGCCGAGCCGCGGATCGCCGCCATGTCGCTCAGCGGCACGTTGACGAACCCTTCGATCGACCCGCCGGACGAATTGCTGCCCTTGGCGAAGGTCGTGCCGGAGACGTCGATCCCGGCCTCTAACTTGCCCGGGTTCGGCTTCTTGGTGATCAGGCGCAGCGTGCCCGACAGCGAGCTTGCGCCGAACAGCGTGCCCTGCGGGCCGGAGAGCGCCTCGACCCGTTCGATGTCGTAGACGTGAAGATCGGGCGCGCCGCCGATCGTGGTCAGCGGGACCTCGTCGACATAGAGCGCGCTGGTCGGCTGCGGGCCGGAGTGGCTACCGTTGGCATTCGCGCCGCTCGATACGCCGCGGAAGTAGATCTGCGACTGGCCCGGACCGAACGACTGGAACGACACCGAAGGCAGCAGCTTGGCATAGTCGTCGAAGCTGGCGACCTGGAAGTTCTTGAGCTTGGCCTCGCTGAAGGCCTGGATCGAGATCGGCACGTCCTGCAGGTTTTCACTGCGCTTCTGCGCGGTGACGATGATCACCTCGCCGTCGTTGGCGGCCGCATCGGCGGCGGCGTCCTGCGCCAGCGCGGGCGCGGCGACGAGGGCCGAGGTGGCAAGGAAAGCCGCGCTGAGCGACCGGCGGGCGGAGTGACGCATGTCCAGATGACCCCCATCCTGTTACATATGATATGATGCTGCACCTGCGTAACTGGGCGCGTCAAGGCGGGGTCGGAAAGCGGCGCATGCTAACCTGCGCGCTGTTGCCAGTTTACAACGATGTCAGTGCCCCACTGCGCCCTGCCATCCCGTCAGCGCCGGACCGAGCGCGGCCTCCAGCGGGCCAAGGAACGGGGCGAACGGCTTCCAGCTTTCGGTGCCGTCACGATTGATCGGGCGGCGGACCTGTTCGGAGCTGGCCGTGCGCACCGCGCGGTCGTTGCGCCAGAACTCCAGGCAGGCCGGTTCGAACGCGAGACCGCAGTGGGCGAGCAGGGCGCGCACTTCGCTTTCGGTGTCCTCGACCATGCGTTCGTGAAGCACGCGGTGGACCCGGCCGGGCAGGACCGCGTCGATGTGGTCCATCAGTCGGACATAGTCGGCATAGTAGCGGCCGAGGTCGGCAAGGTCATAGGCGAACGCCTGCCCGCGCGCGAAGTGCTGGCGGAAGTTGGAAAAACCGCAGGGCAGGGGGTGCCGCCGCGCATCGATGATCGTCGCGTTCGGCAGGACCAGCGCGATGAACGCGGCGTGGACCCAGTTGTTGGGCAGCTTGTCGATGAACAGCGGCCGATCGGTGCGGCGGTGAATGCGGGTGCGTTCGAGATACTCCGCGCCGAGCTCTGCCAGCCGCTCCGCCGAGAGCGCGCCGAGGCACTCCGGATAATCCGCCTCGCGCCGCGCCAGCACCGGGATGTCGTGAAGCTCGCTGGTCCCCTCGACGCGGCTATGGCTGGAAAGGATCTGCTCGACCAGCGTCGAACCCGCCCGGGGCATGCCTAGGATGAAGATCGGGTCGGGAGCGGGGCAGCCGTTGCCGGCGTTGCGGGCGAACAGCTCGGGGGTCACCGATGCGATCATCCGGTCGACGAACCGGGTGGTCTCGTCCGCGTCATAGGGCAAACCCTTGCGCCGCAGGGCGTTGCCAGCGGCATAGTGCGCGAACGCGCGCGCCGGATCGCCGGCATCCTCCAGCGCCTTGCCCAGCGCGAAGTCGAGGTGGAAGCGGTCTTCGTCCGACAGGTCGCCGCCGTCCAGAAGGCGCTGCATCTGCGCCAGATCGTCGGCGTCGAAGCGCACGGTCTTGAGGTTGGCGAGGCTCCACCATGCCTCGCCCAGGCCCGGCTGGATCGCGATGGCGCGGCGGTAGGCTGCGATGCTCTCGTCCTGCCGCCCGACGGTCTTGAGCAGGTGGCCCTGGCTCATCCACACCAGCGGCTGGTCGGGCATCTCGCGCAGCACCTGGTCATAGAGCGCCAGCGCTTCGTCGAAGGCACCGATCCGGCCATAAGCGGCGGCTTCGAGGTTGGCGTGGCCGGTGTTGTCGGGATCATCGGCCTTGACCCGCGCCAGCTCTGCCAGCGCCTCGCCCGGACGGTTGGTGCGGTAGAGCACGAGCGCGAGGTTGGCGCGGGCGGCGGTGAACCACGGGGCGAGTTCGATCGCCCGGCGCAGCAGCACCTCGGCGTCGCGATAGCGGCCGATCCGCCCGGCCAGTTCGGCCATCATCCGGATCGCGGCGACGTCGAACGGGTCGGCCTTGAGCTGCTGGCGGAGCAGGGGCTCGGCCTCGGCCAGCCGGTTGGCGTTGAGCGCAGCCGCCGCGGCGACGAGGCGGGGGTTGCTTGCCGGGAGTGCGGTGCTGGCCATCGCCGTGGTGCTAGCCGAGGGCAGGGGCAGGGCGCAACGGAATCGCGGATGCAGGTCGAAAGCCCAGGGGCACCGGAAGAAAACGTCGTCATGCTGAACTTGTTTCAGCTTCCCCTTCGTCGCTCTCCCAAGCGCAGTGCGGCGCGCCGCCTCGCCACTTCGCTGTCCACGAGCTGGCGGAACCGTACTCGCGCGGGATGCTGAAACAAGTTCAGCATGACGATGCTGGTGGGGGAGGGGATCCCTTTGTTGCAGGCGGTGTGACGGAAACGGCGGGGGAGGGACGCGCCCGCCCCCACCGCATTCCGATCAGTCGCCAAAGGTGCGCTGCCACCAGCCGCGCCGCGGCGGTTCGGCGGGTGCTGCAGCCTCGGCTTCCGCCGCGGCTTCGACAGCCGGTTCGGGAGCAGGCTGTTCGGCCACCGGTTCCGGTGCGGCCTCGACGGCCGGCGCGTCCTCGGCTTTGGCCTTCTTCGCGCGGGTCCGCTTGGGCTTGGCCGGGGCTTCCTCGACCGGCGCCTCGACGGCAGCCGGTTCGGCGGCAGGGGCCGCTTCCGTTTCGGCCGCAGGCACAGCCTTCTTGCGGGTGCGCTTGGGCTTCGCGGGCGCTTCCGCTGCCGGCGTCTCTGCTGCAGGAGCGGCCTCGGCTTCCGCCACAGTGGCTTCGACCGGAGCAACCTCCTCGGTCACCTTCTTGCGGCTGCGGCGCTTCTTGGGCGCAGGCTCGGCGGCGTCCTCGACCGGAGCCGGGGCTTCGTCGACCGGGGCATCGGCGTCTTCGGCCACCGGCTCGGCAGCGTCAGCCGGAGCGTCGCCGGCTTCGGCTTCACCGGCCTCGCCGTTCTCCGCGCCGTCCTCGCGCAGGCCGCCCCGCCGGCGACGACCGCGACGGCGACGCTTGCGCCGGCCGTTGCCATCGCCCCCATCGTCGTTCTGGGCAGCGTCCTCACCGCGTTCGGCGTCCGCGTCGCCCTGGGCTTCGCTTTCGCCTTCGCCTTCGCCCTGCTCGTCGGAGCCGGCTTCGCGGGCCTCGCCCTCACCGCGGTCGCGGCCACGGCCACGGCGGCGCTTGCGGCGCTTGCCGCGGCGGCCTTCATCCTCGTCGTCGGAGCGGCGCTCGCGCGCATCCTCCTGCTCATCCTCGGTGTCGTAATCGTCCTCGACGACATCGTCCTCCTCGGGCTCGACGATCGGCTCGAAGCGGGGCACGAACTCGGGCCGGGGCCCGCGCGAGGCGACGCGCATCTTCGCGCCTTCGTTCTCGCCTTCGGGGATCACCTCGACCGAGACGCCATAGCGCTCCTCGATCTCGGCGAGATCGCCGCGCTTGGCGTTGAGCACGTAGATCGCCGCTTCCTGGCTGGCGAACAGCGAAATGATGCTGCCCTTGCCCTTGGCGGCTTCGTCCTCGATCATCCGCAGCGCCGAAAGGCCGGCGGACGAGGCGGTGCGGACCAGGCCCGAACCGTCGCAGTGCGGGCACGCGCGGGTGGTCGCCTCGAGCACGCCGGTGCGCAGACGCTGGCGGCTCATCTCCATCAGGCCGAAGCCGGAAATGCGGCCGACCTGGATGCGGGCGCGGTCGTTCTTGAGCGCGTCCTTCATCGCCTTCTCGACCTTACGGATATTCGATCCGTACTCCATGTCGATGAAGTCGATGACGACGAGCCCGGCCATGTCGCGCAGGCGCAGCTGGCGGGCGATTTCGCGCGCGGCCTCGAGGTTGGTCGAGAGCGCGGTCGCCTCGATCCCGTGTTCCTTGGTCGAACGGCCGGAGTTGATGTCGATCGAGACCAGCGCCTCGGTCGGGTTGATGACGAGGTAGCCGCCGCTCTTAAGCTGGACGACCGGATCGTACATCGCGGTCAGCTGGTCCTCGGCGCCATAGCGCTGGAACAGCGGGACCGGATCGGCATACTGCTTTACCCGCTTGGCGTGGCTGGGCATCAGCAGCTTCATGAAGTCTTTGGCGGCGCGGTAGCCGTTGTCGCCTTCGACCACGACCTCTTCGATGTCGCGGTTGTAGATGTCGCGGATCGCGCGCTTGATCAGGTCGCTGTCCGAATGGATCAGCGCCGGGGCGCTCGAGCGCATCGTGGTTTCGCGGATCTCGTCCCACAGGCGGGCGAGATAATCGAAGTCGCGCTTGATCTCGGGCTTGGTCCGCTGGAGGCCCGCGGTGCGGACGATGCAGCTCATCGACTTGGGCAGGTCGAGCTCGCCGATGATCGACTTGAGCCGCTTGCGGTCGGTGGCCGAGCTGATCTTGCGGGAAATGCCGCCGCCGTGGCTCGAATTCGGCATCAGCACGCAGTAGCGGCCGGCAAGGCTGAGGTAGGTGGTCAGCGCCGCGCCCTTGTTGCCGCGCTCTTCCTTGACGACCTGGACGAGCAGCACCTGGCGGCGCTGGATGACGTCCTGGATCTTGTAGCGGCGGCGCAGCGCCATCCGCTTGGCGCGCAGCTCGTCGGCTTCCTTGCCCTGGCTGCGACCCTGGCGGCGACCGCGGCGCGGCCGGCGGCCACGGCCACCCTCGTCGCCATCCTCTTCGCTGCCTTCCTCGTCGGAGGCTTCGGATTCGTCGTGGCTTTCCTCGCCCGCATCGTCGTGCGCGTCTTCGTCATCGAAGCCGTTTTCGACGTGGCCGCCTTCGATCGTCGCGACCTGGTCGTGACTGCCCGAATCTACTTCGGTCAGGCCGCCGCCCATGTCCTCGCTGTGATCGTGGTCTTCGATCCGGTCGAGCGCGGATTCGCCGTAATCGTCCTCGTCGTCGTCCTCGGCGGCGCGCAGCGCGGCTTCCTCGGCGGCGTGGGCGGCCTCTTCCGCGAGCAGGGCCTCGCGGTCCTCCTTGGGGATCTGGTAGTAGTCAGGGTGGATTTCGCTGAAGGCGAGGAACCCGTGGCGATTGCCGCCGAAATCGACGAACGCCGCCTGGAGCGACGGTTCGACCCGGGTTACCTTGGCGAGATAGATGTTGCCCTTGATCTGCTTGTGATCGGCAGATTCAAAGTCGAATTCCTCAATACGATTGCCCTTGAGCACCGCCACCCGGGTTTCTTCCTGGTGGCGCGCATCGATCAGCATGCGCGTTGTCATCAAATGTTCTCCGTCCGCGCGCCCGCAGGATCACTCCTGCCGCTCCTGTGAGGGAGGGGGCTGCGCGGTTCTTGTGATAAGCGCAGCGCACGCGGGACGAGGCGTCTGCCTGTCCCGTCGCGGCCACGAATGCGGATTTGCCGGATCGGAGCGGCTTGCGCTCCACGCCCGGCGGCGAGGTACGTGCGTCTGCTGCGATGACGCTGCGCGGCGAAAGGCGCGCCAGCAGGTCCGTCACGATCGCAGCGGCCCTTTCGGGACCTTGCGACTGGAACGGAACACGGCTCATCATCACGGCTTCAACCTTCTGGGTGGGCGGGGTCTTTATGAAATCGGCCCTTGGTCCCACGACCCGGATGTGCGGCCAGCTGGCCCCGGTTTTCCTGCCCTTCGGGAGGGTTGCCGCCCGCGCGACCTTCAAGGGATTGCGGTGCTGGCGAGGCCGGGATCGGAGCTGGCTTGCTCCGGTGAGATGGGTGCTAGCACCGCTTTTGCAAAGCTACAATTAAAACCGTGACATGGGATCGTCACACCGCGGTCGCCCCGGCGTTAACCGTTTTGCGCTGGACCGGGCGGGGCGCGGCGGGGCATAGCACGGTCCGGAGATGGACAAGCGACTGAAGATCGCCGGGATCGCAACCCTGCCGCTGCTGGCCCTCGCCGGGCTCGGCGTGGCGGTGCGGACGTCGCAGGCGAAAGTGCCCGACTACGTGCTTCACGTGCCGCTGCCGCCGGTCGGCGGGGCGGTCGGCCTGCCGGTGATCGAGGGTCCGCCCGACGCCAGCCGCCCGCTGGTGGTGATCGACGCCGGCCACGGCGGCCACGATCCCGGGGCGAGCGGCGCGGGGGGGCTGCGCGAGAAGGACCTGACCCTCGCGCTCGCCCAGTCGCTGCGCCAGGCCCTGCTGCAAAGCGGCAAGGTCCGCGTCGCGCTGACCCGTAGCGACGACCGCTTCCTGGTGCTCGACGAACGTTCCGGGATCGCCCGGCGGATGGGCGCGGACCTGTTCATTTCGGTCCACGCCGATGCCGCCGACAACACTGATGCGAGCGGCGCGACGGTCTATACCCTGTCCGACACCGCCTCCGACACCGTCGCGGCGAAGCTGGCGGCGCGGGAGAACAAGGCCGACGTCGTCAACGGCGTCTCGCTCGGTGACAAGTCCGACGCGGTGAGCTCGATCCTCGTCGACCTCTCGCGGCGCGAGATGGCGCAGCGTTCGGTCAGGTTCTCCGATCTCGTCCTGCGCGAGGGCGAGGGGCGGATGCGGTTTCACGGCAATCCGCAGCGCGGCGCGGGGTTCGTGGTGCTCAAGTCGCTCGACATGCCATCGGTGCTGATCGAGGCCGGCTATATCAGCAACGCCGCCGACGCCCAGTCGCTCGACGACGCCGCCTGGCGCAGCGGCTTTGCCGAGACGCTGGCCAAGGCGATCGAGATATTCCTCGCCACCTCTTCATCGCAGGACGGGTGAGCGCGCCGCGAGGCCACTGGCATCGCCCGCGCCCTCCGTGCTAGGGCACGCCCCCATATGGCCGAAGACACGCCCGCGTCGCAGAATATAGCCTTCCGCCTCCGCCGTGACGCCACGGGCGCACGCGACTGGCTGCGCGAGAGGTGGCGCTCGAGCAAGTGGGTGCGCCGCGCCGGCTGGCTCGCGCTGCTTGCCCTCGCCGCATATGGCGTGATCTGGGTGACGATCGCCCGCGACCTGCCCTCGGCCGACAAGCTGCTGACCTACGAGCCGCCGCTGCCGACCATGGTCCGCGGCGTCGATGGCGAGATCGTCTCGAGCTATGCCCGCGAACGCCGTGTCCAGCTGCGCTTCGTCGATTTCCCCAAGCCGATGATCAATGCGTTCCTCTCGGCCGAGGACAAGACCTTCTGGAGCCACGGCGGCGTCGACTATCCGGGCTTCCTCGGCGCTGTGGTCGACTACGTGACCAAGCTCGGCTCGGGCACCCGCGCCAAGGGCGGCTCGACCATCACCCAGCAGGTCGCCAAGAACATCCTGCTCGGCGACGAATATTCGGTCACCCGCAAGCTCAAGGAAATCATCCTCGCCCGGCGGATCGAGGGCGTGCTCAACAAGGAGCAGATCCTCGAGCTCTATCTCAACGAGATCCCGCTCGGCCGCCAGAGCTTCGGCGTCCAGGCCGCGAGCCGCGCCTACTTCAACAAGGACGTCGGCGACCTCCAGCTCCACGAGGCGGCATTCCTCGCGATCCTGCCCAAGGCGCCCGAAAAATACGGCCGCGCCAAGAACGCCGAGGAGGCGCTGGAGCGGCGCAACTACGTGCTCGACCAGATGGTCTCGAACGGCTGGGCGAGCGCGCAGGACGTCGCGACCGCGAAGGCGCAGCCGCTCGGCCTCGTCCCCCGGCGGGCCGAAAACTACGATACCGACGCCGGCTATTTCCTCGAGGAAGTGCGCCGCCAGCTGATCGGCCAGTTCGGCGAAAAGGCCGAGGACGGGCCCCATTCGGTCTATGCGGGCGGGCTGTGGGTGCGCACCTCGCTCGACACCAAGCTGCAGAAGGCAGCGCAGGATTCGCTGCGGGCGGGCCTGCTTCGCTACAGCGGCGGGCGCGCTTGGCATGGGCCGATCGCCACGCTCAAGGCCGGGGACAACTGGCAGAGCGAGCTGATCACCTCCAACATCAGCATCAAATATCAGGACTGGAAAATCGCCGTCGTGCTGAAGCGCAGCGGCAGCGGCGCGGAAATCGGCTTTGCCGACGGCTCGACCGGGCGGCTGACCTCGGCGCCCGATGCGATGAAGGCCGGCGACGTCATCGCGGTCGCACCGGCGGGCGGTGACAGCTATGGCCTGCGCACCATTCCTGAAGTGTCCGGGGGCATGGTCGTGGAAGACCCGCGCAACGGCCGGATCCTCGCCATGCAGGGCGGGTTTGACGCGCGGCTCGGCTCGTTCAACCGCGCCACCCAGGCCAATCGCCAGCCGGGCTCGACGATCAAGCCGTTCGTCTATGCCACCGGGCTCGACAACGGGATGACCCCGGCGTCGATGGTCGTGGACGGGCCGTTCTGCGTCTATCAGGGCTCGGTTCTGGGCAACAAGTGCTTCCGCAACTTCGGCAACGAGGGTGGATCGGGCAGCCACACGATGCGCTGGGGGCTCGAACAGTCGCGCAACCTGATGACCATCCGCATCGCCAACGACACCGGCATGGACAAGGTCGTCTCGACCATCAAGCGCGTCGGCATCGGACAGTACGATCCGTACCTGTCGATGGCGCTGGGCGCGGGCGACACCACGGTGCTGAAGATGGTCAACGCCTATGCCGCGCTCGCCAACGAGGGGCGGCAGCACGAACCGACCGTGATCGACTATGTCCAGGACCGCAACGGCAAGGTCATCTGGAAGGCCGACAAGCGCCGCTGCGATGCCTGCAACATGGCGCAGTGGGACGGCAAGCCGATGCCCCGCCTGAAGGAAAGCGGCCAGCAGGTGCTCGACGCGCGCACCGCGTATCAGGTGGTCCACATGCTCGAAGGCGTGGTCATCCGCGGCACCGCGGTGAGCCTGCGCGACCTCGGCCTGCCGCTGTTCGGCAAGACCGGCACGACCTCTGGCCCGACCAACGTGTGGTTCGTCGGCGGCACGCCCGACATCATCGCCGGGGTCTACATGGGCTATGACCAGCCGCGCAGCCTGGGCGGCTATGCCCAGGGCGGACGCATCGCCGCGCCGATCTTCAAGCAGTTCGTCCAGGCCACCCGCAGCCAGTGGAGCGACGTGCCCTTCGCCGTCCCGCCGGGGGTGCGCATGGTCCGCATCGACCGCGTTTCCGGCAAGCGGGTGTTCGAAGGCACGCCCAACAACGAGGATCCCAAGGCCGGGATCATCTGGGAGGCGTTCAAGCCCGATACCGAACCCAAGCGCACGATCAACGCGGGCGAACTTAACGCCAAGGAAGCCGTTATCGAAGCCATCCGCCGCGCCCGCGAAGCCCGCGCTGCGCAGACCGCCGGACCCGCGGCGAAGACCCAGCAGGAAGACTTCGTCGAGGAGCAGGGCGGGATCTACTGATCTTTCGTCATCGCCGCGGTATCTCTGGATCGGGTTCACGCAAAGGCGCGAAGAAAGAAGGAAGGCGCAAAGGTGCTGCGCGCTGCCGCAGGCTACCTGTTCATCTGGTCGTTGCGGCAAACGGGACCGGGCGGAGCAGAAGCCGGCCTCGCCGGATGAGTGACACCTTTGCGCCTTCTTTCCCTTTGCGCCTTTGCGCGAACCCATGAAACGGCCGAGCGTCGAGAGCGATTTTGCATTTTCCCGCAACGGTGATCTACTCACTGCAACCCAAGCGGAGAACCAGCCATGAAGCGCCTGCCCGTCCTGCTCGCCGCCGCCGTCCTGGCGCTAGTGCCTACCGCCTCGCAGGCCGAACTGGCGCAGGGCGCCGCCGCCCCGATGTTTGCCGCGCGCGGGGCGCTGGGCGGGAAGGTGTTTTCCTTCAACCTGCGCGACGCGCTCAAGCGCGGGCCGGTGGTGCTCTATTTCTATCCCAAGGCGTTCACCTCCGGGTGCACGGCTGAGGCCCACGCCTTTGCCGAGGCCAGCGACGAGTTCGCCGCCGCCGGGGCGACCGTGATCGGGATGTCGAACGACGACATCGGCACCTTGCGCAAGTTCTCGACCGAGGCCTGCCGCGACAAGTTCGCCGTCGCCAGCGCCAGCCCGGCGGTGATCCGCGCCTATGGCGTGAACCTCGTCCGCGACGGGCAGGACACCGGCCTTGCCAGCCGCACCAGCTATGTCATCGCAGCCGATGGCCGGGTGGCGATGGTTCATTCGGAGATGGATTGGCGCGACCATGTGCGCCTGACGCTGGAAGCGGTGCGGGCGATGAAGGGTAACTGAAGCGTCATTGCGAGGGGCGAAGCCACCGCGGCAATCTGGTTTCGCGCACGGGCGATCTGGTTTGCTTCGCTTCGCTCGCAATGACGAGGTGGTTCAACGCAAAGTTATCTCGCGGTAAAGCCCCTCAGCTTTCCAGCGACCCCGAAAGCGAGGGCTGTTCGCTCGACTCGCGCCGCCATCCGAACAGGCGCTCCGCCACAAGCAGCCCCAGAACCGCGCCGGCAAGCTGCGCCACGATGAACGCGGGCGCATCGGCGGGCGCAATGCCCGCGAACGTGTTTGACAGCGAGCGCGCGAGGGTGACCGCCGGATTGGCGAACGAGGTCGATGCGGTGAACCAGTAAGCCGCGACGATAACCAGCGCGACCGAAACCGGCACGGCCTCAGGGCGCACGCGCAGGGTACCGAGGATGGTCAGGACGAGCGCGAACGTCGCTACGATCTCGGAAAGCCATTGCGACGGCCCGCTGCGGGCATGGTCCGACCACTGCAGCAGCGGCAGGTCGAACATGGCGTGGGCCAGGACAGCCCCGGCCACCGTCCCCGCCAGTTGCGCGACGACATAGGCGCCCGCGAGCGGCGGCGGCACCTCCTTGCGCAAGGCGAAGACCAGCGTCACCGCGGGATTGAAGTGCGCGCCCGAAATGGGCCCCAGCGCCACGATCAGGACATAGAGGATCGCGCCGGTCGCGATCGTGTTCGCGAGCAGCGCCACGGCGAGGTTACCCTGCGCGAGCGTCTCGGCCATGATCCCCGAACCGACCACGGTGGCGAGCAGGAGCGCACTGCCGATGGCCTCGGCGGCAATCGTCTGGCGTTTTGAATAGGTCACCGCACGCGCTCTCCGGCGTAATTCACGACCAGTTCGCCGTCTTCCTTGCGAAACTCGCCGCGCTGCGGCGGAAGCAGGTCGAGGACGTCTTCCGAGGGCCGGCAGAGCCGCACGCCGTTCGGGGTGACGACGATCGGACGGTTCAGCAATACCGGATGCGCTTCGATCGCGTCGAGCAGCGCGTCGTCGCCGAGCGAAGGATCGCCAAGGCCGAGATCGCCGAACGGAGTCCCCTTTTCGCGCAGAACGCTGCGGAGAGGCACGCCCATGCGCTCTACCAGTTGGCGCACCATACTCCGGCTGGGCGGACTTTTGAGGTATTCGACCACGTGGGGTTCCACGCCCGCATTGCGGATCAGGGCGAGCGTGTTGCGCGATGTCCCGCAGGCGGGATTATGGTAGATGATCACGTCCATGGCGCGCGCGTATACAACGCAAATTTCAGTTTTGCGACGTCTCCGGATGAGTGCCCGCGGTCGCTGCTGTCCTACATTGCTGCGACCTGCCAAGGTGCGCGCCGCTCTTTGATCTCGTCCAGTTACGCCCGGGCTGTCGCCGCCGGCTGCGCTTTCTCGCGGGCGAGTAACCCGTCATCCACGACGCAACACGCTGAAAACTTGGGGAGGACCGGGGTGACACGGTGTCACCCTGTGTAACCCTTCGCTGCTGCGGGACTCTCCCGCCGCCTTGACCTTCACGCCCGCTCCGCTAAGCGGTCCGGCTCGAATTTCGCTGGAGTGAACCATCATGCGTGCCGAAGGGCAGGCCCATATCGACCGCATCGAGGCCGCGCTGGCGCTGGTCCGCAAGTTCCTTGTCTGGGATCGCGCGGTGCGGCGGCTCGACGAGCTCAACGCGCGGGTCGAAGACCCGGACCTGTGGAACGATCCCAAGGCGGCCGAGGCGGTGATGCGCGAGCGGCGGCGGCTCGAGGCGTCGATCGGCACGGTCAACACCATCGCGCAGGAAATGGCCGACGCGGTCGAGTTCGTCGAACTCGGCGAAATGGAAGACGACGAGGCAACCATCCAGGAAGGCCTCTCGACTCTGGCCGCGCTGGCCGAGCGCGCCGATGCCGACAAGGTCCAGGCGCTGCTCGCCGGCGAAGCCGACGCCAACAACGCCTTCCTCGAGGTCCACGCCGGCGCCGGCGGGACCGAGAGCCAGGACTGGGCCGAGATGCTCCAGCGGATGTACACCCGCTGGGCCGAACGCCACGGCTACAAGGTCGATCTCGTCGACTACCACGCCGGCGAAGCCGCCGGGATCAAGAGCGCGACGCTGCTGATCAAGGGCGAGAACGCCTATGGCTATGCCAAGACAGAGAGCGGCGTCCACCGCCTCGTCCGGATCAGCCCCTACGACAGTTCGGCGCGGCGCCACACGTCGTTCAGCTCGGTCTGGGTCTATCCCGAGATCGACGACAACATCGAGGTCGAGATCAACCCCGCCGACCTCAAGATCGACACCTACCGCGCTAGCGGCGCCGGCGGGCAGCACATCAACACCACCGACTCGGCGGTGCGGATCACCCACGTGCCCAGCGGGATCATCGTCGCCAGCCAGCAGGACCGCAGCCAGCACAAGAACCGCGACATCGCGATGAACATGCTGAAGGCCCGGCTCTACGAGGCCGAGCTGGCCCGGCGCGAGGCGGCGGCGAGCGGCGAGTATGCCGCCAAGACCGAGATCGGCTGGGGCCACCAGATCCGCTCCTACGTCCTCCAGCCGTACCAGCAGGTGAAGGACCTGCGCACCGGCTACGTTTCGACCAACCCGTCCGACGTCCTCGACGGCGCGCTCGACCCGTTCATGGCGGCGGCGCTGTCGCAGAAGGTGACCGGCGAGAAGGTCGACGTGAAGGACGACGACTGAGCCTCGCCGTCCCCCGGCTTTGCCAACCGCGGCGCAAGGCGGTAAGGGGCCGCATGGTTCGGGTCGCGCCCTTCGTGCAGGCTTTGGCGGCGGGTGCCGCCCTGCTTCTCGCCGGCTGCGACAAGGCGGGCGATGCGAACCGGCCGGAGACCTCGCGCGAGTTTCCTTCGCCGCATCGGCCGGTTTCGGCGGTGGGCTCCAATCAGTTCTCGACCGAGCAGGAGCGCGACAACCGCAACGAGGCGCAGACGGTCATGGACCTTGCCGCGATCGCGCCCGGGATGCGCGTGGCCGATATCGGCGCGGGCGAGGGGTACTATACCGTGCGGCTCGCCGAGCGAGTGGGGGCCAAGGGCCGGGTCGTGGCCGAGGATATCGACCGCGACGCAATGGGCCGGCTGGCCAACCGGGTCGAGAAGGACAAGCTCGCCAACGTCTACACCCAGCTTGGCACCGTGGACGATCCGAAGCTGCCGGCCGACGGCAGCTTCGACCGGATTTTCATGGTCCACATGTACCACGAGGTGAGCGAGCCCTATGCATTCCTGTGGCGGCTGCGGCCCGCGCTGAAGGCGGGGGGACAGCTGATCGTCGTCGATATCGACCGCCCGACGAACAAGCACGGCATCCCGCCTGCGCTGCTGTTCTGCGAATTGGAAGCGGTGGGCTTTCGCTTGGTCGAATTTGTCCGTAAGCCCGAAATAGCCGGGTATTACGCCCAGTTCGAGGCGACCGGGGACCGGCCGGAGCCGGGGGCGATCAGGCCATGCCGTCTGGAAGGCGGCCAGGTTGTGCGCCAGTAGAGGTGCTGAAGAGGAAAAAATGTCCAGTTTCAAGGGTTTGAAGCCGATCCTTTACGGCGGACGTGAAGTCTGGCCGCTCGTCGAAGGCGGCAAGGGCGTCTCGGCCACCAATCATGCCAGCTCCGGCGCGTGGGCGGCGGCAGGCGGGATCGGCACGGTCAGCGCGGTCAACGCCGACAGCTACGACGCCGAAGGCAAGATCATTCCACAGATTTATGCCCAGCTGACCCGCAAGGAACGGCACGAGCAACTGATCCGCTACGGCATCGACGGCGCGGTCGAACAGGTCCGCCGCGCGCACGACATCGCCGGCGGCAAGGGCGCGATCAACATCAACGTCCTGTGGGAAATGGGCGGCGCGCAGCAGATCCTGGAAGGCGTGCTGGAAAAGACCCGCGGGCTGGTCACCGGCGTGACCTGCGGCGCGGGCATGCCCTACAAGCTGAGCGAAATCGCCCAGCGCTTCAACGTCAACTACCTGCCGATCATCTCGTCGGCGCGTGCGTTTCGCGCGCTGTGGAAGCGGGCGTATCACAAGGTATCCGACCTGATGGCTGCGGTGGTCTATGAAGACCCGTGGCTGGCTGGTGGGCACAACGGCCTGTCCAATGCCGAAGATCCGCTCAAGCCCGAAGATCCGTACCCCCGCGTCAAGGCGCTGCGCGACACGATGCGCGCCGAGGGCGTTTCGGACGACGTGCCGATCGTGATGGCGGGCGGGGTCTGGTACCTGCGCGACTGGAACGACTGGATCGACAACCCTGAACTGGGCTCGATCGCCTTCCAGTACGGCACGCGGCCGCTGCTGACCGAGGAAAGCCCGATCCCGCAGGGGTGGAAGGACGCACTCCGTACCATCGAGCCGGGCGACGTGCTGCTTCACCGGTTTTCGCCGACGGGGTTCTATTCCTCGGCGGTGCGCAACCCGTTCCTCCGCAACCTCGAGGCGCGGTCGCAGCGGCAGATCCCATACTCGCGCGTCCAGGCCGGCGAGCACACCGTGCAGCTCGACGTCGGGGTCAAGGGCAAGAACTTCTGGGTCGCCCCGCGCGATCTCGAACGCGCCCGCGGCTGGGCCAACGAGGGTCACACCCAGGCGCTGCGTACGCCTGACGACACCGTGGTGTTCGTCTCGCCCGAAGAGCGCGAGATCATTCGCAAGGACCAGGCCGACTGCATGGGCTGCCTGTCGCACTGCGGGTTCTCGGCGTGGAAGGACCACGACGACTACACCACCGGCCGCCTTGCCGATCCGCGCAGCTTCTGCATCCAGAAGACCCTGCAGGACATCGCGCATGGCGAGCCGATCGACCAGAACCTGATGTTCGCGGGCCACGCGGCCTACAAGTTCAAGCAGGACCCGTTCTATTCGAACAACTTCACCCCGACGGTGAAGCAACTGGTCGACCGGATCCTGACGGGCGACTGATCAGCCGGCTTCCGGGGCACCCGCATCGGTGGGCGCTCCGGCCAGCGGCATCACGATCTGGTGCGAGTAGCGGAAGTGCTGGTCGAGATAGCGGGTGAGCGCGGCCATCAGGACCGCGAAGCGCGCGTCGTCGCCGGCGATGCTCTGCCGGTCGAGGCCGAACCAGCGCCGCCGGGCGCCTGACAGGGTCTCGCCATCGGTCAGGTAGGCCGCGACCTGTGCCTGGACGCTGCGCGCCTTGGCGATCCTCCCGCGAGCGTCACCGAGCGAGAGTTCGCCGGCGATCACGGCGTTGGCGGTCGGGCAGAAAAACGTGCCGCAGGTTCGCGGTCGGACCTTGTGATAAGCGGTGCAGGCCGTCCCGCTCAGCGCCTGGCATGGCTGCGCACAGCCCTTGCCGGTTTCGCAGTCGGACAGGGCGAAGCCGGCGGTTTCGACAGCTCCCGTCTCGTCTGGCGTCACCGGCACGAAATCGAACAGCGACCCATCGCAGCACATGCCGCAATGAAGGCACAGATCTCCGATATCGTGTTCGCCCGCTTTCATGGCCCGCGTGATCGCACATCGGTGCGAGCACTCAAAGCCGCGATGTCAGTCGAATTCCCAGGCGCGCTCGCCGTGGCTGGCGAGGTCGAGCCCTTCGCGTTCGTCGTCCTCGCTGACCCGCATCGGGATGACCATCGAGACCATGAGCGCCGCGATGGCGGTGGCGACTGCGCTCCACAGCGCGACCACGCCCACACCAACGAGCTGGGCGACCAGCTGGCCGCCGAGGCCCATGCCGGCGGCGTAACCGGTCCCGCCGAACGCCGGGGCGATGAACACCGCGAGGAGGACCGAGCCGATCATGCCGCCGACACCATGGACGGCGAAGACATCGAGCGAATCGTCGATCTTCAGCTTCTGTTTCACCAGCTGGATCATCGGATAACAGACGCCCGCCGCCACCGCGCCGAACAGCATGGCTGCGCCGGGCGAGATGTAGCCGGCAGCAGGGGTGACGGTAGCAAGGCCGGCTATCGCGCCGGTCGCGAAGCCCACCGAAGTCGGCTTGCCCACGGTGAACCGTTCGACGAGCAGCCAGACCAGCGCAGCGGCGCAGGCGGCGGTGTGGGTGTTGATGATCGCCGCCGCGGCGTCGTCGTTTGCGGCGAGCGCCGAGCCGCCGTTGAAGCCGAACCAGCCCACCCACAGCAGCGCTGCGCCGGCCATCGTCAGGGCGGGGCTGTGCGGCAGCATCAGAGTCTTGGGGAAGCCGTTGCGGCGACCGAGCAGCAGCGCGACGACCAGCGCGGACACGCCTGCGGTGGTGTGGACGACGATGCCGCCGGCAAAGTCCATCGTGCCGAGCTTGGTCGCGAGCCAGCCGCCGCCCCACACCCAGTGCGCAACGGGAGCATAGACCAGCAGGCCCCAGATCGCGCAGAAGCCCACGACCCAGCCAAAGCGGGCGCGATCGACCCACGCGCCGACCATCAGTGCCGGGGTGATTATCGCGAAACACATCTGGAACAGCGCGAACGCGCTTTCCGGGATGGCGTAGTCGCCGCGCACATTGCCGAGGTCGAGCAGCATCCATGCGTTGCCGGCACCGAGCCAGCCGCCATGAACCTCGCCGAACGCCAGCGTATAGCCCACCGCGATCCACAGCAGCGAAGCGACGGCGGCGATCGCGCCGACCTGGACCAGCACCGCAAGGAAGCCCTTGGCGCGGACGAGGCCGCCGTAGAAGAGAGTGAGGCCCGGCATGGTCATCAGCACGACAAAGGCCGAGGATACCAGGATCCACGCGGTGTCGCCCGAATCGACCGGATCCGTGGCCAGGTCCTGGGCGAACGCCAGAGTCGGGGCGAGCGCGGCTAATGCCGCGGCAGTCGTCACCAGTTTGCGCATGGTTCTTGTCCCTCCCGCGGAAACTCCGGGCGCAGTTCCGGTCCGCTGGAAGGGCCTCTAGGGCAACAATCGATGATCGGACAAGGCCGAAGCGACCGATTGTTGTTCAAATTGCGGACATGGCCACCGGTTCAGACCAGCCCTTCGAGAACCTGATCTGGCGGGCGGTGTCCGTCGGCCCAGAAGCGGATGTTGGCGATCACGCGCTCGCCCGATGCCTCGCGGCCTTCGAAGGTTGCGCTGCCGACATGGGGGAGCAGGACCACATTGGGCAGCGCCAGGAGCCGGGGATTGACCGCGGGCTCGTTCGAAAAGACGTCGAGTCCCGCGCCGCCAAGCCGGCCGGATTCGAGCGCGTCGATCATCGCCGCTTCTTCGACGAGGTCGCCGCGGGCGGTGTTGATCAGATAGGCTTCGGGCTTCATGAGCCCAATCCGCCGGGCGTCGATCAGGTGGTGCGTCTCGGCGGACGAGGGGCAGTTGAGGCTGAGGATGTCAGCCTCGCGCACCAGCGTGTCGAGTTTGGGCTCATACCGCACGCCGAGCATGTTCTCGAGCGCTTCGGGCAGGCGGTGGCGGTTGTGATAGACGACCGACAGCCCGAAAGCGCGGGCGCGGTGGGCGACGGCCTGGCCGATCCGGCCCATTCCGACGATGCCCAGCACCTTCCCGCCAAGCCGGTGGCCGAGGAGCGTCGAGGGTGCCCAGCCTTCCCACTGACCCGAGGCCAGCGTCCGTGCCGCCTCGCCGAAGCGGCGCGGGACCAGCAGGATCAGCGCCATGGTCAGGTCGGCGGTATCGTCGGTGAACACGCCCGGCGTGTTGGTGACCATGATCTTGCGCGCCTTTGCGGCGGCGAGGTCGATGTGGTCGGTGCCTGCCCCATAGTTGGCGATCAGCTTGAGGCGATCACCGGCGGCAGCCAGCATTTCCGCATCGATCAGGTCTGTCACCGTCGGGACCAGCACGTCGCAGTTGCGCATCGCGGCGATGAGCTGCTGCCGGTTGAGCGGCGTATCCGTGGGGTTGAGCGAGACGTTGAACAATTCGTCCATCCGCGATTCGACCGCCGGGAGCAGGCGGCGGGTGACGATGACCGCGGGCTTGCCCTCGATCCGCCGGGTGATCCGCCTGTCGGCGTCGCTGCTGTGGATGACCATGTAGCAGCGCTAGAACGCGCGGGATATTTCGGTCAAGCGCATGGTTCCCTCAATGCCCGCGTTCCGGTACGGGGGGCGTGTCGAGTTTGATCGGGGAAACAGTGACCTTGCGCCGGATCCTGACCAAAGTCCTCCTGCCCGCAGCGCTGGCATTCGGCGTCGTCGCCGCGCCGCTCGTGGCGCAGGACGCCGACGTTCCGTACTGGGTCTCGCTGAGCAAGGACAAGACCAACCTGCGGGTCGGGCCGGGGCGCGATTACCGGATCAGCTGGGTCTATGTCCGCAAGGGCCTGCCGCTGAAGGTGCTGCGCACGATGGGCGGCTGGCGGCTGGTGCAAGAGCCGGACGGCACGCGAGGCTGGGTCCTGGCGCGCTTCCTTACCCGTACCCGGACCGGAATGGTCAAAGGCGGGGTCAGCGAGATTCGCGAGAATTCGGACGGCACCGGGCGGCTCATGTGGAAGGTGGAGCCCGGCGTCGTCGGCCGGCTCGGCAACTGCGACGACGGCTGGTGCCAGTTCGATATCGACGGCCGCGTGGGTTATATCCGGCAGGTCAGCGTGTGGGGTGCCGGCAACCCCTGACGCCATGACCGCCCCGGACAGGCCGGGGCGGCCTTCGCATGGTCAGACGAGTTCGATGGCCAGCGCCGTGGCCTCTCCGCCGCCGATGCACAGGCTGGCGACGCCCTTCTTCTTGTTCTGCTTGCGCATTGCCGCGACGAGCGTGGTCACGATGCGGGTGCCCGAGGCGCCGATCGGGTGACCCAGCGCGGTCGCGCCGCCATTGACGTTGATCTTGTCGTGCGGGATGCCGAGATCGTGCATCGCGAACATCGCGACGCAAGCGAATGCCTCGTTGACCTCGAACAGGTCGACATCGCCGATCGACCAGCCGGCCTTGTCGAGAACCTTGGAGATCGCGCCCACCGGGGCGATGGTGAAGTCCTTCGGAGCCTGCGCGTGAGCGGCCAGCGCGACGATCCGGGCAACCGGCTCCAGCCCCGCAGCCTTGGCCGTGCTCTCGCGGGCCAGCACGACGGCGGCCGCGCCATCGGAGATCGAAGACGAGGTCGCCGCAGTGATTGTGCCGTCCTTGGCGAACGCGGGCTTCAGCGTCGGGATCTTGTCAGGCCGGCCCTTGCCCGGGGCTTCATCTGTATCGACGACGGTCTCCCCGGCGCGGCTCTTGACGGTGACCGGCACGATCTCGTCGGCAAAGCTGCCGTTCGCGATGGCACCTTGTGCCCGGCTCAGCGACTCGATCGAGAAGGCGTCCTGGGCCTCGCGGGTGAGCTGGTATTCATCGGCAGTTTCCTGGGCAAAAGTGCCCATCGCCCGGCCCGCCTCATAGGCGTCCTCGAGCCCGTCGAGGAACATGTGATCGTATGCGGTGTCGTGTCCGATCCGCGCGCCCGAGCGGTGCTTCTTGAGCAGGTATGGCGCGTTGGTCATCGATTCCATGCCGCCGGCGACGACGACGTCGATCGAGCCCGACGCCAGTGCCTCGGCGCCCATGATGATCGTCTGCATGCCCGAGCCGCAGACCTTGTTGACCGTGGTGGCCTGGACCGACTTGGGCAGGCCGGCCTTGATCGCGGCCTGGCGGGCAGGGGCCTGTCCAAGCCCTGCGGGAAGGACGCAGCCCATGTAGATGCGCTCGATGCTGTCCGGAGCGACGCCGGCGCGCTCGACCGCCGCCTTGACCGCGGTCGCGCCCAGATCGGTCGCGGAGGCGTCCGCGAGCGAGCCCTGCATGGCGCCCATCGGGGTGCGGGCGTAGGAAAGAATGACGACCGGATCGTTGGCGGAAAACTGGGCCATGGCTTCGCTGCCTTCCTGTGTTAGTTCGCAAGCACCGCCCCGGGCGGGCTTCGCGCGGCGGCATAGTGCTGCGCTGCACAAAAGGCAATCGGGCCGGAAAGGGGCAGGGGGCTTCAGATCATGGGGAGTGTCCAGCTGACGGTCTGGCAACTTGCGTCGGCGGGGGCCGTGCTGGGCGCGATCATCGGCAGTTTCCTGGGTGCCGCGCTGGTGCGGTTGCCGGCCGGACGCTCGATCGTGACGGGCCGTTCGGCCTGTGACAGCTGCGGCCAGCCGGTGGCGGCGGCAGACCTCGTGCCGATTGTCTCCTTCCTTTGGCTTCGGGGGCGGTGCCGGAACTGCCGGGCGCGGATCGACCCCTGGCATTTCGCGTGCGAATGCGGCGGAGCACTGGTGGGTGCGTTGCCATGGATCGTCATGACGGAGGCGTCGATCGCGGCGGCCGCGATGGTGCTGGGGTGGACGCTGCTCCTGCTCGCGCTGCTCGATGTCCGCCATTTCTGGCTGCCGATCCGCCTGGTTGCCGCCCTCGGGTTGCTGGGCGCGGCCTTTGTGACGGTGCGAAGCTGGCAGGCCGGATGGGACAAGGGCCCGCTTTTCGCCGCGGCGTGGGGCGGCGCACTCGGCTTTGCCATCCTGGCGATTGCCCGCGTCGCCTATCGCCGCCTGCGCGGGCGCGACGGGATGGGCGGCGGAGACCCGCTGCTGCTGGGCGCAATCGGCATCTGGCTGGGGCCGCTGGGGGTCATCGAGACGCTGCTGGGGGCCAGCCTCGTCGGGATTCTCGCTGCCGTCACCCTGCTCTTGACGGGGCGGCCGGTGGAGTCCGATACCGAGCTACCGCTGGGTACGGCGCTGGCCGCGGTGGCGTGGCCGCTGTTCCTGCTCCAGGGGTTCGGGTGAGGAGAACAAGACGATGATCGAGACCGAGACCTCCGCCATGCTCGGGGTGCTCCAGCGCCAGCGTGCCGCCTTCACCGCGGCGCGGCCCGAGCCGCTTTCGGTGCGCAACGACCGGCTGGTGCGCCTCGTGAAGATGCTTCAGGAGAATGCCGAGAAGCTGGCCTCCGCGATCAGCGAGGATTTCGGCCACCGCTCCATCGAACAATCGATGTTCACCGACATTGCCGCCGGGATCGGCTCGGTCCGCTACTGCCAGAAGCACATGAAGAGCTGGGCGAAGCCCGAGAGGCGCAAGGTCCGTTTCCCCCTCAACCTGCTCGGCGCCAAGGCCGAGGTCCGCTACGAACCCAAGGGCGTGATCGGCATCGTCGCGCCTTGGAACTTCCCGGTCGGCCTGACCATGTCGCCGCTGGCCGAAGCGCTCGCCGCCGGAAACCGGGCGATGATCAAGCCCTCGGAGTTCACCGAAAAGACCTCCGAGGCGATGGCCGAGCTGTTTCCGAAGTACTTTTCCGAGGACGAAGTCGCGGTGATCCTCGGCGGGCCGGCGACGGGGCAGGCGTTCTGCGGCCTGCCGTTCGACCACCTGCTGTTCACCGGGGCGACCGCGATCGGCAAGCACGTGCTCCACGCCGCGGCCGAGAACCTCGTGCCGGTGACGCTTGAACTGGGCGGCAAGTCTCCCACCATCATGGGCCGAAGCGCCAACGTGGAAAAGGCGGCCGAGCGCATCGCCATCGGCAAGATGCTCAACGCCGGGCAGATCTGCCTCGCGCCGGACTACATGCTGGTGCCCGAGGAACTGGAGGAGAAGGCGATCAGCTCGGTCGTCTCCAGCGTCTCGGCGATGTACCCGACCCTGCTGAACAACGACGACTACACCTCGGTCATCAACCGCCGCCACCGCGACCGGCTGGTCGGGCTGGTCGAGGATGCCAAGGCGAAGGGGGCCGAGGCGATCGAGGTCAACCCGGGCGGCGAGAACTTCGAAGGCTCGAACGGCAACAAGCTGCCGCTGACCATCCTGCGCAACGTAACCGACGACATGAAGGTCATGCAGGACGAGATTTTCGGGCCGGTCCTGCCGGTGAAGACCTATCGCAAGATCGACGAGGCGATCGACTACATCAACGCGCACGACCGCCCGCTCGGCCTCTATTTCTTCGGCGAGGACGCCGGAGAACGGGAGCAGGTGCTGACCCGGACAATCTCGGGCGGGGTCACGGTCAACGATGTCGTCATGCACGTCTCGGCCGAGGACCTGCCGTTCGGCGGGGTCGGGCCTTCGGGCATGGGCTCGTACCACGGGCCGGAGGGATTCAAGACCTTCAGCCATGCCCGTTCGGTCTACAGCCAGCCGAAGATCGACATTGCCAAGCTGGCCGGGCTCAAGCCGCCTTATGGCGATGCGCTGCGGCGCACGATCAAGCAGGCCATGAAGTAAGCTGCTCGGGCAGCGGGCAACGTGGGCGTGAGGCGATTTCCACGGATCTGACACACCGATCGTCATTGCGAGGCCGAAGGCCGAAGCAATCCAGAGGCATCGTCCCGCTTCAGCCCTCGATTGCTTCGTCGCTGCGCTCCTCGCAATGACGAAGCAGTCGGGTTTGCAAGCTGGACTACGTAGCCCGCATCCGCCATTTTTGCACCGCACAACTCTTGCGCCACGGCCCTTGCGGGACTAGGGCGCGGGGCACTTGGCACTTGCCCGAGTCAGCCTTTCGGGGAACGCATGCTCGACCTGTCACAGTATCTGCCGATCCTGATCTTCCTCGGGATCGCCCTGGCGCTTTCCACGGCGTTCGTGTTCCTGCCGATGGGCGTCGCACGCCTCACCGGCACGCACCAGCCGAATGCCGAGAAGAACAGCGAGTACGAATGCGGGTTCCCCGCGTTCGAGGACCCGCGCAGCCAGTTCGACGTGCGGTTCTACCTCGTCGCCATCCTGTTCATCATCTTCGACCTCGAAGCGGCGTTCCTGTTCCCCTGGGCCGTCAGCCTGAACCTGACCGGCTGGCCGGGCTGGATCACGATGATGGTGTTCCTGGGCGAACTGGTGATCGGCTTTGCCTATGCCTGGAAGAAGGGCGCGCTGGATTGGGAATGATCGCATGAACGCCGTAACGCCTCCTGCCGCGGGCACCGTCCTCGCGCCCGACCAGAGCTTCTTCGACAGCCTCAATGCCGAGGTTTCGGACAAGGGTTTCCTCGTCACCTCGACCGAGGAGCTGTTCCAGTGGGCGCGCACCGGCTCGTTGTGGTGGATGACCTTCGGGCTCGCCTGCTGCGCGGTCGAGATGATCCACGTCAACATGCCGCGCTACGACATGGAGCGGTTCGGCGTCGCCCCGCGCGCGTCCCCGCGCCAGTCGGACGTGATGATCGTCGCCGGCACGCTCTGCAACAAGATGGCCCCGGCGCTGCGCAAGGTCTACGACCAGATGTCGGAGCCCAAGTACGTCATCTCGATGGGCAGCTGCGCCAATGGCGGCGGCTATTACCACTACAGCTACAGCGTCGTGCGCGGCTGCGACCGGATCGTGCCGGTGGACATCTATGTCCCCGGCTGCCCCCCGACCGCCGAGGCGCTGCTTTACGGCGTGATGCAGCTGCAGCGGAAGATCCGCCGCGCCGGCACGTTGGAACGGTGAGGGGCAGGGCATGACCGTACTCCACTCCGCCCCCAAGTTCGCCTCGAACGAAGGCGTCTGCGCCGCGCTCTCCGCCGCGCTGGGCGACATGCTCGTCGCCGCCAAGGAAGAGCATGGCGAGATCCTGCTCACCGTGGCCCGCGACCGCGTGGAGGACGCACTGCGCCTCCTGCGCGACGAGCATGAATACCAGCAGCTGATGGAAATCGCCGGGGCGGACTATCCGGCCCGGGCCGAGCGGTTCGACGTCAACTACTGCCTGCTCAGCCTGACGAAGAACCACCGCATCGTCGTCAAGGTCACGACCGACGAGAACGCCCCGGTGCCCACCGTCACCACGCTGTGGCCGGTCGCCGGCTGGCTCGAGCGCGAGGTCTACGACATGTACGGCGTGCTGTTCGCCGGCAACCCGGACCTGCGCCGCATCCTCACCGACTATGGCTTCCAGGGCCACCCGTTCCGCAAGGACTTCCCGCTCACCGGCTATGTCGAGCTGCGCTATTCGGAAGAGGACAAGCGCGTCGTCTATGAACCGGTCGAGCTGGCGCAGGACCTGCGCACGTTCGACTTCCTGAGCCCGTGGGAAGGTGCGGACTATGTCCTGCCGGGCGACGAGAAGGTGGTGCAGCCGACGCCGGCTCCCGCGCCGGTCGCGACCAATCCGGCGCAGACCACTCCGCCCACCGTCGACAAGCCGAAGGTGACCGAGAGCAAGGCTGACACGGGCGCGGGCGAACCGGCCAACGACAAGGCGGCCGAGCCGGTCGCCAAGGCGAAGGCCGCCCCGAAGAAGACCGCGAAGGCCGAACCGACTGCGCCCGAGCCGACCGAGGCCCGTCCGGCACGGAAGCCGCGGGCAGCCAGGACCGCCGACACCCCGGAAGCGACCGAAACCAAGCCCAAGCGCGCGCGCAAGCCCAAGACCGATGGAGGTGAGGCGTGAGCCTGCAACTCGAACAGTCGCCGACCACCGGTGACGAGGTCATCACCAACTACACGATCAACTTCGGGCCCCAGCATCCCGCGGCGCACGGCGTGCTGCGCATGGTCATGGAGCTCGACGGCGAGATCATCGAGCGGATCGATCCGCACGTCGGCCTGCTCCACCGCGGCACCGAGAAGCTGATCGAGCACAAGACCTATCTCCAGGCGCTGCCGTACTTCGACCGGCTCGACTACTGCTCGCCGCTGGCGATGGAGCACTCCTATGTGCTCGCAGTGGAGAAGCTGCTCAACGTCGAGGTCCCGCTGCGCGCCCAGTACCTGCGCGTGCTGTTCGCCGAGCTGACCCGCATCTGCAACCACATGCTCAACATGGGGTCGCACGTGATGGACGTCGGCGCGATGACGCCGAACCTGTGGCTGTTCGAAGTGCGCGAGGATTGCCTCAACTTCTTCGAGCGCGCCTCGGGTGCGCGCATGCACTCGGCGTGGTTCCGCCCCGGCGGGGTCCACCAGGACGTGCCGGAGAAGCTGCTGGTCGACATCGGCGAATGGCTCGACACCCGCCTGCCGCGGCTGTTCGAGGACGCGATGAGCCTCGTTGTCGACAACCGCATCTTCAAGCAGCGCAACGTCGACATCGCCATCGTCAGCCGCGACGACGCGGTGCGCTGGGGCTTCTCCGGCCCGATGATCCGCGGCTCCGGCATCCCGTGGGACCTGCGCAAGAGCCAGCCCTACGACGTCTATGACCGGATGGAGTTCGACATCCCCGTTGGCACCAACGGCGACTGCTATGACCGGTTCATGGTCCGCGTCGAGGAAGTGCGCCAGTCCGCCCGGATCATGAAGCAGTGCCTCGCGGAAATGCCGCAGGGTCCGATCGCCAGCACCGACCGCAAGGTCTTCCCGCCCAAGCGCGCGGAGATGAAGCAGTCGATGGAAGCGCTGATCCACCACTTCAAGTACTATACCGAGGGCTTCCACGTGCCCGCCGGCGAAGTCTATGTCGCGACCGAAAGCCCCAAGGGCGAGTTCGGCGTGTACCTCGTCGCCGACGGCAGCAACAAGCCCTACCGCTGCAAGATCCGCCCGACCGCGTTCAGCCACCTCCAGGCGATGGACATGATGTGCAAGGGCCACATGCTGCCGGACGCGACCGCCATCCTCGGCGCGATCGACGTCGTTTTCGGGGAGTGCGACCGTTGAGCCGCGAGCTGTTCACCATGGTCCGGGTCTGGGCCGCTCTCACCGGCGTCGCGCTGGCCGCCTGGTGCCTGCTGATGGCGTTCCTCGGCACCGCGCACAGCCAGGTCCTGCCGATGCTGGTCGCCGGGATCGGCGGGTTCGAGCTGTTCCTGTTCGCACAGGACAAGTGGCTGGCGAAGCGCGCGGGGGGCTCGCGTGGCTGACCTTCTCGCCATCGCCGGCAAGATGATCGACGCGTACAACGCGCAGGATGTCGACACCTATGTGTCGTACATGACCGACGACGCGAGCGAGGCGAACTACTGCGGGGCGGTGGTGCGCGAAGGCAAGGAAGGCACGCGCTCTGGCCTCGCCGCCGCGTTCGCCAAATGGCCGCAGAACCGCGCCGAGATCCGCGACCGCCAGCAGGTCGGCAACTACGTGCTGATGCGCGAACACGTCACCCGTGGCCCGGCCAGCGACGGGTCCGAGCTGGTCGAGCCGTTCGACGTCGTCGCGATCTACAGCTTCGAAGGCGACAAGTGCTCCCGCGTGGAGTTCGTGCGATGAGGGGCGCGCTGGTCCTCCTCGGCGCGGCGCTGCTCGCGCCCGTTGCCGCGTCCGCACAGGGCGACCCGTGGAATCCGCCGGCCGGTGGTGACCACGGCGAGCGTTTCCGCGATCGCCCGATCTATGCGGGCGACTTCGTGATCATTCCCAAGGGCGACCAGTTCCTGCTCCTCGACAGCAAGACCGGGTGCATCTGGCGGCGCGAGACGTTCGCCGGTGTGTCATGGGTCCACGAATTTCCTGCAGGGGCGGGGCAGGAATGTGCCGACCGCCTCGCACAGGCCCGCACCAATGCCAGGCTGGGTAACAACTGATGGCCGATCGTAACCTCGAACCCGATACCCCCGAACTGCGCGCCCGCTGGGGCGGGTTCGCCTTCAACGAAGCATGGGACGCCAGGGCCAAGGCCGCGATCCTGCGCTATCCGGCGGGCCGCCAGCGCTCGGCGGTGATGGCGCTGCTCGACTATGCCCAGCGCCAGGTCGGTGAAGAGACCAATACGCAGGGCTGGCTGCCGCTTCCGGTGATCGAGTATGTCGCGAAATACCTGGACATGCCGGTGATCCGCGTGCTCGAGGTCGCGACGTTCTACTTCATGTACAACCTGGTGCCGGTAGGTCGCTTTCATGTGCAGGTCTGCGGCACCACGCCGTGCATGCTGCGCGGCTCTGACGATATCATGGCTGCGTGCAAGAAGCGCGGGATGGCCAAGGGCCACACCACGGACGACGGCCTGTGGACGCTGACCGAGGTCGAGTGCATGGGCAACTGCTCGTCGGCGCCGATGGTCCAGATCAACGACGACAACTACGAGGACCTGACGGTCGAAAGCCTGGATCGCGTGCTCGACGAACTTGCCGCCGGCCGCCAGCCGAAGACCGGGACGCAGCTGCCCGGGCGACACACGGTGGAGCCGGAAGGCGGGCCGACGACGCTCAAGGAAATGGTCTCGGCCAACCACGATTACCGGGGGGAGTGGTAATGGGTCTGCGCCAGCTTCTCGATAACCCGTCCGGAGGCCAGACGTTCAGTGCGCTGGTGGCGATGGCGCTGCTGGTCATCGTACTTTTTGGGCTGTTTTTCGCCTCTGTTTGGGATTTGCTCGAAGGCAGAAAGATTGGCCTCGGCCAAGCCAGCGCCATGTTGGGTTCGGGTATTGGTATCGCACGTCTCTTTGATTTTTTGAGGTCGCGTCATGCTCGCTGACAAGGACCGCATCTTCACCAATCTCTACGGCTACCAGCCGTGGAACCTGAAGGCTGCGCAGGCGCGCGGGGACTGGGATGATACCAAGGGCCTGATGGCGCGCGGGCAGGATGCGATCATCCAGGAAATCAAGGATTCCGGCCTGCGCGGACGCGGCGGTGCGGGGTTCCCGACGGGGATGAAGTGGTCGTTCATGCCGAAGGAAAGCAAGGACGGCCGTCCCAGCTTCCTCGTCATCAACGCCGACGAGTCCGAGCCCGGTTCGTGCAAGGACCGCGAGATCATCCGCCACGATCCGCACAAGCTGATCGAGGGCGCGCTGGTCGCCGGTTACGCGATGCGGGCGCGCGCCGCCTACATCTACATCCGCGGCGAATACATCCGCGAGGCCGAGACGCTCTTCGCCGCCGTTCAGGAGGCCTATGACGCCGGCCTGCTCGGCAAGAACGCGGCGGGATCAGGCTATGACTTCGACGTCTTCGTCCACCGCGGCGCGGGCGCCTACATCTGCGGCGAAGAGACCGCGATGATTGAAAGCCTCGAGGGCAAGAAGGGCCAGCCACGGCTCAAGCCCCCGTTCCCGGCGGGCGCGGGGCTCTATGGCTGCCCGACCACCGTGAACAACGTCGAGAGCATTGCCGTCGCCCCCACGATCCTGCGGCGCGGCGCGGGCTGGTTCGCCGGCTTCGGGCGCGACAACAACAAGGGCACCAAGCTCTTCCAGATCAGCGGCCACGTGAACAAGCCGTGCGTCGTCGAAGAAGCCATGAGCATCCCGTTCAGCGAGCTGATCGAGAAGCACTGCGGCGGCATTCGCGGCGGCAAGGACAACCTGCTGGCGGTGATCCCCGGCGGCTCCTCGGTCCCGCTGGTTCCGGCCGCCGAGATCTGGGACGCGCCGATGGACTTCGACGGCCTCAAGGCAGTCGGCTCGGGCCTCGGCACCGCGGCGGTCATCGTCATGGACAAGTCGACCGACATCGTCCGCGCGATCAGCCGCCTGTCGTACTTCTACAAGCACGAAAGCTGCGGCCAGTGCACCCCGTGCCGCGAGGGCACCGGCTGGATGTGGCGGGTGATGGAACGCCTCCGCACCGGCGACGCCGACGTGCGCGAGATCGACATGCTCCAGGAAGTGACCAAGCAGGTCGAAGGCCACACCATCTGCGCGCTGGGCGACGCGGCGGCATGGCCGATCCAGGGCCTGATCAAGCACTTCCGGCCCGAGCTGGAACGCCGCATTGCGGAGAACACGCGGGAGGCGGCGGAGTAATGAGACTGAGCCAGGTCTCCGGTGCCGCGTATGCGCTGGTGCTCGCTGCCGGTGCGCCCCAAAGCGCGCATGAGGAACTCACCTACGACTACGAGGACATCGCGGTCTCGACGGAACGCGTTAGCAAGCTTCTTGCCAGTCCCGCAGGTTGGGGTGACCGACCGACATTCTTTGTCGAGAAGGCCCGGGCAGCATTCTGCTTCATAGAAGAAAATAAAGAGCAGGCCGCCAATGTGATCCGCGACGGGATGGCAAAGGGGAGGACCTTCGCATCCCGCGACATGGTCGATCTGGGACAGAGTGCCTGCTTCAAGCTGTTCCGCAAGGAGGCTTCGCTCCCTCGGTACCGCAACGACGAATTCAAGCTTTACAATACGACGTTCGAATATGGCGAATTTCGCAATTACGTCGTGCGCTACGTCGCAAGTTGCATGTGGGAGAAGGATTCATTTTTCCACGATGAGCTGCGCGACGTCGCCAATCCAGATGGCCTCGGGTCCTATCTCGCAAGCCGTTATCGTGAGCCGCTATTCGCTCCGTCCGGTCAGGCTTGCTTTCCTGCCTACGACGAAATGGCAAAGGCGGACCTCGGTTTCAGTCGTTCAATCGTGCAACAGATGCTGGTCCGCAAGGAGCTCGACCGCTGATGCCTAAACTCACCGTCGACGGCGTCGAACTCGAAGTCCCGGCAGGCGCGACCGTCCTGCAGGCGTGCGAGCTGGCCGGCAAGGAAATCCCCCGCTTTTGCTACCATGAGCGGCTGAGCATCGCCGGCAATTGCCGGATGTGCCTGGTCGAGGTTGCGCCGGGGCCGCCGAAGCCGCAGGCGTCGTGCGCGCTGCCGGCCGCCGAAGGGCAGGTCATCAAGACCGACAGCGAGATGGTCAAGAAGGCGCGGGAAGGGGTGATGGAGTTCCTCCTCATCAACCACCCGCTCGACTGCCCGATCTGCGACCAGGGCGGCGAATGCGACCTGCAGGACCAGTCGGTCGCTTATGGCCGCGGTGCCTCGCGCTATGACGAGAACAAGCGCGCGGTGACCGACAAGTACATGGGCCCGCTGATCAAGACGACGATGACGCGGTGCATCCACTGCACCCGCTGCGTCCGCTTCAGCGAGGAGATCGCCGGCGTGGACGAGATCGGCGCGCTCTATCGCGGCGAGTCGATGCAGATAACGACCTATCTGGAAAAGGCGGCCAAGCACGAGCTTTCGGCCAACGTGATCGACCTCTGCCCGGTCGGCGCGCTGACCTCGAAGCCCTATGCGTTCGAGGCGCGGCCGTGGGAGCTCAAGAAGACCCTGTCGATCGACGTCACCGACGCGGTCGGTGCGAACATCCGCCTCGACAGCCGCGGCCGCGAGGTCATGCGCATCCTGCCGCGCGTCAACGACGACGTGAACGAGGAATGGCTGTCCGACCGCGGCCGGTTCTGCGTCGATGGGCTGACCCGCCGTCGGCTCGACCGCCCGTGGATCCGCAAGGGCGGGAAGCTGGTCGCGGCGAGCTGGGACGAGGCGTTTTCGGTCATCGCGAAGGCCAAGCCCGGCTCCTCGGTCGCGGCGATTGCGGGCGACCAGGCCGATTGCGAAACCATGTTCGCGGCGAAGAAGCTGCTGGCCGAGTTGGGCTCGACACTGCTCGAAGGCCGCCAGACCGGCTTGGCGTATGATACCTCCAGCCTTGCCGCGGTGAACTTCAATTCGGGCTTCGCCGGGATCGAGGAGGCTGACGCCATCCTCATCGTCGGCTCGAACGTCCGCGACGAGGCACCGCTGGTCAACGCCCGCCTGCGCAAGGCGGCGAAGCGCGGGGCCAAGGTGTTCATCCTCGGCCCGCAGTGGGATCCGACATTCCCGGCGACCTTCCTCGGCGGCGACCTTGCCGTTCTCGGCAACCTGCCGGAGCAGGTCAGCGAGGCGTTTTCGGGTGCGACCAAGCCCGCGATCATTCTCGGCGGGGCTGGCCTTGCCAAGGGTGCGCTCGGGCCGCTGCTCGGTCTTGCCGCTACGTGGAACCTCGTCCGCGACGGCTGGAACGGCTTCAACGTGCTCCACATGGCAGCCTCGCGCATGGGCGGACTGATGCTCGGCTATGCGCAGAAGGGCGGCATCGCCGACATCGCCGCCGCCGCACCCAAGGTCGTGTTCTTCCTCGGCGCGGACGAGGTCGATTTCTCGAAATTCGACAAGAGCCTGAAGGTCTTCATCGGTCATCACGGTGACAAGGGCGCCCATGCTGCCGACGTCATCCTCCCCGGCGCGGCGTGGACCGAGCGGGACGGGACCTACGTCAACACCGAAGGCCGCGTGCAGGTCGCCGAAAAGGCCGTGTTCGCGCCAGGCGACGCACGCGAGGACTGGACGATCCTGCGCGCTCTCGCCGATGCGCTGGGCGTTTCGGTCGGCTTCGACAGCTTCGCGCAGCTGCGCGCGGCGATGATCGCGCAGGTCCCGGCGCTCGGCGTCGAAGGGCTGGCGGACTATGGCTCGGCACTTCCGGCAGGGTCTGGCAAGGCCGAGGGCGTGATTGCCGGGTATCCGATCAAGGACCACTACCTCGTCAACGCCGTGTGCCGCTCGAGCCCGACGCTGCAGCGCTGCTCGGCCGAACTGCTCCACGGCGAGATGCAAGCGGAGGCCGCGGAATGACCGAGACCTTCATGAACTGGGGCCTGTCCTACGACTGGGCCTGGGCACTCGCCACCATCGCCGGCATCCTGCTGATCGCGCTTCCGCTGATGCTCGGCGTGGCGATGATCATCTATGCCGACCGCAAGATCTGGGCGGCGATGGCGCTGCGGCGCGGGCCGAACGTGGTCGGGCCGTTCGGCCTGCTCCAGTCGTTCGCCGACGGTCTGAAGGTGTTCCTGCAGGAAACCATCATCCCGAGCGCGGCGAACAAGGGCCTGTTCCTGATCGCGCCGATCATCACTTTCACCGTCGCGCTGATGGCGTGGGCGGTGATCCCGTTCAACTCGGGCGCGATTCTCGCCGATATCAACGTGGGCCTGCTCTACGTCCTCGCGATCAGTTCGCTGGGCGTTTACGGCACGGTGATCGCGGGCTGGTCGTCGAACTCGAAGTACCCGTTCTTCTCGGCCATGCGCGCCTCGGCGCAGATGATCAGCTACGAAGTCTCGATCGGCTTCATCCTGATCTGCGTGGTGCTGTGGGCGGGCACGTTCAACATGAACGGCATTGTCATGGCGCAGAAGGGGCACGTCTTCGGCCTGCTCAACGGGTTCGTGTTCAACCCGTTGCTGTTCCCGATGTGGGTGATGTTCCTCATCTCCGGCATGGCCGAAACCCAGCGCGCCCCGTTCGACCTGACCGAGGCGGAAAGCGAGCTCGTCGCCGGGTACCAGACCGAATACTCGAGCATGAGCTTCGCGCTCTACTGGCTCGGCGAATATGCCAACGTCCTCCTGATGTGCGCGCTGAACGCGACGCTGTTCTGGGGCGGATGGCTGCCGCCGCTCGACATTCCGGTGCTCTACATGGTCCCGGGCTTCGTCTGGCTGCTGCTCAAGATCCTGTTCTTCTTCTTCGTCTTCAGCTGGGTGAAGGCGACGGTCCCGCGGTACCGCTACGACCAGCTGATGCGGCTGGGCTGGAAGGTGTTCCTGCCCGTTTCGCTCGGCTTCGTGGTGCTGGTGAGCGGGTATCTGATGTTCACGAGGTTCGGGGCGTGAGAGTCGTCTTTGCTCTTGCAGGGTTATTCTGCGCCGCGAATCCGGCGTTAGCGGCAACGTACGACTGCACGGTCGAAAGCCCGATTGCGGTTCATCGCGAAGGTGAGACCGCGACGCTCAAGAAGATCACTGTCGGTGGTGCTGAAACGGAGAAATGGAACTTCACTATCGAGGTGAAGCCCGCGCGGTCGGCAAATGATTTGCCCGAAGCAGTGATCACTTGGCCGACAAATCCAATCCAGATCCAGGGCACGTTCATTTATTTGCCCACCTCAGATGCATCGGGCGCAATTGTTGCTTTATCTGGTGGCCCCTGCCTCTTTACCGAGTCAGCCTGCATGACGATCATCCAAATTGTCGACCAGTCGGACAAGGTTGCGAAGGTCGAGATTTTGCCATCCGCTATCGCTGGAGACGAAAAGTCCGGGCGCGAGCCATTCCTCGTTGTGATGGAAGGTGAATGCGCCAAAGGAGCTGCGACATGACCGCCGCCCAACTCATCAAATCCTTCACCCTCTGGGAATTCCTGAAGGCGCATTGGCTGACCTTGAAGTACTTCTTCAAGCCCAAGGCGACGCTGAACTACCCGTTCGAGAAGAACCCGCTGTCCCCGCGCTTCCGCGGCGAGCATGCGCTGCGCCGCTATCCGAACGGCGAGGAGCGGTGCATCGCGTGCAAGCTGTGCGAGGCAGTGTGCCCGGCGCAGGCGATCACGATCGAGGCGGAGCCGCGCGACGACGGTTCGCGCCGCACCACCCGCTATGACATCGACATGACCAAGTGCATCTTCTGCGGCTTCTGCCAGGAAGCGTGCCCGGTCGATGCCATCGTCGAAGGGCCGAACTTCGAATACGCGACCGAAACGCGCGAGGAACTGCTCTACGACAAGGCGAAGCTGCTGGCGAACGGGGACAAGTGGGAGCGGGCCATCGCCGCGAACCTTGAAGCCGATGCGCCGTATCGCTAGGGGCCGCGCGCAATGATCCAGGTGTTCACCTTCTACCTGTTCGCCGCGCTGCTGCTCGCGGCCGCGTCGCTGACGATCCTCGCCCGCAACCCGGTCCATTCGGTGCTGTGGCTGATCACCGCGTTCTTCAACGCGGCCGGGCTGATGGTCCTCGCCGGCGCGGAGTTCATCGCGATGCTGCTGGTCATCGTCTATGTCGGCGCGGTCGCGGTGCTGTTCCTGTTCGTGGTCATGATGCTCGACATCGACTTTTCCGAACTGCGCGCCGGGTTCATCCGCAACGCGCCGCTCGGCCTGCTGATCGCAATCATCCTCGCCGCGGAACTGGTGCTCGGCATCGGTGCCCAGCGGGCGGGCGGCATCGCCCTCGGCACGCCGGATGGCGCGAACGCCGCGCCGCTCGGCACCAGCAACATCGAGGCGATCGGGGCGCTGCTTTATGGCCAGTACCTGTTCCTGTTCGAGGCGGCGGGCATCATCCTGCTGGTTGCGATGGTCGGGGCGATCGTGCTGACCCACCGCCAGCGCTCGGGCGTGCGCGGCCAGAACGTCGCCAGGCAGAATGCGCGGCGGCCGGACGAGGCGACGATCAACATGCAGCCGGAAGTCGGCAAGGGGGTCACGCTGTGATCGGCATCGAACACTATGTCGTCGTCAGCTCGATCCTGTTCGTGCTCGGCGTGCTCGGCATTTTCCTCAACCGCAAGAACGTCATCATCATCCTGATGGCGATCGAGCTGATCCTGCTCGCGGTGAACCTGAACCTCGTCGCGTTCAGCGCCTTCCTGCAGGACCTCACCGGGCAGATCTTCGCGATGTTCGTGCTGACCGTGGCGGCCGGCGAGGCGGCGATCGGACTCGCGATCCTCGTCATCTACTTCCGCGGCCGCGGCACGATCGCGGTCGACGACGTCAACCGGATGAAGGGGTAACAGTCCGGTGCAGATCCTCCTCATCGTCTTTCTGCCGCTGCTCGCGTCGATCATCGCGGGGCTCGGCAACCGGAAGCTCGGCAATACCGTTGCGAAGTCGCTGACGACCGGCGCGCTGTTCATTTCGTGCGCGCTGTCGTGGCCGATTTTCATCGGTTTCCTCAGCGGCTCGGCGCACGAGAGCGTGACCCCAGTGCTGCACTGGGTCGCGTCTGGCGCGATGAAGTTCGACTGGGCGCTGCGGGTCGACACGCTGACTGCGGTCATGCTGGTGGTGATCACCAGCGTCTCGGCGCTCGTCCACCTCTATTCGTGGGGCTACATGGACGAGGACCCGGACCAGCCGCGGTTCTTCGCCTACCTCTCGCTGTTCACCTTCGCCATGCTGATGCTGGTGACGGCGGACAACCTCGTCCAGATGTTCTTTGGCTGGGAGGGGGTCGGCCTCGCCTCTTACCTCCTGATCGGGTTCTGGTTCCGCAAGCCCTCGGCCAACGCGGCCGCGATCAAGGCCTTCGTGGTCAACCGCGTCGGTGACCTCGGCTTCATGCTCGGCATCTTCGGGACGTTCCTGGTGTTCGGCACCGTCTCGATCCCGGAAATCCTCCAGGCCGCGCCGTCGATGGCCGGTTCGACAATCGGCTTCCTCGGCTACCGCTTCGACACGATGACGGTGCTGTGCATCCTCCTGTTCATCGGCGCGATGGGCAAGTCGGCGCAGCTGGGCCTCCACACCTGGCTTCCCGACGCGATGGAAGGCCCGACCCCGGTTTCAGCGCTTATCCACGCGGCGACAATGGTCACCGCCGGCGTATTCATGGTCTGCCGCCTCTCGCCGATGTTCGAGCAGAGCGCGACCGCGATGCACGTCGTCACCTATGTCGGCGCAGCGACCTGCTTCTTCGCGGCGACGGTCGGCACAACCCAGTGGGACATCAAGCGGGTCATCGCCTATTCGACCTGCTCGCAGCTCGGCTACATGTTCTTCGCGGCAGGCGTCGGCGCTTACAACGCGGCGATGTTCCACCTGTTCACCCACGCCTTCTTCAAGGCGCTGCTCTTCCTCGGCGCGGGTTCCGTCATCCACGCGATGCACCACGAGCAGGACATGCGCTATTACGGCGGCCTCAGGAAGCACATCCCGCTGACCTTCTGGGCGATGACCGCGGGTACGCTCGCGATTACCGGCGTCGGCATCTACTGGCTTCACGCCGGGTTCGCGGGCTTCCACTCCAAGGACGCGATCATCGAGGCAGCCTATGCCAGCGGGACGGAGTCCGGGCGCCTGGCGTTCTGGGTCGGCGTGACCGCGGCACTGCTGACCAGCTTCTATTCGTGGCGCCTGGTGTTCCTCACCTTCTTCGGCAAGCCGCGCTGGGACCAGTCGGAGCACATCCAGCACGCGGTCCACGACGCGCACGGGCATGGTCACGACCATGACGAGCCGGCGCAGGAAGATGCAGGCCATGACGCGCACCACGGAGCCCATGCCAGCCACGGCGACGGCACCGCCGGCTACCACCCGCATGAGAGCCCGCTGTCGATGCTGATCCCGCTCGGCGTGCTGACGCTGGGTGCGGTGTTCGCCGGCTTCGTGTTCAGCCACGCGTTCCTCGAAAACGAGGGCTTCTGGGAAGGCGCGCTCCACTACAACGAGCACCTGATGCACGCGATGCACGAGGTGCCGCTGCTGGTGAAGCTGTCGGCGACGATCGTCATGCTGCTCGGGCTGTTCACCGCGTGGTACGCCTACATCCGCAACCCGGGCTTCCCGGCGCAGTTCGTGGCGCACTTCTCGGTGCTGCACCGGTTTTTCTACAACAAGTGGTACTTCGACGAACTCTACAACCTCCTGTTCGTCCGCCCGGCCTTCTGGTTCGGCCGGGTCTTCTGGAAGGTGTGGGACGTGGGCATCATCGACCGCTTCGGTCCCAACGGCGCGGCCTGGCTGGTCGCCAAGGGCAGCAAGGGCGCGGTCAAGCTGCAGTCGGGCTACCTCTATAGCTATGCGCTGGTCATGCTCGTCGGACTTGTCGGGGCGGTCAGCTGGGTGATCGCACAATGACCGGCTTCCCCATCCTTTCGCTGATGCTGCTGGTGCCGCTGGTGGCGGCGGTGGCGTGCCTCAAGGCCGAGGCCGGGCTCGCCCGCAAGATCGCGCTTGGCGCGACGCTGGTCGATCTCGTGCTCGGCGTAGTGCTGTGGGCGAGCTATGACATCGGCGGGCCGCAGTGGCAGTTCACCGAGCGCGCGCCGCTGTTCGCGGGCTTCCAGTGGGCACTCGGCATCGACGGGATCGCGCTGGTCCTGATCATGCTCTCGGTGTTCCTCATGCCGATCTGCATCGGCGCGTCGTGGAACTCGATCGAGAAGCGCGTCGGCGAGTACATGGCAGCGTTCCTGCTGATGGAAACGCTGATGATCGGCGTGTTCGCGGCGCAGGACCTGTTCCTGTTCTACATCATGTTCGAGGCCGGCCTGATCCCGATGTACCTGATCATCGGCGTGTGGGGCGGCGCGGACCGGATCTACGCGAGCTACAAGTTCTTTCTCTACACGCTGCTCGGCTCGGTGCTGATGCTAATCGCGATGTTCTGGATGGTGAACCAGGCCGGCACGACCGACATCCCGACGCTGATGGCCTACGACTTCCCGCCGCAGGCGCAGACCTGGCTGTGGCTGGCTTTCTTCGCCAGCTTCGCGGTGAAGATGCCGATGTGGCCGGTCCACACCTGGCTGCCCGACGCGCACGTGCAGGCGCCGACCGCGGGTTCGGTGATCCTGGCGGGCGTGCTGCTCAAGATGGGTGGTTACGGCTTCATCCGCTTCTCGCTGCCGATGTTCCCGGAAGCGAGCGCGCAGTTCGCGCCGCTGATCTATGCCCTGTCGATGATCGCGGTCGTCGTCACCAGCCTGATTGCGCTGGTCCAGCACGACATGAAGAAGCTGATCGCCTATTCCTCGGTCGCGCACATGGCGATCGTGACCATCGGGCTGTTCGCGTTCAACACGCAGGGGCTGGAAGGCGCGATGATCGTCATGCTCAGCCACGGCCTCGTCTCGGGTGCGCTGTTCCTGGGCGTGGGCGTAATCTACGACCGGCTGCACACCCGCGAGATCGACCGCTACGGCGGCCTCGCGATCAACATGCCGTATTATGCGCTGTTCTTCCTGCTGTTCACCATGGCGAGCATCGGCCTGCCCGGGACCAGCGGGTTCGTCGGCGAATTCCTCGCGCTGGGCGGCATCTACCAGATGTCGAGCTGGGTGGCGCTGGTCTGCACGACGGGGATCATCCTCGGCGCGGCTTACATGCTCTACCTCTACCGCCGGGTCGTGTTCGGCGAGCAGAAGAATGCCGACGCCGCGGCGATGCCGGACCTCGACACGCGCGAGTGGCTTATGATGACCCCGCTCGCCGCCGCGGTGCTGTGGATGGGCGTCTATCCTGAAACGTTCCTCGCCCCGATGCGCGCCGATATCGCCGCGCTCGAGGCGCGGGTTTCGACCGCGCGGCCGGAAGGCGACGCGCAGGTCAAGGCCGGTGCGCCGAAAGCTGCCGCCGCCCACGAAGAACATGCCGCGCACGGGGAGGCGCACTGATGGACCTGGTGCAATCCCTCTGGCTGGTCGCTCCCGAAGAGCTGCTCAGCATCGCCGGCCTGATCCTGCTGCTGGTCGCGGCGTGGAGCGGGGACAAGGCGTCGAGCGCGATCTCCATCGCCAGCGTCGCCGTGCTCACGGCCTGCGCGTTCCTCGTCGCCCCGGCGCTGTGCTCGGGCGCGATGGGGGCGGGGACCGAAGCGTTCTTCGGCCAGTACCGCGCCGATGCCTTCGCCAGCTTCGCCAAGCTGCTGATCTACGCCTCGGCGGCGGTCGCGCTGATCGTCTCGCCGCGGTTCTTCGACCGGGTCGGCGCGATGCGTGCCGAGTATCCAATCCTGATCCTCTTCGCCGCGCTCGGCATGGGGCTGATGGTGTCGGCAGGCAACCTGCTGACGCTGTACATCGGGCTCGAGCTCAACAGCCTCGCGGCTTACGTCCTCGCCTCGTTCCTGCGGACCGACGAACGCTCGGCCGAAGCGGGCCTCAAGTACTTCGTGCTGGGCTCGCTGGCCTCGGGGATCCTCCTGTTCGGCGTTTCGCTGGTGTACGGTTTTGCCGGTTCGACCGACTTCGGCGCGATCCGTGCCGGGCTCGAAGGACCGCTCGCGATCGGCGCGATGTTCGGGGTGATCTTCGTCCTCGCCGGCCTTGCCTTTAAGATCAGCGCTGCGCCGTTCCACATGTGGACGCCCGACGTCTATGAAGGCGCGCCGACCCCGGTGACGACCTTCTTCGCCACCGCGCCGAAGGTCGCCGCGCTGGCGCTGACCATGCGCGTGATGCTCGAAGCGTTCGGCAACCAGGTCGGGGTGTGGCAGCAGATCGTGATCTTCGTCTCGCTGCTCTCGATCGTGATCGGCGCGCTCGGCGCGATCGGTCAGAACAACATCAAGCGCCTGATGGCGTACTCCTCGATCAACAACGTCGGCTTCATGCTGATCGGTCTCGCCTGCGCGACGCCGCGAGGGGCCTCGGCGATGCTGGTTTACCTGGCGATCTACGTGGCGATGTCGGTCGCGGGCTTCGTCGCCGTGCTCCTGCTGCGCGACGAGAACGGCGAGCCGGTGGAAGCGATCAGCGATCTTGCCGGTCTGTCAAAGACCCGTCCCGGGCTGGCCCTGGCGATGGCTGCGGTCATGTTCAGCCTTGCGGGCATCCCGCCGCTGTTCGGGTTCTGGGGCAAGTTCGTGGTGTTCCAGGCGGCCGTCGAGGCCAACCTGCTGGCGCTCGCCGCGATCGGTATCGCAGCCTCGGTGATCGGCGCATTCTACTACCTCAAGGTGGTCAAGGTGATCTATTTCGACGAGGCGGTGGACAAGGTCCGCGGGGCGGGCGACGTGCCGCACTTCGCGCTGCTGGTCTTGGCAACCGTGTTCATCTCGCCGCTCGGCTACCTGCTGACCAAGCCGCTCGGCGCGCTGGCCGATACTGCCGCTGCAGCACTTCTCCATGTTGCCTGACCATCTGGGCTTGAGTTGCTCGAAACCGTAGCCGCAACCGGCTCGACCAACGCCGACCTTCTCGCCCGGCTCAAGGCCGGCGAGCGGTTGGGCGAAGGGCACTGGCTCGTCGCCGATCGCCAGACCGCCGGACGAGGGCGTGCCGGGCGGGCGTGGAGCGACGGCTTCGGCAATTTCATGGGGTCGACCGTGGCGCAGTTCCGCGCCGGTGACCCGCCGCCGCAGACGCTGGCTCTGGTCGCGGGCGTGGCGGTCCACCGCGCGGTGGCTGAGTGTGTGGACTCAAAACATGCCCCGTCCGTCCTGAGCCTGTCGAAGGACAGCTCTTCTTCCCGGGGCGCTGAAGTGAAGAACGGTGCTTCGACAAGCTCAGCACGGACGGATGAGGGGGCACTTGTCCTCAAATGGCCCAACGATCTCCTCCTCGACGGTGCGAAACTCGCCGGGATCCTGCTCGAACGGCAGGGCGAGGCAGTGGTCGTCGGGATCGGCGTCAACCTGTCGTTCGCGCCCGAGGTTCAGGGGCGGCGCACGACTTCGCTTGCGGCTGAAGGCTGCCCGATCGACCGCGATGCCTTTGCCGCGGTGCTCGCCGGGGAATGGTCGCAGGCGCTCACCCGGTGGCATCTCGGCGAATGGCCGGTGCTGCGGCAGGACTGGCTGCTGCGAGCCCATCCCGTCGGCACCCTTGTATCGGTCAAGGATCGGGCGCAGGGGGAACTGACCGGCGCTTTCGCCGGAATCGACGAGGACGGGGTGGCGCTGCTGCGGATGGCGGACGGGCGCATTCACCCGGTCCACGCCGGCGATATCGAGATGGTGGGGTAAGACGATGCTTCTCGCTGTGGACGTAGGCAACACCAACGTCGTGTTCGCGCTGATGGAGGGCCGCGAGGTCAAGGCGCGTTGGCGCATCGCCACCGACGCGCGCCGGACCGGCGACGAATATGCGGTCTGGCTGCTCCAGCTGATGCAGCTCGAAGGCTTCGCCCGCGACTGCGTGGAGAACGTGATCATCTCCACCGTCGTCCCGCGCGCGCTCCACAATCTCGAGGTGCTGTCGCAGAAGTATTTCGGCAAGACGCCGTGGATCGCGGGCCAGGCGCCGGTCGAATACGGCTTCCGGGCCGACGTCGACGAGCCGCGCTCGCTGGGTGCGGACCGGGCCGTGAACGCGGTCGCGGCGCACGAGAAGTATCCGGGCGACAAGATCATCGTCGACTTCGGCACCGCCACCACCTTCGACGTGCTCGACTTCACCGGGGCTTACAAGGGCGGGATCATTGCGCCGGGGATCAACCTCTCGCTCGACGCGCTGGTCAACGCCGCGGCCAAGCTGCCGCGCATCGCCATCGAAGCGCCGACGCGCACCCGCACCGTGATCGGGACCAACACCGAGGACCAGATGCATATCGGAGTCTTCTGGGGCTATGTCGCGATGATGGAGGGCCTGATCGCCCGCATCCGCGCCGAGATCGGCCGGCCCGCCAAGGTCATCGCCACCGGCGGCCTCGCGATCCTGTTCGATCCCTACACCGAGGTGTTCGACGTGGTCGATTCCGACCTGATGTTCGAAGGGCTCGGCATCCTCGCGGAGCGGGCGGTGCAGGCGTGATTTGGATTCACCGACACATCGTCATTGCGAGGGGCGGAGCCCCGCGGCAATCCAGTGCTGCACATGACCTGGATTGCTTCGCTGCGCTCGCAATGACGACAGGTTTGCTTCGTGGGGCATCCGCATGACCCCCGGAAACGAACTTCTCTTCCTCGCGCTCGGCGGATCGGGCGAGATCGGGATGAACGTCAACCTCTATGGCTGCAACGGCAAGTGGTTGATGGTCGATCTCGGCATGACCTTCGCCGATCCGTACTATCCCGGCATCGACCTGGTCTTTGCCGACCTCGAATTCATCGAGGACCGGGCCGACGACCTGCTCGGCGTGGTGCTGACCCACGCACACGAGGACCACATCGGCGCGGTGCCCTATTTCGCGCAGGATCTCGGCGTGCCGCTTTATGCGACGCCGTTCACGGCCCGGCTCGTGGCGGAAAAGCTGCGGGAGGCGGGGATACAGGACGAGGTCAAGCTCAACGTCATTCCCAACGAGGGCGCGTTCAGCCTGGGCCCGTTCGACCTCAAGTACATCCCGCTGGCCCACTCGATCGCCGAGGGCAACGCGCTGCAGATCGACACGCCGCACGGACGCATCTTCCACACCGGCGACTGGAAGCTCGATGACGAGCCGCTGATCGGCGTTCCGGCGACCGAGGACGAACTGCGCGCGATCGGCGACGAGGGCGTGCTCGCACTGGTTTGCGATTCGACCAACGTGTTCAACCCCAACGCCTCGGGCTCCGAAGGCGAGGTCCGTGCGGGCCTGCTCGAGGCGGTCCGCAGCATGGCCGGGCGGCGGGTGCTGGTGACGACCTTCGCCTCGAATGTCGCGCGCCTGCAGACGCTGGGCGAGGTGGCGCAGGCGACGAACCGCGAACTGTGCGTCGCCGGGCGCTCGCTCGACCGGATCATCGGCGTGGCCAAGGCTTCGGGCTATCTCAAGGACTTTCCCGAGACCATCGGCTGGGACGAGGCGATGGCCCGCCCGCGCGGCGAAGTGCTGATCCTTGCCACCGGCGGGCAGGGCGAGGCCCGCGCAGCGCTGGCCCGGATTGCCGGGGATTCGCACCCGATCAAGCTCGAAAAGGGCGACGTCGTGCTGTTCTCCAGCCGCCAGATCCCCGGCAACGAGGTGGCGATCGGCCGCATCCAGAACCAGCTGGCCGACAAGGGCGTGGAGATCATGACCGACCGGCAGGGGATGATCCATGTATCCGGTCACCCGGGGCGGCCTGAACTCGTCGCCCTCTACGACTGGATCAAGCCCGAAATCCTCGTGCCCGTCCACGGCGAGATCCGCCACATGGCCGAACAGGCGCGGCTGGGGAAGGCGAGCGGCATTCCCCGGACGATCGTCCAGAAGAACGGCGACATCGTGCGCCTGGCCCCCGATGGCCCGCGCAAGCTGAGCGAGGTTCGCGCCGGGCGACTGATCCTCGACGGCGACATCATCGCGCCGGCCGATGGCGAGGCCGTGGTGGCGCGGCGCAAGCTGTCGAACAACGGGCTGGTCACGGTCGCCGTGGCCGTGTCGCGCGAGGGGCGGGTTACCTCGCCGGTCGAGGTCGCGAGCATCGGTCTGCCGCTCGACGAGGACTTGGAGCAGTTCGTGGTCGAGGCTCAGGTCGGGGTGGCTGAAGCGGTCCGCAACCTCAAGGGCGACCGCAAGCGCGACCGGCTTGCCGTGGCCGAAGCGGTGCGGCTCGCGGCCCGCCGCGCCGCGCAGAACTGGTCGGGCAAAAAGCCGGTGGTGCAGGTCCTGCTACGGGAGGTCTGAGCGATGAAATGGACGTCGATCATTGCGATCTACAGCCTGTTCTGGGTAATGTCGTGCTTCCTGGTCATGCCGTTCGGCATCCGCACGCACGACGAACTGGGCGAGGAAAAGGTCGCCGGTCAGGCGCACAGCGCGCCGGCGAACTTCCGGCCCAAGCAGGTCGCGCTGCGCGCCGCAGTGCTCGCGGCAGTGCTGTTCGGGTTGTACTACGCGAACTACGTCAACCAGTGGATCACGATCGACGATCTGGACATAACGCGGCTGCGCTGAACGTTCGACGCCCGCGCGAATGCTGGGGCCTCTTGCCGCAAACGGTCCGCTTGATTGCTGGAGGTCCCCGCCTGCGCGGGGACGCGGCGGAGTTCGGTTAAACCCGCTCCAGCGCGTACCCGGCGGAACGCACCGTCCGCACCGGATCGGCGAGCCCCGGCAGCGCAATGCCCTGCCGCAGCCGCCGGATATGCACGTCCACTGTGCGAAGCTCGATATCGCTGCCGTTGCCCCAGACCGCGTCGAGCAACTGGCCGCGGCTGAACACGCGGCCCGGATGCTCCATGAAGTGGCGGAGCAGGCGGAACTCGGTCGGCCCCAGCTTCATCGCCTGTCCGCGCCGGGTGACGCGGTGGGCGGTGGGATCGAGCGCCAGATCGCCGACGGTGATGACTTCGCCGGCCAGCGCGGGGCGTACCCGGCGCAGCACCGCGCCGACGCGGGCGACCAGCTCGCGGGGCGAGAAGGGCTTGGTCACATAATCGTCCGCGCCGGTTTCGAGCCCGCGAATGCGGTCGTCCTCGTGCCCGCGTGCGGTGAGCATGATGATCGGCACGTGCGCGGTTTCCTTGGCCCGGCGCAGGCGGCGGCAGACCTCGATCCCGCTGGTCCCGCCGATCATCCAGTCGAGCAGGACGAGGTCGGGCGCTTCCTCAGCGGCCATGACCAGCGCTTCGTCGCCGTCGTCGGTGACGCGCACTTCATAGCCTTCGCCCTTGAAGCGGAACTCGATCAGCTCCGCGAGCGCGGCGTCGTCTTCGACCAGGAGAAGCTTGGGGGCGGACACTGTAACCTCCGTATGGGACAGCCTACGCCAACACCCCGATTGTTACACCTTCACGACCGCTGTGCGACAATCACACCGCCGGCGCCGGAATGTCCTCGCGTTCGGGCAGGTAGCTGCCGGTGGCGGCGTAGTGGACCATTTCGGCGATGTTGGTCGCATGATCGCCGATCCGCTCGATGTTGCGGGCGACGAACAGGAGCTGCGCGGCGCTGCTGATCGTCGCGGGGTTCTCGACCATGTACGATACGAGATTGCGGAAGATGCTGTCGTAGAACGCGTCGACCTTGCTGTCCCGCTCGATCACCTCGGTCGCGGCAACCGGATCGCGGGCGGCGAAGGCGGTCAGGACGTCGTGGACCATCTCGGCGGCGATCTCGGCCATGGCTGGAAGCAGGGTCAGCGGCTCGAACCGGCGGCGGCCCTCGATGTGGCCGACGCGCTTGGCGATGTTCTTGGCGTAATCGCCGATGCGCTCGATGACGCCTGCGATCTTGAGCGCGGCGATCACTTCGCGCAGGTCGTCGGCCATGGGGGCGCGGAGGGCGAGGACGCGAACCGCAAGCCGGTCGACGTCCATTTCCAGCGCGTCGATCCGCTTGTCGCGGGCGATGACGGTCTTGGCCAGTTCCTCGTTGCCGTTGACCAGCGCATCCATCGCTTCCGAGATCGAGACCTCGGCCAGCCCGCCCATTTCGGCGATCAGGCCGCGCAGGCGGGTGATGTCCTCGTCGAACGCCTTGACCGTGTGTTCTGCCATATTCCCGTCCTCAGCCGTAGCGCCCGGTGATGTAGTCCTTGGTCCGTTCTTCCTTCGGCGCGGTGAAGATATCGGAAGTCTTGCCGTATTCGACGATCTTGCCAAGGTGAAAGAAGGCGGTCCGCTGCGAGACGCGCGCGGCCTGCTGCATCGAGTGGGTGACGATGACGATGGCATAGCGCCCGCGCAGTTCGTCGATCAGTTCCTCGATCTTGGCGGTGGCAATCGGGTCGAGCGCGGAGCACGGCTCGTCCATCAGGATGACCTCGGGATCGACCGCTATGGCGCGGGCGATGCACAGCCGCTGCTGCTGGCCGCCGGACAGCGCGGTGCCGCTGTCGGAGAGACGGTCCTTGACCTCTTCCCACAGGCCCGCACGCTTGAGCGAGCTTTCGACGATCCCGTCGAGCTCGCTCTTGCTCCCGGCGATGCCGTGGATCTTGGGGCCATAGGCGATGTTGTCGTAGATCGACTTGGGGAACGGGTTGGGCTTCTGGAACACCATCCCGACCCGCGCGCGCAGCTGCACGACGTCCATGCCCGAGCGATAGATGTCATCGCCGTCGAGCAGGATATCGCCTTCGACCCGCGCGCCGGCGATGGTGTCGTTCATCCGGTTGAGCGAGCGCAGGAATGTGGACTTGCCGCAACCGGACGGCCCGATGAAGGCCGTTACATAGCGCTTCGGAATGGCGATCGAGACATCGTCGATCGCCTTCTTGTCGCCATAGAACACGGAAACGCCGCGCGCTTCCATCTTCGGCAGCTCGGCCGTGTCGGGGGCCGATGGTGCGGTGGCGAGGGGGACATCCAGATTCATCTTACCACCGTTTCTCGAAGCGGTTGCGAAGGTAGATCGCGAGGCCGTTCATCGCGAGCAGGAACAGCAGCAGGACGATGATCGCCGCGCTGGTGCGTTCGATGAAGCCGCGGTCGATCTCGTCCGACCAGAGGAAGATCTGCACCGGCAGGACCGACGACGGCGAGGTGAAGCCGCTCGGCGCCGTGGCCACGAAGGCCCGCATTCCGATCATCAGCAGTGGCGCGGTCTCACCCAGCGCGCGGGCCATGCCGATGATCGTGCCGGTGAGGATGCCGGGGAGGGCGAGGGGGAGGACGTGGTGGAACACCACCTGCACCCGGCTCGCGCCGATCGCCAGCGCGCCGTCGCGGATCGAGGGTGGCACCGCCTTGATCGCGTTGCGGCCGGAAATGACGATCACCGGCATGGTCATCAGCGCCAGGGTCATGCCGCCGATCAGCGGGGCCGAGCGGTAGTTCGGGAAGATCCACAGGAACACCGCGAGGCCGAGCAGGCCGAAGATGATCGAAGGCACCGCGGCGAGGTTGTTGATCGAGATCTCGATCCAGTCGGTCCAGCGATTCCTCGGCGCGTATTCCTCAAGGTAGATCGCCGCCAGCACGCCGATGGGGAACGCGAGCACCAGCGTGACGAACATCGTCAGCATCGAGCCCTTGAGCGCGCCCCAGATGCCGACCGCCTGCGGGCTGGTCGCGTCGGATCGGGCGAGGAAGCCCTTGTCCCAGACCACCGCGAGCTTGCCTTCCGAGGTGAGCGTACGGGCCAGCGGCTGGAGGTCTTCGTGACCCTCGCCGCGCAGCGCCGAGGCGAGGTCATCGCTCGCCGGGAGCGACAGGTCGGTCTTGCGACTGATCAGCGTCGGGTCGGCGATCAGCAGGTGGGCGACCTCGCGCCAGGCGTCCTGGCTGAACAGGTCGGCGCCCTTGTCCCCGTACTGCGCGACCTGCGCCGCGGCGACCGCCTTGGGCAGGCCGGCGAGTTCGAGGCCGCCCATCGCGTCCTCCTGGGTCAGCCGCTTGGCGTCGATCTGCATCGGCGCGGAGGCGAAGTCCATCGTCAGGCGCAGTTCGGTGCGCTTGAACCCGCCGATGCCGTTGGCGGTCATCGTCACCAGCAGGAACGCGAGGACGAGGCCCGAAAAGACCACGGCGGCGAGGCCGAACAGGCGGAAGCGGCGCTCGGCGGCGTAGCGCTTCTTGAGCAGCGCGGCGACGCGGGCGTTGCGCTCGGTGTGGGCGGGATCGTCACTCATAGGCTTCGCGGTACCGCTTGACGACGCGCAGGGCGATGAAGTTGAGGGCGAGGGTCACGAGGAACAGGACCATGCCGAGCGCGAACGCGCTGAGCGTCGCGGGATGGTCGAAGCTGCCTTCGCCGGTGAGCATGGCGACGATCTGGAAGGTCACCGTGGTCATCGCCTCGAACGGATTGGCGGTGAGGTTGGCGGCGGCGCCCGCGGCCATGACCACGATCATGGTCTCCCCGATCGCGCGGCTGACCGCGAGCATCACCCCGGCCACGATGCCCGGCAATGCGGCGGGGACAAGCACCTTGCGGATCGTCTCGGACGTCGTCGCGCCCATCGCCAGGCTGCCGTCGCGCATCGCCTGCGGGACCGCGTTGATGCTGTCGTCGGCCATCGACGAGACGAACGGGATGATCATGATCCCCATGACGAGGCCTGCCGCCATCGCGCTTTCGGTCGAAGCGCTGGCGATGCCCACGGCCTGCGCCGCATCGCGCACGGCGGGCGCGACGGTCAGCGCGGCGAAATAGCCATAGACCACCGTCGGCACGCCGGCGAGGATCTCGAGCAGCGGCTTCATCCACTGGCGGACGGTGCTGCTGGCGTACTGCGTCAGGTAGATCGCGCTCATCAGGCCAAGCGGGATGGCGACGATCATCGCGATGATCGCGCCGATGAAGATCGTCCCCCAGAACAGGGGAATCGCGCCATAATCGTGCCCGTCCGGCGCGAAACTGCTCATCGGGTCGGGCGACCAGTGGGTGCCGAACAGGAAGTCGATCGGCGAGACCATGGTGAAGAACCGCCCGGTCTCGAACACGAGGCTGGCGATGATGCCGATGGTCGTGAGGATCGCCACCAGCGAAGCGCCGAGGAGCAGCGCCATGACCGCGCGCTCGACCCGGGTGCGGGCGGTGAAATCGGGGCGCAGGCGCAGGAATGCGAACGCCCCGCCGGCAAAGGCGAGGATGACGGTCAGGGCAAGGCCGATCCCGCCATAGGTGGCGAGCGCTGCCCGGTACGGTTCGACCAACGCCTGTGCGGCGGGGTTGAACACGCCGAACGCGTCGCCCGAGGCAACCGCCCGGGCTTCTGCCAGCACGCTCTCACGCTCGATTCCGAACGCCGGGATCGACATCGCGGCCGGATCGGCGAGTACGGCGCGGGTGACGAGGCCGGGGCTGATCGCGGTCCACAGCACCGCAAACACCAGCGCCGGGACCACGGTCCACAGCGCGACGTACCAGCCGTGGTAGTTCGGCAGCGAATGGAGCCGCGAACCGCCGACCGCGCGCTGGAATGCCCAGGCGCGCGACCGTGCCGCCAGCCAGCCTGCGAGGCCCAGCCCGAAGGCGAGCAGGATGAGGATGGCTGGCGACATGCGGTATCGGGTTTCCTTACTTCAGCTGCGAGCCGTCGAGCACGGTGAAGTCGCTCGCGAGCTTGGCGCTGGCCGCCTGCACTGCATCGGGCGCAACCACCATGCCGAGTTTCGACAGCGGGCCATCCTTGCCCCACGACTTCGCCCATTCGGCGACATAGGCCTTGAGGCCCGGGATCGCGTTGAGGTGCGCGGCCTTCACGTAGATGTAAAGCGGGCGCGCGCCGGGGTAGGTGAAGTCCGAGATCGAGGCGTAGGTCGGTTCGACCCCGCTCATGGTCAGGCCCTTCAGCTTGTCGGCGTTCTCTTCGAGGTAGGAGAACCCGAACACGCCGATCGCCTTGGGATTGGCTTCGATCTTCTGGACGATCAGGTTGTCGTTCTCGCCCGAGTCGACATAGGCGCCGTCGTCGCGGACGTCGCCGCAGACCTTGTCGTGCTTGTCCTTGTCGCTGTCCTTGAGCGCCTTCATCTCGGCGTTCTCGTCGCAGCCCTTCATCAGGATCAGCTCCTTGAGGGCGTCGCGGGTGCCCGAGGTCGAGGGCGGGCCATAGACGAGGATCGGCTCGGCCGGAAGCGAGGGATCGACGTCCTTCCAGGTCTTCGCCGTGTTGGGCTTGCCATAGGGGGTCTTGGCCAGCGCCTCGTAGACGATCTTCGGAGTCAGCTTGATGCCGGGACCGCTCTTGCCTTCGGCGAACGCGACGCCGTCGAGACCGACCTGGATCTCGACGATGTCCTTGACGCCGTTCTTCTGGCAGTCCTCGAACTCCGACTTCTTCATCCGCCGGCTGGCGTTCTCGATGTCGGGGTGCTGCGCGCCGACACCGGCGCAGAACAGCTTCATCCCCGCGCCGGTCCCGGTCGATTCGATGATCGGCGACTTGAGCGAGGGATCGGACTTCGCGAACGATTCGGCGACCGCCTTCGCGAAGGGATAGACGGTCGACGATCCGACGGCGCGGATCTGGTCGCGGGTGCCGGACTGCTGCCCGCCGCACGCGGACAACGCGGCGGTGGCGAGGAGGGCGGCGGTAATCTTGAGCGTGTTATGTGACATCGCAATCAGCCTTGTTCTGCGTGGGCTGAGCCGGCCAATGGCGATGTTACATGACATGATTGTGACAGTCATCCGACGGTTTCCACAGCTTCCTGCAACCGGACTGTCACAGTTGTCCCCGTGCCCTTGCGGCTGGAGATGTCCAGCTTGCCGCGGTGACGTTCGACGATATGTTTGACAATTGCGAGACCAAGTCCGGTCCCGCCCACCGCGCGGCTCCGTCCGGGGTCGGTGCGATAGAACCGGCGGGTGAGGTGGGGGATGTGCTCGGGTGCAATGCCCTCGCCGCGATCCTCGACCTTGAGCGTGACCTGGCCGGCACCCAGCGACACCGAAACCGTCACCGGTTTGTCCTGGTCGCCATACTTCAGCGCGTTGTCGATCAGGTTGCGCAGGAGCTGGTCGATCTGCTGGCGGTCCCCGGCAATCTTGGCCGGCTGCGCCGTTATATCGCCGACAAGCCGGGTGTCGCCGCGGGTGGCGCTGACGTCGGCAACCACCGTCGCGGCCATCTTGGCCAGGTCGATCCGCTCGACCGGCGCGTCGTGCTTTTCCGCCTCGATCCGCGACAGGCTCATCAGGTCTTCGACGAGGTTCTGCAAGCGCCGCGCTTCGCGCAGGATGGTGGCGTGGAAGCGGGTGCGGGTTTCCGCGTCGATCCCCTTGCCGCCGGCTTCGTCGGCATCGGCGAGCGTCTCGATATAGCCGATGATCGAGGCCAGCGGGGTGCGCAGCTCGTGGCTGGCGTTGGCGACGAAATCGGTGTGCGCCCGGCTGATGTCGGCCTCGGCGGTGCGGTTGATCATCTCGATCAGGGTGAAGCGGTCGTCGATCGGCACCCGCGAGAGCTGCCAGATCGAGCGCGGCGAGGTCAGTCCCTTGACCAGCGCGCGGCTGCTGCCGGGTTCGTCGAGCAGTCGGATCGCCTCGGGATGGCGCAGCGCGACGCGGGCGTCCTGGCCGACGACGTGCGCGCCGAACGCCTCGCGGGCGGCGGCGTTGGCGGAAGAAATCCGCTCCCCGTCGAGCATCATGATCGGCAGGCCATAGGCCTCGAGCAGGTCGGTCATGGCCTCGCGGGTAAGGCTGCCTTCCTCGCTGCGGCGCGGTTCGAACACCGGGGCGGGGCGGGTCAGCCAGATCGAGCCGATCCAGACCAGCGTCACGCCCAGAACCAGCCAGAACGGGACGCCCTCCCACAGCATCACCATGGCCGCGACGAGCGCAAGCGCGATGCTGGGCCAGGGCAGTTTCGTCGGCTTGGTCAAGTCGGCAGGTCCCGGCAGAGGCGATTCGCCGGCGGGAGGATACCCCCGTCGGTCAGCGCGGCTCATATGCGCAAGCCATGTTGCGGTTCAAGGTCACGCGGCACTTGTCACACAGTTGGCGCGCGCCATCGGCTGTGGCATGGCCCTGCCCTGCCAAACAGGAGAGGTCCGACGATGGTCGATGCTATGGAACTGGCGACGCGGCACGAAGCGGTGGCGCGCGATCCGCATGGTTACTGGCTCGAAGAGGCAAAGCGGCTCGACTGGTCACGGTTTCCCACGCTGACCGACGAGAGCAGCTATGACGAAGCCAGTTTCCAGGTGCGCTGGTTTGCCGATGGCGAGCTCAACCTCTCGGTCAACTGCATCGACCGGCACCTGGCCGCGAAGGGCGACAAGGTCGCGATCGTGTTCGAGGGCGACCAGCCGGGGGAAGGCCGGTCGCTGACCTACCGCGAGCTGCACGCGGAAGTCTGCCGGTTTGCCAACGTCCTCAAGGCCCAGGGCACCCGCAAGGGCGACCGCGTGACGATCTACATGCCGATGATCCCGGAAGCCGCGGTCGCAATGCTCGCCTGTGCGCGGATCGGGGCGATCCATTCGGTGGTTTTCGGCGGCTTTTCGCCCGACAGCCTCGCCGGGCGCATCCAGGACTGCGATTCGTCGATCCTGATCACCGCCGACGAAGGCGTGCGCGGCGGCAGGAAAGTCCCGCTCAAGGCCAATGCCGACAAGGCGCTGGAGCACTGTCCGTCGATCGAGAAGGTCATCCTCGTCCGCCGCACCGGCGCCGACGTGCCGGTCGTGGCAGACCGCGACGTGTGGTGGCACGAGGCGCGCGAGAGTGTCTCCGCCGACTGCGTGCCCGAGCCGATGAATGCGGAGGACCCGCTGTTCATCCTCTATACCTCGGGCAGCACCGGCAAGCCCAAGGGCGTGCTCCACACCACCGGCGGCTACCTGCTGTGGGTGACGCTGACGTTCGACATGCTGTTCGGGGCGAAGGACAGCGACCTGTTCTGGTGCACCGCCGACGTGGGCTGGGTCACCGGGCACAGCTATGTCGTCTATGGCCCGCTGTCGAACGGGGCCTCGACCGTGATGTTCGACGGCGTGCCGAACTATCCCGACCACGGCCGCTTCTGGGAAACCGCGAACCGGCTCGGGGTGACGATCTTCTACACCGCGCCGACCGCGATCCGCGCCCTGATGCGCGAGGGCGACAGCTTCGTGAAGGCGCACGACCGTTCGCAGATCCGCCTGCTCGGCACGGTGGGCGAGCCGATCAATCCCGAGGCGTGGCAGTGGTATCACGACGTCGTCGGCGATGGCCGCTGCGAGATCGTCGATACCTGGTGGCAGACCGAAACCGGCGGCGCGCTGATCGCGCCGGTGCCTGGGGCGGTGAAGACCAAGCCCGGCTCCGCGACGAAACCGCTTCCCGGCGTCTACCCTGCGCTCGTCGATGCCGAAGGTAACGAGCTTCCCGGCGCGACCGACGGCAACCTGATCATCCGCAAGTCCTGGCCCGGCCAGATGCGCACCGTGTGGGGCGACCACGAACGGTTCTTCCAGACCTATTTCAGCACTTACCCCGGCACCTACTTCACCGGCGACGGCTGCCGCCGAGATGAGGACGGATACTACTGGATCACCGGACGGGTCGACGACGTGATCAACGTCTCCGGCCACCGCATGGGCACCGCCGAGGTGGAAAGCGCGCTGGTCGCCCACCCCAAGGTCGCCGAGGCCGCGGTCGTGGGGATGCCGCACGAGATCAAGGGGCAGGGCATCTACGCCTATGTCACGCTCAACGCGGGCGAGGAGGGGAGCGAGGCGCTGCGCACCGAGCTGCGCCAGTGGGTGCGCACCGAGATCGGCCCGATCGCCTCGCCCGACGCGATCCAGTTCGCGCCCGGCCTGCCCAAGACCCGCTCGGGCAAGATCATGCGCCGCATCCTGCGCAAGATCGCGGAGAACGACACGTCGAACCTCGGCGATACCTCGACTCTCGCCGATCCGGCGGTGGTGGACGATCTCGTGGCCAACCGGGTGAGCGCCTGAGCCGTGGCCCGCAAGCATGCGAAGCACGGCTATAACGCGGACCTGCCGGACGAGGACGAGGCTCCGCCCGAGGTCGTGCATTGCTGGCTGTGCGGAAGGCCGACGGGCAAGACCGTGGTGCTCCACCATCCCGTGCCCAAGAGCCGGGGCGGTCGCGACGTGGTGCCGATGCATCCGATTTGCCAGCAGACGCTCATCGCCAGTTTCACCAATTCCGAGCTTCAGCGCCACGGAATGGATGTCGAAGGCCTGCTGGCAAACCCGTCGATCCGCAAGTTCGTCGACTGGGTGGCGAACAAGGACCCCGATTTTACCGCGACCATAACAAAGAAGGCGCGCTGATCGGCAGGCTGCGGCGGATCAGGCGGGGCGGGATCGAAGGCCGGTCTCGGGTGTTTCCAGCGCCATGCTCAAACTTCTCGTGCTCTACGGCTCCTACCGTTCCGATCGCGCCGGCATCAGGCTCGCCGATTACCTTGTCCGCCGCTTTGGTGGAATGGGCTTCGACGCGCGCCTGGTCGATGCCAAGGCCGTCGGCCTGCCGATGCTCGACAAGCGCTTCAAGGAATACCCTGAAGGAGCCGCGCCAAAGGCGATGGCCGAGCTGGCCGACCAGATCAAAGCCGCGGACGCATTCGTGCTGGTCGCTGGCGAGTATAACTGGGGCGTCCAGCCGGGGCTCAAGAACCTGACCGACCACTACCTCGAGGAATGGTTCTGGCGGCCCTGCGCGGTCGCGAGCTATTCGGCCGGGCGAACCGCCGGCGTCCGTGCGGCCTATGCATGGCACCCGACGGTCGCGGAGATGGGCATGGCCCCGGTTCCCGCCACGCTCGCCTGCGGCGAAATTTCCAAGGCGCTGGACGAGAAGGGGCAGCCGCAAGGGGCAGGCGGCGAATCGCTCGACCGCAGCTTCGAAAAATTCGCCAAAACGCTGGAATGGTGGGCCGAGGCCGCAAAGGCGCAGCGCGACAAGGGCGATCCGCCTTACTGACGTGTGGCCGATGCTGAAAAGCTGGTGACCCCTACGGGAATCGAACCCGTGTTTCAGCCGTGAGAGGGCCGCGTCCTGACCGCTAGACGAAGGGGCCGAGGGCGTATCCGATGGTGACCCCTACGGGAATCGAACCCGTGTTTCAGCCGTGAAAGGGCCGCGTCCTGACCGCTAGACGAAGGGGCCATCCGGTGGATTGCCGGTGGCAAGGCCCGCGCCACTAGGGCACGTTTCCGCCGCGGTCAACCCCTTGAGGGGGGGGCTTGAGACGGGGCTCGTTCAATCGGCCCAGGCCGCGTCCTCGACATGCAGTTCGGCGGCCGGACGGCTCCCCCAGTCGTCGACCTTCGGACGGCCCGCCAGCCACAGCTTGCGCCCGCGCGCGCCGTGGAGCAGCGCCTGGCCCATCTCGCTGTCGGCGGCGCGAAAGGCGATCGCCTTGAAGCTGCGCCCGTCGTCCCCGCCCGCGATCATCCGCACGTGGTCGTTGCCGACGACGTCGCACTTGATCAGCCGCACCGGGCCGACCGCGATTTTCGGGCCGGGCCAGCCCATGCCGTAAGGGCCTGCGCCCTCGAGCGTCTCGACCAGCGCGGGAGTCAACCCGCCCGGGGTGAGGCTGAGGTCCAGCAGCATCGCCTGGCCGGCCTGGGCCGCGGTGACGTCGCGGGCGAGCCGTTCGTCGAGCCAGTCCGCCAGCGCACCCAGCGCCTCTGGCCGGATCGTCAGCCCGGCGGCCATGGCGTGCCCGCCGCCAGCGACGAGCAGCCCGGCCTCCCGCGCCGCGATGATCGCCGCGCCGAGGTCGACCCCGCCGATCGAGCGGCCCGAGCCCTTGCCGTTCCCCGCCTCGTCCGCGTCCAGCGCGATGACCAGGGTGGGCTTGCCGGTCTTCTCCTTGATCCGCCCGGCGACGATGCCGATCACCCCCGGATGCCAGCCCGTGCCCGCCAGGACCATCACCGCGCGGTTGTGCTGGGCATCGACCTGCGCCTCGGCCGCTTCCTGCACCGCCTGCTCGATCGCGCGGCGCTCCTCGTTGAGCGCGGACAGCCGGGCGGCGATGTCGCGCGCTTCGTCGGGGTCGCGAGTGGTCAGCAGGCGCACGCCGAGCGTCGCCTCGCCGACGCGGCCGCCGGCATTGATGCGCGGGCCGAGGGCGAAGCCGAGGTCGCTGCAGGTCGGCGCGCGGTTGAGGCGGCTGGTGTCGATGAGCGCGGACAGGCCGATGTTCTCGCGCCGCGCCATGACCTTGAGCCCTTGCGCGACCATCGCCCGGTTGAGCCCGTGGAGCGCGGCGACGTCGGCCACGGTGCCCAGCGCAACAAGGTCGAGCAGCCGCATCAGGTTGGGTTCGGCCTTGCCGGCGAACCAGCCTCGCAGCCGCAACGTGCGCACCGTCGCCACCGCCAGCAGGAATGCGACGCCGACCGCGGCGAGATGGCCGTGGGCCGCCGCCTCGTCGCATTCGTCGAGCCGGTTGGGATTGACCAGCGCCGCGGCGCGGGGAAGTTCGGGCGAACACTTGTGGTGATCGACGACGATCACCTCGACCCCGGCGTCGGCGGCCTGCGCCAGCGCGTCGTGCGCCATCGCCCCGCAATCGACCGTGACGACGAGCTTTGCGCCTTCCTGCCCCAGCCGCACCAGCGCTTCGCCCGAGGGACCGTAGCCTTCGAGCAGCCGGTCGGGGATGTAGTGCCGCGCTTCGACCCCAAGGTCGCGCAGCAGCAGGACCAGCAGCGCCGCGCTGGTCGCGCCATCGACGTCGTAGTCGCCATAGATGCAGATCGATTCGCCCCGCTCGACCGCGTCGGCGAGCCGCGTGGCGGCTGCGTCCATGTCGCGGAACAGCGAGGGATCGGGCAGGAAATCGCGCAGCGTCGGCTTGCGGTGCCGTTCCAGGTCGTCGCGCGCGACCCCGCGTGCCAGCAACAGCTGGGTGACGATGTCGTCGCCGAGGCCGCCACCCGGTCCGGCATCATCGCCCACCGCCATGTTGCCGCCGCGCCAGCGCCAGGCCTGGCCAGACAGCGAGCGGGTGATGGCGGTGACGGGGATCATGTCGGCTGCGCTAGACCATCACGATCATTCGGAAAAGGTGCGCCGCGTCACTCCGGTTGACAGCGGCTTGCGACAAGGGGACGCTCATCATCGCGGGAAGGCGAGAGGCCTTGATATGGCCCGATTCTCCCGCCGCAGACAGGGAACTTCGCCATGCTTGACCATCGCCGCCATCCGCTGATCCTGGCCACCACCGCGCTGGCCGCTTTCTCCACCGCCAGCGCCCCGTTGCTTGCGCAGTCGGCCGCGCCGATTGCCCGCTACGAAATGAAGGCGGAGACCCAGTCCGGCATGGGCGCGATGGGCGGCGGCGTCGGATCGGCGCTGTCGATGGCGTTCGGCGGGGGCGGCGCAAACCAGGCCCAGCACTCGCTGCTGCTCGAGCTTGGCTCGACCCGCGCGGCGGCGGACGGAAAGCCCAAGGCCGACCATTTCATGCCGGCGGGGGCAAAGCTTGGCAAATCGGTCGCGCTCAAGACGCCGACCGCGACGCCTCCCGGCCCGATGGGCGAGTTCCAGCGGCCCAAGGGGCGGATGCTGATCTACTGGGGCTGCGGCGAGCACGCGCCCAAGGGGCAGCCGGTGGTGATCGACTTCGCCAAGCTCGCTGCCGGGCAGGTTCCGCCGGGGCTGTTCTCGACCAACATCCCGGTCGATTCGTGGAATCTTTCCGGCAGCCGGACCTATGGTCGCTGGCCGGCGGACGACGGCAAGTCGGCCAAGCCCGACAGCGCGCTGCCGGGCGCGCACAGGATTGCCGGGAACTATTCGCCGGAGATGAGCTTCACCCTCGCCAACGACTTCATGGCCCCGCTGCGCGCCAGCAACGTCGGGCAGGCGAGCGGCGCGACGCTGCTGAGCTGGACGGGAATCCAGAACGCCACCGGCTATTACGCCTTCCTCATCGGCGGCAAGAGCACCGGCAAGGGCAACGAGATGACCGACATCGTATGGTGGACTTCGAGCGCCAGCCGCGAGTTCGGCGGCGGCCTTTCGGACTGGCTCTCGCCGGGCACCGTGGGGCGACTGGTCACCAGCAAGGTGGTGATGAGCCCGCAGACCTCAACCTGCATTGTGCCGGCCGAAGTCAAGCGCGACGCGCCCGACTTCATGTTCGGCACGCTGACCGCGTTCGGACCGGAGGAAAGCTTCGCCTTCCCGCCCAAGCCCGCAAACGCCAAGGCGGCGTGGAACCCGGAGTGGACCGCGAGGATCCGTCACAAGTCGACGACCACGTTCCTCGTCGGCATGCCGGAGATGGGCGCGGCCGGGCAGGAGCAGCCGCAGGCCGAATGCAAGCCGAAGAAGAAAAAGAAAGGCCTCGGCGGGCTCGGCGGCGCGTTGGGCGGCGCGATCGGCGGAATCGTCGGCGGGAGCAAAGGCAGCGACGACGGTTGCTAGGCCGGTGCTGCTGATCGTCTGGCACAGCCGCACCGGCGCGGCGCGGTCGATGGCCGCGGCGGCTGCGGATGGTGCGGGGTTGGCCGGCCCGGTCGAGCTGGTCGCGGCGGACGCGGCCACGCCCGAGGGAATGCTCGCCGCATCCGGCTATATCTTCGCCTGTCCGGAAAACCTCGGCACGATGAGCGGGGCGATGAAGGAGTTCTTCGACCGCTGCTATTACCCGCTGCTCGGGCGGATCGAGGGCCGTGCCTATGCCACCCTGACCGCAGCCGGATCGGACGGGCGAGGGGCGCTGGCGCAGATCGACCGAATCGTCACCGGCTGGCGGCTGAAGCGGGTCGCCGAGCCGGTCATCGCGAATCTTTCCGCGCAGACGCCCGAAGCCATTCTTGCGGAGAAGGCGGTTCCGCCTGCAATTCTCGCGACTTGTCGCGATCTGGGACAGGCCATGGGGGAAGGTCTTAACCTCGGCATGTTTTGATTCCTCCGTTTTCGAGGCATCGCCGGACGGGACTCGACGCCGCCGCCGGCAAGGTGTCAGAACGCGAAGCCGAAAACAGGGGAGTACGCGTGGTCGCTGAAGCAGGGAAAGACGGCCGCGCACCGCTCGCCGCCCTGCTGTTCGCGCCCGGGACTCGTCCGGCGCTCGATGTGGTGCAGGGGCTGGTGGATCAGGGCGGCTTCTCGATCTCGCATTTGCCGCGCGATGCCGGGGATCCGGTCGAGCTGCTGCGAGATGGACTGACCTTCGACCTTGGCGGACTGGCGCCTGGCGCTGCGGAAGGCGGCTCCCCGCTTCGCCACAGGATCGGTGTCGATCCGGCTGTCGACCTCGCAGCCTGCGAAATACTGACGCTGCGGCCCGGCACGCACATTGCCGCTGCCGCCCATCTCCTGCCTGTCGTCCGCGTCGCCGGGTCCTTGCTGCTCGAGCTGGCCGGGATGCCGGGCGTTGCGGCAATATCATGGTGCCCCGCGGCCAATGCCGTCTCTCCGGAGTGGTTCGGGAAGTCGGTCAGGGCCTGGCTCGGCGGGGGACCCTTCGCGGCTTTTGCCATGGCCTCGCTCGCCCGGGATGGCAGCACGGTGAAGAGCGAAGGCCTCGCTTTCCTGACCGGCCAGGAACTGCGGCTCGAACTGCCCGGAACGGGATCAGCCGGCGCCGCGGAAATGAGCGTCGCAGTGCGTTTGCTCGACTGGCTGGTGGCGCACGGCAAGGTCGATGGCCCGCGCGAGGTCGAGCTGGCCGGTGCCGGGGCCTACACGCTCGCGCCGGGTGCACCGGGGGAGGTGGTCGCCCGGTGCCGCTGACCGCCTCCCGCCTGGCGATCGCCTTCCGGTCGGTCAATCGCGCGGATCGGCCCGGGCACGATCCCGGACTGCAGCGCCATCACCTGCTGCCGCTCCAGGTCCTGTCGTCCCGCCCGCTGGGCAAGGTGATCGCCCGGCTGGGCGCAGACCGGCTGGGGATGCACGACTTCCGCCGCAATGGCCTGCTCCTGCCATCGCGCGAGGATTCGGCGCGGCGCGTCGGCTTGCCGCTCCACCGCGGCCCGCACCGCACCTACAACGAACTGGTGCTCGAGCGCAGCGGCCAGATCGAGGCGGGCTGGGCGCGCGACCGGCTGCGCGATGGCGACGTGGCCGACGCGGAAGCGCCGATGCGCTTCGACCTGCTCCAGCGTGCGCTGCGGCGGCGGCTGCTCGACCCTGCGCGCTGGGCGCGGATGCCGCTCAACCGCCGCGACCCCGCGCTCGACTTCAGCCACCTCGACGCGATGGCCGAGGCGCTGTGGGGTGCGACCGGGTAAGCCTTAGAGGTATTGCGCCGAATTGGCCGACAGCGCGGCGGCGGCGGCGCGGTATTCGGCCTCGAACGTGTCGACGCGCTGCGCCACGCTTTCCACCGCCTTGATCGCCCCGACGCCCTGGCCCGCGCCCCAGATGTCCTTCCACGCCTTGGCTTCGGTGTTGCCGCCCGAGCCGAAGTTCATGGCGGAAGGATCGCTCTCTGGCAGGTTGTCGGGATCGAGGCCGGCATTGACGATGGACGAGCGCAGGTAATTGCCGTGCACCCCGGTGAACAGGTTCGAATAGACGATGCCGGCCGCGTCGCCCTCGACGATGGCGTTCTTGTAGCCTTCGACCGCGCGCGCCTCGTGCGTCGCGATCCATGCCGAGCCGATGTAGGCAAAGTCTGCGCCCAGCGCCTGCGCGGCGAGGATCGAGCGGCCGTTGGCGATCGCGCCAGACAGCGCGACGAGGCCGGTGAACCAACTGCGGATTTCCTGCATCAGCGCAAACGGCGACTGGGTGCCGGCATGGCCGCCCGCGCCGGTCGCGACCGGGATCAGTCCATTGGCGCCCTTTTCGATCGCCTTGCGGGCGAAGCGGTCGTCGATCACGTCGTGGAGGACGATGCCGCCCCAGCCTTGCGCCGCGCGGTAAACGTCCTCGCGCGCGCCGAGCGAGGTGATCAGCATCGGCACCTGCCACTTCTCGCACAGCGCCATGTCCTCATCGAGCCGGTTGTTCGACTTGTGGACGATCTGGTTGACGGCGAACGGCGCGGCCGGGCGGTCCGGGTTGGCGCGGTTGTATGCGGCCAGTTCCTCGGTGATCTGGTGGAGCCATTCGTCGAGCTGGCTGATCGGGCGCGCATTGAGCGAGGGGAAGCTGCCGACGACGCCGGCCTTGCACTGGGCAATCACCAGTTCCGGTCCGGAGATGATGAACAGCGGCGAGGCGATGACCGGCAGGCGCAGCCGGTCGAAAGGGGCGGGCAGGGGCATCTGGAGTCTCCGGTCCGTTTAATCGTGCGGTTAAATGGCGCGATAGGGTCGTCCCGCCGAGCTGTCAAACGAGGCGCTTACAGTCCGTCGAGAAGGTATTCCACGCCGTAGACCCGCGCTGCGGTGCCGGCGAACAGCGCGCGCTTTTCGGTTGCCGAAGCGCCCTGGGCCAAGCGCTTGAAAGCGTTCCATAAGGTCACGTAATCCGCGCCCCACTTGTCCACCGGGAAGTTGCTTTCGAACATGCAGCGCTCCGCGCCGAACGCTTCGATGGAGGTCTCGACATAAGGCCGCCACATCCCAGCGAGCACTTCCGACGAGATGCCGGGCAGGGGGCCATGGTCGGGCATGGCGCAGAACGCCATGGCGAGGCCGCCCAGCTTGACGTGGACATTGGGACACTGCGCCAGCTCGCGGATCGCGCTCCGCCACGTCTCGAAGCGTTCGTGAAGGCGTCCCTTGTAGCTGCCGATGCCGAGCGGGGTGCCGCAGTGATCGAGGATCACCGTGAGGTCCGGGTTGGCGCGGGCCAGCGCGGTGACGTCGCCGATCTGCGGTTCGAGCACCCAGGCATCGAAGGTCATCCCGCGCTCGGCCAACTGGCGCAGGCCCCTGGCGAAAGTCGCATCGCGGTACAGTCCTTCGGGCGAATGGAACGGCGCGCCGAGCACGCTCTGGTCTGCGTCCCAAGCACCCTGGTGCCGGATGCCGCGAAAGCGCCCGTTGCCGGCAGCAGCGAGCGCATCGAGCACCTCGCCCGCGCGCTCGCCCAGCATCATGTCGGCATGGCCGACGATGCCGGCGCAGGGCCGGTATTCCCCGTAAACCCCGCTCGCCCCCTGCGCCGCGACGCCGTTCACGAACTCGACCTCGCCGACGACCTTCATCGCGTCGTCCAGGCCCGCGCGGTAGAAGGCGCCGCATTCCATGTAGATCGTCCCGATCACCCGGTGGCCGCTCTGCACGTCGGCGCGCAGTTCATCGAAGGTGTAGTAGGGCGAGACCGCGACCGCCTGGATGAAGGGGTGGTCCAGGCTCGGCAGCGCCGCCATCAGCGGAGTCAGGTCCCACAGGTGATGGTGCGGATCGATGATCGGCAGGTCGGGCTCGAGAACGGTTTCGGACATGAAAACTCCCGGGGTTCGTGCGGCCTCTTGGCGGGCTCGCGAGGCAGCTTATGCCGTGCGCCGCGATGCGCAAGTACCGCTTGGTAGGATTTTGCGTGCTTGCCGTAACCTCGCGGTGTGCTAGCCCTGTCGCCGGGTCGCTTGCCGGGGGGATTTTTCCGATGAGCGAAGGTGGGCTTTCGCGCGAATTCGGTGCGCTGTCGTTGACGCTGACCGGCGTCGGCACAGTCATTGGCGCGGGTATTTTCGTCATTACCGGGCAAGCGGCAGCGCTGCACGCGGGCCCGGCGATCACGCTGAGCTTCGTGTTGGCGGGGGTCGTCTGTCTGTTCGCCGCGCTCTGCTATGCCGAGATGGCCGGGCAGGTTCCGCTTTCGGGCGGCGCCTACAATTTCGCAGAGAGCGCGTTTGGCCGGCGGATGGCCTGGCTGGTCGGCTGGGCGATCATCGGCGAGTACACCTTTGCTGCCGGAGCCATCGCCATCAGCTGGTCGGGCTATGTCCAGTCGGTCATCGGCGACTTCGGGATCGTCCTGCCAGAAGCGATCGCGCGAAGTCCGTTCGGCTTCGACGGCTCGCGCTTCACCGAAACCGGTGCGGTGATCAACCTGCCGGCGGTGCTGATCATGATCGCCATCACCGCCTCGCACCTGTTCGGCCTCCGCGAGTCCGTCCGTTTCAACACGTTCACGGTCTTCGTGAAGCTGAGCGCGGTCCTCCTGTTCATCATCGCGGGATTGGCGCTCGCCAACGCCGCGAACTGGAGCCCGTTCATTCCGCCGACCGAAGTCCGTGCCGATGGAAGCACTGCGTTCGGCCTTCCAGGGATCGCGGCAGGGGCGGCGATGGTGTTCTTTGCCTATCTCGGCTTCGACGGCCTGACTACGGCCGCGCAGGAAACGCGCAATGCCCAGCGCGCGGTGCCTCTGGCGCTGCTGGCGACGCTGGCGATTTCGACCGTTCTCTACATCCTGGTCGCGCTGGCGATGACCGGCCTTGCCGATTATCGCACCTTGGGAACCGACGCCCCGATCGTGACCGCGCTTGCCGCAGGGGGGAGCGGCATAGCCTGGCTCAAGACCTATGTCGGGATCGCCGTCTCGATCGGGCTGTGGGCCGGACTGTGGCCCTGCGTGTTCGCCATGTCTCGCCTGTTCTGGCGGATGTCGCACGACGGCTTCCTCTCCCGGTCGCTCGGCACGCTGTCGCCGCGCGCCGTCCCCGCACGCGGGGTGGTGGTCGCGGGAATCGTGACCACGCTGCTCTCCGCCTTCGCCCCGATCGCACTGCTGGGTGAGCTGATCTCGACCGGCACGCTGATCGCCTTCGCGGTCGTCTGCGCGGGCACGATTCGCCTGCGCCTGGTCCAGCCGACCCGCGAGCGCCCGTTCAAGGCGCCGCTGTGGTGGCTGGTCGCGCCGCTCGGGGTGCTGTCATGCCTGGCGCTGCTGGTAAGCATGGGCCCGGCGGCGATGCTGCGCGCCGCCGGGTGGCAGGTGCTGGGGCTGCTGGTGCTGGCGGCCTCGCTCAGCCTGCGGCGTTCGCCGCGCTGAGCACGGCGCGGACGCTGGCGGTGGCGACGTCCTCGTCGATCCCGACGCCCCAGATCGTGCGGCCATCGGGGAGGATGCACTCGACATAGGCTGCGGCGCGCGCGTCGCTGCCGCCGCCCATGGCGTGTTCGGAATAGTCGCGCACGTCGATCTCGATCCCGAATCCGTCCTTGAGCGTGGCGACGACCGAGCTGATCAGGCCGTTGCCCTTGCCCGAAACGCTGCGGACGTTTCCGTCGACCGCGATCTTGCCGGCGAACACCCGGGTCCCGTCGGCGGCGCGGGCTTCCTCGTAATCGACCAGCTGGAGATGCTGCGGCGCGTCGAGGCGGTAGGCCTTGCGGAACACGCTCCAGATGTCCGCCGCCTGCAGTTCGCGGCCCACTTCATCGGCCAGCTCCTGGACATAGCGGGAGAAGTGCGCCTGCATCCGCTTGGGCAGCTTGAGGCCCTGGTCCTGTTCGAGCACCCAGGCGAACCCGCCCTTGCCTGACTGCGAGTTGACCCGGATCACCGCTTCGTAGCTGCGCCCGAGATCGGCGGGGTCGATCGGCAGGTAGGGCACGCCCCAGAAGTCGTCGTTGCGCTTTTCCTGCGCGGCGAAGCCCTTCTTGATCGCGTCCTGGTGGCTGCCCGAAAACGCCGTGAAGACCAGCTCGCCGCCATAGGGATGGCGCGCCGGGACCGGCAGCTGGTTGCAGTATTCGACGGTCTGGATGACCTCGTCGATATCCGAGAAATCGAGCTCCGGATCGACGCCCTGCGTGTACATGTTGAGCGCGACGGTCACCAGGCAGCAGTTGCCGGTGCGCTCGCCGTTGCCGAACAGGCAGCCTTCGACGCGGTCCGCGCCGGCCATCAGCCCCAGTTCCGCCGCAGCGACGCCGGTGCCGCGGTCGTTGTGGGTGTGCAGGCTGATCACCGCGCGGTCGCGGTTCGGCAGGTTGCGGCAGAAGTACTCGATCTGGTCGGCGTAGATGTTGGGTGTCGCCGCCTCGACCGTCGCCGGCAGGTTGAGGATGATCGGGTGGTCGACGGTCGGCTGGAGGATCTCCATCACCGCCTCGCAGCATTCGATGCTGAAATCGAGTTCGGCGGTCGAGAAGGTCTCCGGGCTGTATTCGAAGTGCCAGTCGGTCTGGGGGAAGCGGGCCGCCTGGTCGCGCAGCTGGACCGCGCCGTTGCGGGCGATCTCGCGGACCTCGGCGCGGTCCATCCCGAACACGACCTGCCGCCACAGCGGGCTGACCGCATTATAGACGTGGACGATCGCCTGCTTCGCGCCGGCGAGGCTTTCGAAGGTCGTCTTGATGAGGTCGTCGCGCGACTGGGTCAGGACCTGCGGGAACACGTCGTCCGGGATGCGGCCGCTGTCGACCAGCGCGCGGATGAAGTCGAAATCGGTCGCGCCCGAGCTGGGGAAGCCGACCTCGATCTCCTTCAGCCCGACCTTGAGCAGCAGGTCGAAGAAGCGGTTCTTCTTCTCCCCGTCCATCGGGTCGATCAGCGACTGGTTGCCATCGCGAAGGTCGGTGGACAGCCAGCGCGGGGCGCGGGTGATGGTCTGCGAGGGCCAGGTCCGATTGGGCAGGTCGATCTGCGGGAACGGACGGTACTTGGCCGAGGGGTTCTTGAGCATGGTCATGGCGGCGAGACTCGATACTGGAATGCTGCGTCTGTGGGTCGGTTTCTGTCCCCTGGGCGCCGCGCGCGCCGGTGGACCGACGCGTCAGCTCACGCCCAAGGGCGGGTAAGTCGCAGGGTAAGGTCCAGACGAGTGGTCATGCCGGGGCTATGTCGGCAAGCGCCCCGCTTGTAAAGGCCCGGATTGCGCGCCATGGTCGTACCAACAAGTATATTCAGCAAAGGACCGGCGAGGGTGGAAGACGCGGAGCGTGATGCAGCGAACAATGGCCTGTATCGCACGATGGGACTTGTGCGGATCGTCGCGATGGATTCCGAGGGCCGCTCGACGCTGGAGTACGAAGCGCGGCCGGACATGTGCCATTCCGGCGGGGTGGTGCAGGGCGGTTTCGTAACCGGTTGGATCGACGCGGCGATGGCCCACGCGGCGATTGCCAGGCACGGGCAGGGCGTCACCCCGATGACGCTGGAGCTCAAGGTCAGCTTCTTCGCCCCCGTCCGGCCCGGGCTGGTCATCGCCGAAGGCTGGGCCGAGCGCGACGGGCGAAAGACCTGTTTCTACGAAGGGCATCTGAAAGACGCCGACGGGAAGGTGCTGGCCAAGGCGAGCACCACGATGATGCTGGCCGACCGCGCGCGGATCGAGGCGGCGAGCAAGGCCGCAAGGGAGGATTCGAAATGAGCGACGTCACCCCGTTCACCATCGCCGTGCCGCAGTCGGCGCTCGACGACCTCACCCAGCGCCTCGACCTCACCCGCTGGCCCGAGAAGGAGGCCGTCGACGACTGGACTCAAGGCGCGCCGCTCGCCGAAGTCCGTGCGCTCGCGGAGTATTGGCGGGATGGTTACGACTGGCGGCGCTGCGAGGCGCGGCTCAACGCGCTGCCCCAGTTCAAGACCGTGATCGACGGGCTGGAATTCCACTTCATCCACCTGCGCTCGCCCCATGCCGGAGCCGCGCCGCTGGTGCTGACCCACGGCTGGCCCGGCTCGGTGATCGAGTTCCTCGACGCGATCCCCCTGCTGGTTGATCCGGTCGCACACGGGGGGAGGGCGGAAGAAGCCTTCCACGTCGTCGTCCCCGCGCTCCCCGGCTTCGGCTTTTCCGGCAAGCCCGAGCGCAGCGGCTGGGGGATCGAACGCATTGCCCGCGCCTGGGGCGTGCTGATGGCGCGGCTCGGCTATGACCGGTGGTTTGCGCAAGGCGGCGACTGGGGATCGGCGGTCACCACCCAGATCGGCGCAGCAGGTCGCCGGGTGCGCCGGCATCCACGTCAACATGGCGATCGGCGCTCCGCCGCCCGAGGCGATGACCAATCCCGATGCCGCGGCGCTCAGGGCGCTCACGGCGATGAAACATTACCAGGACTGGGACTCGGGCTATTCGACCCAGCAGAAGACCAGGCCGCAGACCATCGGCTACGCCCTTGTCGACTCGCCGGTCGGGCTGCTGGCGTGGATCTTCGAGAAGATGTGGGCGTGGACCGACAACCAGGGCAGCCCCTATGACGCGCTCAGCCGCGACCAGATCCTCGACAACGTCATGCTGTACTGGCTGACCGCCAGCGGCGCGTCCTCGGCCCGGCTGTACTGGGAGAGCTTCGGCAGCTTCGTACCGACCGAGATCGCCATTCCTTCGGGTGCGAGCCTGTTTCCCAAGGAGATCTTCCCGACGCCGAAGGCCTGGCTCGGCCACATGAAGCAGCTTGTCTACTGGAACGAACTGCCGGCCGGCGGGCACTTCGCGGCATGGGAGCAGCCCGACCTGTTCGTTCAGGAGGTGCGCGCCTGCTTCGCGCTGATGCGGGGGGGCTTGCGCTAGGGCGCAGCCCTCGCCAAGCGGACGCCATGCGCGTCGCCCTTTATGAGCCAGAGATTGCCGGAAACGTCGGCGCGGTAATGCGCCTTGGCGCGTGCCTGGGAGTGGCGGTCGACCTGATCGAGCCGATGGGCTTCGCGTGGGACGACAAGCGCGTGCGGCGCACGGCGATGGACTACATCGACCACGTGGAGGTGGTGCGGCACCCCGGCTGGGACGCCTTCCGCGAGACGGTGGGCAGCGCGCGGCTGGTGCTGTTCACGACGAAGGCCACGCAGTCGCCCTACGACTTCGCGTTCGCTGCGGACGACGTGCTGCTGTTCGGCAAGGAGAGCGCCGGGGTTCCGGCAGAGGTCGCGGCGGCCAGCGATGCGCGGCTGCGGATCCCGATGCGCCCGCAGGTCCGATCGATGAACCTCGCCTCGTCGGCGGCGCTGGTGATGGGCGAGGCCCTGCGCCAGACTGGCGCCTTGCCTGGATAGGAAACGTCGTCCCGGATCGAGTCCGGGACGACGTGTGATTCCTCAGTTCTTCGACTTGTCGACCAGCGCGTTGGCGCCGATCCACGGCATCATCGCGCGCAGCTTCGAGCCGGTTTCCTCGATCTGGTGGCGCTTCGCGGCGATGCGCGAAGCCTTCAGCTCCGGCTGGCCGGCGCGGTTGTCGAGCACGAAATCCTTGACGAAGCGGCCCGACTGAATGTCGGCGAGGACGCGCTTCATTTCCTTCTTGGTCTCTTCGGTGATGATCCGCGGGCCGGTCTTGATGTCGCCGTATTCGGCGGTGTTCGAGATCGAGTAGCGCATGTTGGCGATGCCGCCTTCATACATCAGGTCGACGATCAGCTTGAGTTCGTGGAGGCATTCGAAATAGGCCATTTCCGGCGCGTAGCCGGCTTCGACCAGCGTCTCGAATCCGGCCTGGACCAGCGCGGTGGTGCCGCCGCAGAGCACGGCCTGCTCGCCGAACAGGTCGGTCTCGCATTCCTCGCGGAAGTTGGTCTCGATGATGCCGCTGCGGCCACCGCCGACACCCGAGGCATAGGCGAGGGCGACGTCATGGGCGTTGCCGGTCGAATCCTGGTGCACCGCGATCAGGCAGGGCACGCCGCCGCCGCGCTGGTATTCGCTGCGCACGGTGTGGCCGGGGCCCTTCGGCGCGATCATGATCACGTCGATGTCGGCGCGCGGCTCGATCAGGCCGAAGTGGATGTTGAGGCCGTGGGCAAAGGCCAGTGCCGCGCCGGGCTTCATGTTGGCGTGGATGTCCTCGGCATAGATCGCCGCCTGGTGCTCGTCGGGCGCAAGGATCATCAGCACGTCGGCCCAGGCCGCGGCGTCCTTGTTCGACAGCACCTTGAAGCCGGCACCTTCGGCCTTCTTTGCCGTGGCCGAACCCTCGCGCAGCGCGATGGCGACGTCCTTGACCCCGCTGTCGCGCAGGTTCTGGGCATGGGCATGGCCCTGCGAGCCATAGCCGAGGATGGCGATCTTCTTGCCGGTGATCAGGTTGAGATCGCAATCGGCGTCGTAATAAACCTTCATTGGATTTCCCTCAGTTTCGTCATTCCCGCGCAAGCGGGAATCCATCTCCGGCCATGTCGTCCAGCGGCACCCGTTGGAGATGGATCCCCGCGTTCGCGGGGATGACGGGTGGTGGATACGAAAAATTCCTAGGCCGCGGCAGCCCCGCGGATCATGCCCACAACCCCGGTGCGGCCGACCTCGACCAACCCCAGCTCGCGCATCAGCGTGACGAAGCTGTCGATCTTGTCCGGCGCGCCGGTGAGTTCGAAGACGAAGCTTTCGGTCGTGGTATCGACCACCTTGGCGCGGAACACGTCGGCGAGACGCAGCGCCTCGACCCGGTTCTCGCCCTTGCCGGCGACCTTGATCAGCGCCAGCTCGCGCTCCACGAACGGGCCTATCTCGGTGAGGTCGGTGACCTTGTGGACCGGCACCAGTCGTTCGAGCTGGGCGCGGATCTGGTCGATTACCGGCGGCGGGCCGTGGGTGACGATGGTGATCCGGCTGACCGCATGGTTCTCGGTAATGTCGGCCACGGTCAGACTGTCGATGTTGTAGCCGCGCGCGGTGAACAGCCCGGCGATCTTGGCGAGGATGCCGGCTTCGTTGTCGACCGTCACGGTCAGGACGTGGCGCTCTTCGGCCGCTTTCTTGATCTTCATCATCACACCAGCGCCTTGGCTTCGTCGTCGAGGGTTCCTGCGACGGTGTCGCCGTAGAGGATCATGTCGGTATGCGCCGCGCCCGACGGGATCATCGGGAAGCAGTTGGCCTCCTTCGACACGAGGCAGTCGACGATGACCGGCCCGTCATGGTCGATCATCGCCTGGATGCCGGCGTCGAGCTGGTCCTCGCTCTCGATGCGGATGCCCTTCCACCCGTAAGCCTCGGCCAGCTTGACGAAGTCGGGCAGGCTGTCGGAATACGAGTTCGAATAGCGGCTCTCGTAAGTCAGCTCCTGCCACTGGCGGACCATCCCCATCCATTCGTTGTTGAGGATGAAGACCTTGACCGGCAGGCGGTACTGGCTCGCGGTGCCCATCTCCTGGATGTTCATCTGGATCGAGGCGTCGCCGGCGATGTCGATGACCAGGCTGTCCGGGTTGCCGAGCTGCGCGCCGATCGCGGCCGGCAGGCCATAGCCCATCGTGCCGAGCCCGCCGCTGGTCAGCCACTTGTTCGGGCCCATGAAGTGAAAGTACTGCGCCGCCCACATCTGGTGCTGGCCGACCTCGGTCGCGATGATCGGGTCCTTCGCCTTGGTCAGCGCATAGAGCCGCTCGACCGCGAGCTGGGGCATGATGTCCTTGCGGCGCGGATAGGCGAGGCTGTCCTTCGCCCGCCAGCCGTCGATCCGGGCGTACCATTCGGCGAGGTCGGGCTTGGCGTGGCCACCAGCCTTCCACGCGGCGATCAACTGGCCGAGCACGGTCCCGCAATCGCCGATGATCGGCAGGTCGACAGCAACGGTCTTGTTGATCGAGGCCCGGTCGATGTCGATGTGGATCTTCTCGCTGTTCGGCGCGAAGGCATCGAGCCGGCCGGTCACCCGATCGTCGAAGCGGGCGCCGATGCAGACGATCAGGTCGGCCTTGTTCATCGCCCAGTTGGCTTCGTAGGTGCCGTGCATGCCGAGCATGCCGAGCCACGCCGGGTGGTCCGCCGGGAATGCGCCGAGGCCCATCAGGGTCGAGGTGACGGGGGCGCCGGTCAGCGACTGGAATTCGCGCAGCAGGCGGGTCGCCTCGGGGCCCGAATTGATGACGCCGCCGCCGGTGTAGAGCACGGGGGCCTTCGCCCCGGCGATCATCTCGATGGCGCGCGCGATCTCTGCGCGGGGGGCTTCGGTTTGCGGCGAATAGCGGCTGGGGCGCTGCGGGGCGCGGCCGTCCCACGCCGCGCTGGCGACCTGCACGTCCTTGGGAATGTCGATCACGACCGGGCCGGGACGGCCCTCGGTGGCGATGCGGAACGCCTCGTCAATGGTCGCGGCAAGGTCCGCCGGATCCTTCACCAGGTAATTGTGCTTGGTGCAGTGGCGGGTGATGCCGATGGTGTCGGCTTCCTGGAACGCGTCCGAACCGATCAGGCCGGTGGCGACCTGTCCGGTGATGACGACGAGCGGGATCGAATCCATGAACGCGTCGGCGATCCCGGTGACCGCGTTGGTCGCGCCGGGGCCGGAGGTGACGAGGACGACGCCGGGCTTGCCGGTCGAGCGGGCATAACCTTCGGCGGCATGGGCGGCACCCGCTTCGTGACGGACAAGGATGTGGCGGATGCGCTCGTCGCCGAACAGCGCGTCATAGATCGGCAGGACCGCGCCGCCGGGATAGCCGAACACGAATTCGACGCCCTTGGTAACCAGGCTTTCGACCAGGATCTCGGCGCCACTGCGCTCGCTTGTCACGTCACTCATCCTTCACTTGCGGCGCGGGCCATAGCGGGTCGCAGCGCGCGTCTCACGAAAATTATTGGCCCGGCGCGTGTTGCCGCGCGCCGGGCCATCTCTCCCTTCCGGGCATCGGGGAAACCCCGACGGTTGGCGGCGCTCTAAGGGACAGATTATGCCCGGTCAACCGCTAAATTTGAAATATTCGTACGATCATGTCGCCAGGAATGGAATTTTCGGAAGGCCAGCGCGCCCACTCCGCAGGTAACTGGTTGCGCAGCCAGGTAAATTGCCGCTTGGCGTACTGGCGGGTGGCCTGCTGGCCAGCCTCGATCGCCGAATGGAACGAGGTTTCGCCGCGCAGGAAGGCCGCGGTCTCCGGCACGCCGATGGCGCGCATGACGGGCAGGGCCGGATCGAGATCGCGGGCGAGCAGGCTGCGCACCTCCTCGATCGCGCCGCGCTCCATCATCAAGGCAAAGCGGCGGTCGCAGCGCTCGTAGAGCCAGGCTCGGTCAGGCAGCAGCACCAGCGTCCGAAGCGAAACCGCGTCGCCGATCCCGCCAATTTTCTTGCCCTGCCAGTGGGCAAGGGGGCGGCCGGTGGACCGCACCACCTCGAGCGCGCGGGCAACGCGGGTGGTATCGCCCGGGTTGAGCAAGGCGGCACGCTCGGGGTCTTCGCGGGCCAGCGCCGCATGGGCCTCGGCCACGGGCAGCGCCCGCACCGCCTCGCGCACCGCCGGATCGATCGGCGGGACCGGGGCGATGCCGTCGAGGAGCGTACGAATATAAAGGCCGGTGCCGCCGACGAGGATCGGCAGCCGGCCGGCCTGATGGGCCAGCGCAATCTCGTGCCGCGCCGCCGCTGCCCAGTCTGCCGCCGAGCATCCGTCCGCACCGTCCCAGGTGCCGAACAGGACGTGGGGCACGCCCTGCATCTCGGCCATGTCGGGACGGGCGCTGAGAATGCGCAGATCGCGATAGACCTGCGCGCTGTCGGCGTTGATCACTACCGCCGGCTGCCCGCGCGCTTCGGCCAGGAGGGCCAGCCGCACCGCCAGATCGCTCTTGCCGCTCGCGGTCGGCCCTGCAATGAGCGCCAGCGGCGGCAGGGTGGCCGTTTCGGACAAGGAATTCCCGGTGCTCATCGCGCGGCTCATAGCAGACTCTTCCGACCTTGCAGGCAATCTCTCGCTGGCGGTGGAGATGCTGCGCGACCGGGAAGTGGGCGTGGCCGGGGCGCAGATCCTCGCCTCGGGCACCGAGATCGTCGAGATCGCGATGAGCCACGGCGATGCGGGCGAGGTGCGCGCGGTGCTCGACCAGTGCTTCCCCGACAGCGACGGCATCCTCTCCGACCGCCCGTTCGAACTGCCGCGCCTGCTGGTGTCGGACATGGATTCGACCATGATCGGGCAAGAGTGCATCGACGAACTGGCCGACTTCGCCGGGCTCAAGCCGCAGATCGCCGCAATCACCGAGCGGGCGATGCAGGGCGAGCTCGACTTCGAGAGCGCCCTGCGCGAGCGCGTGGGGCTGCTCAAGGACCTCGAGGAAACTGCGATCGCCACCTGCCTGGCCGAGCGGATCGAACCGATGGCGGGCGCGCGGACGCTGGTCTCGACGCTCAAGGCCAAGGGGTGCTGGACCGTGCTGGTGACCGGCGGCTTCCATTCCTTCGCCGATCCGGTCGCCGAGCTGATCGGGTTCGAGCGGGTGATCGGCAACCGGCTTGGCACCCACGGCGGCAAGCTGACCGGCGGGCTCGTCGGCGGGATCGTCGACAGCGGGGTCAAGAAGGCGGTGCTGCTGGAAGAGACCGCCCGGCTGGGCGAGGGCGCGACAACGCTCGCCATGGGCGACGGTGCCAACGACATTCCGATGCTCGAAGCCGCAAGCTACGGCGTCGCCTACAAGGCCAAGCCCAAGGCCCGCGCCGCCGCCAACGGCTGGATCGACCGCGGCGACCTCACCAGCGTGTTGCGCCTGCTGGGGGTGCCGGAAACGGAATGGGTGATAGGTTAGGCAAACCCCATCCGCCGCGCCCGGCGCTTGCGCACCGCCAGCATCCGCAGGGCGAGCGCACCCATCGCGATCGTGAACCCGATCGAGCCTTCGAGCATCGTCTCCGGCTTCAGCATCCGCCCGAAATACGAGAACGCGAAGATGAACCACAGCCAGTGGATGCCCACCGTGTGCAGCCGCTTCCAGTTCGCGCCAAGCGCGCGCTGCGCGGCACCGCTCGAGGTGAACGCCATCAGGTAGAGCAGGACATAGGCCCCGCCGCCGCCGAGCAGCACTGGCAGCGGACGCGTTCCCCCGGACAGGCGCAGGAATACCACCAGCGCGACCAGGTGGACAGTATGGCTCGCCGCGAAGCCCAGGCCCCACCAGCGCCGGTCACGCAGCAGCGCGCGGCTCATGTCGCTCGGCCACAAGGAGGCGAGCGAGGAGGCGAGGTAGGTGAGGATCAGGATCGGGAAGCCGACCCTTGCGGTCCAGCGGGCGGCGAGCTGCCACTGGGTCACCGTGTCGCCGCCGACGGCAAATCCGGCGGCCACTGCCGACAGGCCGGCCACCAGCCCGAGCAGCATCGGCCACTTGCGTGCATTCATCTGCGGTTCTCCCCCAACCGTCTTGCGCGAAGCTTACGCCGGATTGCGGCCTCCGCCAATATGGGCGTATTGACAGACATGTAAGTAAGAGTCATTCTCATCTCCATGGACAGCATGACCCTTGATCGCGACACCGCCGTGCCCGCCCAAACGGTCGAGACCGGCGCTTCCTTCGACGAACTGCCGATGGTCGACCCGGCGCGTCCGCCAATGCGCTTGCAGCCGGGCAAGGCGTGGTATCACTTCAAGCGGCTGGTCAAGGACAAGGAGCGGACCGAGGAGGTCTTCCCGATCTTCGAGGCGCTGCCCTGGCGCGGGCTCTATGCCGCGGCCGAAACGTTCATCAACTCCGCCGAAGGCCAGCGCATCCGCGCCGCCGAACCCTATCTGCCGCCGCTGCTCGACGATCACGCCGCGCTGCGGCGCACCCCCAAGGGCTCGCTCGGCCACGCCTACTGCGACTTCATGGAGGCCGAGGGCTTGTCGGCCCAGGGCCTCGTCGACGAGTTCGACAAGTACGCCGAAGGCAAGCCGGTCTTCCGCGACAAGATCGATTGGTACTTCAAGCGCCTGCGCGACACGCACGACCTCCAGCACGTCCTCACCGGTTTCGGCCGCGACGCTCTGGGCGAGCAGTGCGTGCTGGCCTTCACCTATGGCCAGCAGCCGAGCCTCGCCCACCTGTTCCTCGGCTATGCCGGGGGGCTTGAGATCCGGAAGCGGGTCAGGAGCAACGCCCCGATCCTGCGCGCCGTGCGCGAAGGCCAGAAGATGGGCACGGCCTGCCCGCGCATCGTCGAGATGCCGGTGATGGAACTGATGGCGATGCCGATCGAGGACGTTCGCACCAAGCTCAACATCGCCGAACCGGTCGCTTACCGCGAGGTCCACAAGACATGGCGCGCGATGGGCGTCGATCCCTACGACCTGCTGGCGAAAGCGGCCTGACCGGCGCGAGGGTCGTGCCTGATCCAGGTTCGCGCAAAGGCGCGAAGGGAGAAGGAAGGCGCAAAGGCGTTGCGCTTCCTGATCGTCACCCCGGCCTTGATCCGGGATCCCGCGCTTCGCGCTGAGTCTCTGAAAAGAAAAGAGGGTTTACGCGGAGACGCGGAGACGCGGAGATGCAGCGCCACCGGCGAAGCCGGCTTCCCGCTCACACCTCGCGCTTGCCGTAGCGCCGGAATCATAGAGGGGCCTGTCGGCCCGGCGCACCATCCCTGCGCCTTTTTCCCCTTCGCGCCTTTGCGCGAACCCCTTATCTTCTCCGCGCCTCTGCGTCTCCGCGCGAAACAATCTTTCCAACACTCCCCCAGAACGGAGCAAGTTGTTGGATACATGTAGGATTTGACCTTCTAGCCCCGACGAATCGGATCGGGAGCGGGCTAGGCCGGCCCAGCCCTCGCTCCTTCGCTGGCAACAGCGACGCGGCCGGCGCGGCGGCGGGTGAGAACGGGGCGCTGAACTCAAGCCCTGATCAGGCCCCCAGCGCCAAGCCCCGGATGACGGGATGGAGCAACGGCTCCATCATGGCGCGGTGCGATCAGCCGCGAGGGCGTCGTTTCGTTCGCGAGCCTGCGAGCGCCGCCCGGCCCGTCGTCCTCACAGGCCGAGCGCACCGGGCGTCTGCTCCCCTTGCGCCGTTCGCAACGCGTACAGACACCGCCCCTCCCGCGGCACATTGGCGCCGCGCTGGCCGCGCGATTCGATGGTTGCGCCAGCGCTACTGGTCCGGGGTCGCTGCCGGATGGTTGGTTGTGATTTGCGCGCAGGCCCACCCCCCGACCCGCTGTTCGCTTCGCGAACGCCTGCGGCTCCCCGCCTGCGGGGGGGGGGGGGAGAATGGAGCGCTCGCTATCGGACTGGCGCGACCTGGTTCCCCTCCCGCAAGCGGGAGGGGCTAGGGGTGGCATACCGCGAACAGCGGCTAGGGGTGGGAAAACGGCGACTAGGGCTTACGCCTCCATCCAGTCCCGGAAGAACGCATCGCTGGCTTCGCGCAGTGCGGCGAGTTCCACGCCTGCCACGCTCGAGCCACCGACGCTGCCGATCCGGGTCGCGCCCGCGATGTCGCGGCCCGCCGGAGCCGTCACGATGTAGCGGCCCTGATCCTCGCCGAAGGCCCCGACCGCGTGGAACGCGGTGTCCAGCGTGCAGCCCAATCCGCCCGCCAACGCCATTTCCGCGAGCGCGACGAGCAGCCCCCCGTCGCTCACGTCGTGAACAGCGGTAACGACGCCGGCGGACACCAGTTCGCGAACCTGCTTGGCGCGGCTGCGTTCGAGCTCGAGGTCGACGGACGGCGCGTTGCCGCCTTCGCTGCCGACGATTTCACGCAGCCAGAGCGACTGGCCAAGGTGAGAGCCCGGTTCGCCGATCAGCCAGATCGCTTCCCCCTCGGCCTTGAACCCGATCGTGGCCATCTTCGTATGGTCAGGCATCAGCCCGACGCCGCCAATCGCCGGGGTCGGCAGGATCGCGCTCCCGCCCCCCGTCGCCTTGCTCTCGTTGTAGAGCGACACGTTGCCCGACACGATCGGGTAGTCCAGCGCCCGGCAGGCGTCGCCCATGCCGCGCAGGGCTTCGACGATCTGGGCCATGATCTCGGGCCGCTGGGGGTTGGCGAAGTTGAGGCAGTTGGTGATCGCGAGCGGTGTTGCGCCGACCGCGCTGATGTTGCGATAGGTCTCCGCGACCGCCTGCTTGCCGCCTTCGTAGGGGTCGGCATAGCAATAGCGCGGGGTGCAGTCGGTGCTGATCGCCAGCGCCTTCTCGGTCCCGTGGATGCGCACCACCGCGGCGTCGCCGCCGCTCTTCTGCAGCGTGTCCGCGCCGACCTGGCTGTCGTACTGCTCCCAGATCCAGCGACGGCTGGCGAGGTCGGGGCAGCCCATCAGCTTGACGAGGTCGGCGGCAATGTCGGTGCTTTCGGGGATGTCGCCAAGCGGCGCGACGTTGGCCCAGGCCTTGTAGTCGGCCAGCGACAGGGCCGGGCGGTCATAGAGCGGGGCGTCTTCCGCCAGGGGGCCGAGCGGGATGTCGCAGACCGTCTCGCCCTGCCAGGTCAGCACCATGTGGCCGGTGTCGGTCACTTCGCCGATCACCGCGAAGTCGAGCTCCCACTTGCGGAAGATCGCCTCGGCCATGGCTTCCTTGCCGGGCTTCAGGACCATGAGCATCCGCTCCTGGCTCTCGCTCAGCATCATCTCGTAGGGGGTCATGCCCTCTTCGCGGCAGGGCACCTTGTCCATGTCGAGGACGATGCCGGCCTTGCCGTTCGTCGCCATCTCGACAGACGAGCTGGTCAGCCCCGCCGCGCCCATGTCCTGGATCGCGACGATCGCGTCGGTCGCCATGAGTTCGAGGCAGGCTTCGATCAGCAGCTTTTCGGTGAAGGGGTCGCCGACCTGCACGGTCGGGCGCTTTTCGTCGGAGTTCTCGTCGAAGTCGGCGCTGGCCATCGTCGCGCCGTGGATGCCGTCGCGCCCGGTCTTGGAGCCGACGTAGACGATCGGATTGCCGACGCCCGTCGCCGCCGAATAGAAGATCTTGTCGGCATCGGCGATGCCCACGGTCATCGCGTTGACGAGGATGTTGCCGTCGTAGGCCTTGTGGAAATTGGTCTCGCCGCCGACGGTCGGCACGCCGACGCAGTTGCCGTAGCCGCCGATCCCCGCGACCACACCCTGGACCAGCGCCTTCATCTTCGGATGTTCGGGCCGCCCGAAGCGCAGCGCGTTCATGTTGGCGACGGGGCGCGCGCCCATGGTGAACACGTCGCGCAGGATCCCGCCGACCCCGGTCGCCGCGCCCTGGTAGGGCTCGATGTACGAGGGGTGGTTGTGGCTCTCCATCTTGAAGATGGCGGCCTGTCCGTCGCCGATGTCGATGACGCCGGCGTTCTCGCCCGGGCCGCAGATCACCCACGGCGCTTCGGTGGGGAGCTTCTTGAGGTGGATGCGGCTCGATTTGTAGGAGCAGTGCTCCGACCACATCACCGAGAAGATGCCGAGCTCGACGAGGTTCGGCTCGCGCCCGAGCGCATGGAGAACGCGCTGGTATTCTTCCTCGGACAGCCCGTGGGCGGCGACGACGTCTGCGGTGATCGAGCTGGCGGATTCTGGCATGGGGCGGCCCTTAGCGAGCGCGGGCGCGATAGGCTAGAGATTCGGGGGCGGGTATGAACATCTCGGGCCCACCCCCCGTCCCCCTCCCGCACGCGGGAGGGGGAGAGCAAACACGACCAGTTCCCCTCCCGCTTGCGGGAGGGGTTAGCGGTGGGCCTGACTTATGCACCCACCTTCAATGCCGCCCAGGTCGCCACGCTCGCCGCCACGGCGGTGGCGAACGCGCCCCAGGCGATATCGATCACGGTCATCTGCGTCGACCACACCTTCATCGTCGCCTGGTTGGTCATGTCGTAAGTGGCATAGGCGAGCGCCCCCAGCAGCGCGCCGTTGAGCGCCGCCGTGCCGACCCCGCCGGTCAGCCCCGGACGCACCGCGAACCAGATCATGCCCGCAAGGTAGAAGACATAGAAGATCACCGCCGGCACCGGGCGGAAGCTGGGCGCGAGGATTTCGCCGATGAGGGGGCGGTAGAGGTTGGGACCAGCCCAGCTCAGCCACATCGCGTCGAGCCCGCCGAACACAACCGCTGCAACCAGATACGCCACAATCAACTGCATGATCGATCTCCCTGCTTACCCCATGCTTGACCCGCCCGCGATGCCCCGTCAATGCTGCGGCGCTATGGCCAGCAATCCCGAAATCGCCGGAATGAGTTTCGAACAGGCGCTGAAGGCGCTCGAGGACGTGGTGCGACGCCTCGAAAGCGGCGAGGCGCCGCTCGACGAATCGATCTCGCTTTACGAACAGGGCGACAAGCTGCGCTCCCACTGCCAGGCCCGGCTCGACGCCGCGCAGGCGCGGATCGAGGCGATCGTCGCCGACCGCGAGGGCAAGGCAGCGGGTCTGCGCCCGTTCGACGGGGACGCGCCCTGACCGTGACCCCGCTCCTCAAAGCTGAACTCGCGCGCGTCCAGGGCGAGATCGACGCAAGCTTCGATGCGCTGTTGCCGCTGGCCGGCGATGCGCGCGACCGCCTGATCGAGGCCATGCGCTACGCCGCGATCGGCGGGGGCAAGCGGGTCCGTCCGCTGCTGCTGATCGCCGCCGCCACCCTCCACGGCGGCGACCGCGCGACGGCGATCCGCGCCGCCACCGCGATCGAGGCGATCCACGCCTATTCGCTGGTCCACGACGACCTGCCGTGCATGGACGACGACGATCTTCGCCACGGCAAGCCGACCGTCCACAAGGCCTATGACGACGCGACCGCGGTGCTGACCGGCGATGCGCTCCACGCCTTTGCGTTCGAGATCCTGTCCGATCCAGACACCAGCGGCGATCCGTTCGTCCGCGTCGAGCTGATCCGCACCCTCGCCACCGCCAGCGGTGCCAACGGCATGGCCGGCGGGCAGATGATGGACATCGCTGCCGAAACCGCCAGCTTCGACCTGCCGACCGTGACCCGGCTCCAGCAGCTCAAGACCGGCGCGCTGCTCGCCGCGGCGGTGGAGATGGGCGCGATCATCGGCCACTTGCCCGCAGAGGGGCGCACCCACTTGCGCGGCTATGCCCGCGACATCGGCCTCGCCTTCCAGATCGCCGACGACCTGCTCGACCACGAAGGCGACGAGACTGCCGCCGGAAAGGCGCTGCGCAAGGACGCCGGGGCGGGCAAGGAAACCTTTGTCTCGCTGCTCGGGCCGGACCGCGCCCGCGAACAGGCGCGGATGCTGGTCGAACAGGCGGTGGAACACCTGGGCAGCTACGGCCAGGAAGCCGACCTGCTGCGCGAACTGGCGCGCTATATCGTGGAGAGGGATCACTGATGGGAGACGGGGCAGGGCAGCGCATCGGGGTTTATCCCGGCACATTCGACCCGATCACGCTGGGGCATCTCGACATCATCCGGCGCGGGGCGAAGCTGGTCGACAAGCTGATCATCGGGGTCACCACCAACCCGTCGAAGAACCCGATGTTCTCGGATGACGAGCGGATGGAGACGGTCCGCCGCGAGGTCGCCGCGCAGGGGATCGACAATGTCGAGGTCGTTGGCTTCAACGCACTCCTCATGAAATTCGCGCGCGCCCAGAACGCGAGCGTCATCGTCCGCGGCCTGCGCGCCGTGGCGGACTTCGAGTACGAGTACCAGATGGCGGGGATGAACCAGCAGCTCGACAACGAGATCGAGACGGTGTTCCTCATGGCCGACGTCTGCCTCCAGCCGATCGCGTCCAAGCTGGTCAAGGAAATCGCCCTGTTCGGCGGGAAGATCGATGATTTCGTCACCCCCTCCGTACGCGACGAGGTCGTCGCGCGGGTCGAAAAGATCGGCAGGATGGGGGATTACTGATCGCAGCCGCGCAATCGTTCATTGCGCGGACAGCGTGCGGGGCTTATCCGCGCGGACAATCTGTTTCGGAGTTTTCGCTCAGCATGGTCTCGCGTTTCATCGCCACTCTCGCGCTGGGCTTGTCGCTCGTCGCCGCGCCGGTCGCCGCCTCCGACAAGGCCGACGCCTCCGCGCCCGCGCCTTTGCCGACCAAGGTCAGCCTCAATGTCGACGAGGATCCCGACAACGTCCTGCTGCTCGACCTGTCGAACGGCGGGCGTGTCGCGATCCGGCTGATGCCCGAATGGGCCCCGCACCATGTCGAGCGGATCAAGACGCTGGTTGCGCAGGGGTTCTACAACGGGATCATCTTCCACCGCGTGATCGACGGCTTCATGGCGCAGACCGGCGACCCGACCGGCACCGGCTTGGGCGGCTCGGCGCTGCCTGACCTCGACGCCGAGTTCAACTCGATGCCGCACCTGCGCGGCACCGTGTCGATGGCGCGGACCGACGCGCCCAACACCGCCAACAGCCAGTTCTTCATCGTCTATTACCCGCGCTTCGCGCTCGACCGGAAGTATACCGTGTTCGGCCGCGTCATCGCCGGCATGAACTATGTCGATGAAATCCAGAAGGGCGAGCCGCCGGCCAACCCGACCAAGATCGTCCAGGCCTCGATGGCCTCGGAGCGCAAGGCGCCTCCGGTGATTGCGCCGCCGGTCCCGGCCAACCCGGTCATCACGCCGGACATGCTGACGGCCGCGGCGAAGCCCGCGGGGAAATAGTCCAACGTCCTCGAGCGTCCCGCGCAGGCGGGGACACAGTGCGACAAACGCAGCGTGAACAACTGGGCTCCCGCCTGCGCGGAGGCGCAAACTGTGTTAGCATTTCGCCATGCGCGTTGACCTCTTCGATTTCCACCTGCCGCCTGAACGCATCGCCCTGCGCCCGGCGCGGCCGCGCGATTCGGCGCGGATGCTGGTGGTGGAGGAGGGCCGGCCATTCACCGATCGCCGCGTGTCGGACCTGCCCGATGCGCTCCGCCCCGGCGACGTGCTCGTGTTCAACGACACCCGCGTTATTCCCGCCCAGCTCGAAGGGCGCCGCGGAGAAGCGCGCATCGGCGCGACCTTGCACAAGCGCATCGACCTGCGCCGCTGGCAGGCGTTCGTCCGCAACGCCAAGCGCCTGCGCGAAGGCGACTCGATCGATTTCGGCGCAGAGGTCACCGCCAACGCCGAGGCGCGGCTGCCCGACGGGAGCTGGACGCTGTTCTTCCCCGGCGAGGACCCGGTCGAGGTCCTCCTCGAGCGCGCCGGGCGGATGCCGCTGCCGCCCTACATCGCCGGCAAGCGCGACACCGATGCGGCAGACCGCGAGGACTACCAGACGATGTTCGCGCGCGAGAAGGGCGCTGTCGCCGCGCCCACCGCCGCGCTCCACTTCACCCCGCGCCTGCTCGAACGGCTGGCCGAAGCCGGCATCGGCCACGAGACCCTGACCCTCCACGTCGGGGCGGGCACGTTCCTCCCGGTGAAGGCCGACGACACCGAGTCCCACGCGATGCACGCCGAATGGGGCCGGATCGACGCCGCCACCGCCGACCGGCTCAACGCGGTGCGCGCCGCCGGGGGCCGGGTCATCGCCGTCGGCACCACCAGCCTGCGCCTGCTCGAAAGCGCGGCTGGCGAGGACAAGGTGGTCCTCCCGTTCGAGGGCGACACCGCCATTTTCATCACCCCCGGCTACAGGTTCCGCGCGATCGACGGACTGATGACCAACTTCCACCTGCCGAAATCGACCCTGTTCATGCTGGTCAGCGCGCTGATGGGGCTGGAGCGGATGCAGGCGGTCTATGCCCACGCGATCGCACACGAGTACCGCTTCTACTCCTACGGCGACTCCAGCCTGCTGCTTCCCTGAAGCGCTTGGGAAAAGGCAGCGCGCCGGTTATGCCGGTCGGCGATGACCCAGCCGACGTTCAGCCTCGAGGCTTTCGAATACCACGCCCTGCGCGGCAACCATGACGAGGCGCTGGCGCTGCTTGATGCCGGGCTGACGATGCTCGAGACCCTGCACGGCCGCTTTGCCGAGGGCAGCGCGCGGGCGCTGACGGTCAGGCCGCCGCTCGACAGCGACCTCCATCTCGTCACCCGCTTCGCCGCCGCCATCGCCGCGCTGCTGGGCGATCCGGCGCTGACGATCCCGCCCGAGCGGCGCGAGCGGCTGCTCTATCTCCAGCGCTGGATCGGCGCGGTGTTCGCGGCTAGCCCGCTGGGGAACAGCGACCACGTCCTGCGGGCCATGGACCCCGGCACGCTCAGCCATGCCGACCTGCTGCGCTACTGCCTGGCCTGGACGCCGGACTCGGCGATGCCGATCGACCTCGAGGGCGTGTGGAAGATCGATCCCGCGCTCGCGCTGTCGCTGGTGATCTCGGTCCTCGCGGCGCGGGTGTTCGGTAGCGAAAGCGCCCATGCCCGGCGCGAGGCGTGGCTCCCATGGCTGGCGGAGAAGCTCGACCAGACGCGCGATCTCGACGGCCTGCCGACGGGATTGCTCCACCATGTCTACATGAACTGCAGCTATGCCGACCGCGCGGACAAGCACGAGGTCAAGCGCGCGATCACCGCGCTGATCCGCCGGGTGCTGGCGCGGAACGGTCTCCACGACAGCGACCGCAAGCTGGCGCTGACCGACGAGCGGCCGGTGATGCTGGTGCTGCTCGAGCAATGGCTGCCCGGCCACTCGGTCTATCGCACCCATGCCCCGGCGATCGAGGGGGCACGGTCCAGCTTCCGCACCATCGGCGTCGGTTTCCCGCAATGGGTCGCACCCGAATGCCGCACCAGCTTCGACGAGTTCGTCGAGCTGCCCGACGGCGCGCTGCTCGACCAGCTCCGCTTCCTGCGCAAGCTGTCGGCGGAGCGGAGCGCTCAGGTGCTGCACTTCCCCAGCGTCGGCATGTTCCCGCAGACGATGTTCGCAGCCTCGCTCCGGATCGCGCCGGTGCAGACGATGTCGACCGGGCATCCGGCGACGACCCGCTCCCCGGCGATGGATTACCTGGTGGTCGAGGGCCACTACGTCGGCGATCCGGGGCTGTGGAGCGAGACGGTGCTCGCCCTGCCCGAGGCGGACGCGATCCCCTATCGTCCCGCCAGGGAAACCCCGCAGGTGGTCCGCACCCGCGAGGACGCGCCGGCCAAGGTGCGCATCGCGGTCTGCGCCTCGATCATGAAGATCAACCCACGCTTCCTCGCCGCCTGTGCCGCGATCCGCGATCGGGCGCAGACGCCGGTCGAGTTCCACTTCCTCCCCGCGCTCGCCGACGGGGTCGTCTACATGCAGCTGCGCAAGTTCGTGGAGAGCTACCTCGGCGCCGACGGCGCGGTCTATCCGCACCTGTCCTACCCGGACTACATGGCGGTGCTCGGCGGGTGCGACATGTTTGCCAACTCGTTTCCGTTCGGCAACACCAACGGCATCGTCGACACCGTGATCGCCGGCCTGCCGGGGGTGTGCAAGACCGGCCCGGAAGTTCACGAGCATATCGACGAAGGGCTGTTCGGCCGGCTCGGTTTCCCGGAGTGGACGGTCGCGCAAACGATCGAGGACTATGTCTCGGCGGCGGTGCGGCTGGCCGATGATCCGGCGTTGCGGGCGGAAATCCGCGCGCGCTGCTGTGGGCGTGACAAGGTCGAGGCGTTGTTCAGTGGGCGGCCGCAGATCCTTGGCGAGCGGTTGCTGGCGGAGCTGACGGGCCGGCTCAGCGGCTGAACCAATCCCATACCAGCTTCGCGGTGAGCGCCAGGCTTGCAATGACCAGCAGCGGGCGGATCAGCCTCGCGCCGAAGCGGGCCGCGCTATGGCTGCCGATCCAACCGCCGGTCATCGCGCCGGCCGCCATGCACAGCCCAAGCAGCCACATGACCTGACCGCCCAGTGCAAACACGATGACGCTGGCAACATTGCTGGTCACGTTGAACAGCTTCGTCAGCGCGGTCGCACGGGTCAGGCCGAGCCCGCGCAGGCCCACCTGAGTCGCAGCGAAGAACTGCCCGGTGCCGGGGCCGAAGAAGCCGTCATAGAAGCCGATCGCGGCGGCGACCGGGCGGTACTGCGGCTCGCTGATCGCACTCTCGCCGTCATGGTCGTCCATGCGCGGTGAGAGCAGCGTGTAGAGTGCCACCGAGATCAGCAGCAGCGGCACCACCAGCCGCAGCAGGTCAGCGCTGAAGTGCTGAATCGTCAGCGCTCCGGCGACCGCGCCGACGAAGACGAAGCCCACAGTCGCGAGGTTCGGGCGGATCGTGACCAATCCGGCCTTGCGGTAATTGCGCAGCGCCACCGAAGTCCCGAACACCGACTGCAGTTTGTTGGTGCCGAGCACGACATGCGGCGGCAGTCCGGCATAGATCAGCGCGGGCAGCATGATCAGGCCGCCGCCGCCGGCGATGGCGTCGATGAACCCGGTCAGCACCGCGACTGCGGTGAGGCCGGCATAGATGGAGGGCTCGAGCATTTGCCCCCCATGGCGTTTCGCCCTAAGGGCCGCAACCCGTATGACCCGCTTTGCCTTCACCATCCACGCAACCGACGGCAAGGCCCGCACCGGCACCATTGCGATGCAGCGCGGGGAAATCCGCACGCCCGCCTTCATGCCCGTGGGCACCGCGGCGACCGTCAAGGCGATGAAGCCGGAGACGGTCCGCGAAATCGGTGCCGACATCATCCTCGGCAACACTTACCACCTGATGCTCCGCCCTGGCGCGGAGCGGGTGGCGCGCCTTGGCGGGCTGCACAGGTTCATGAACTGGCCGCGCCCGATCCTCACCGACAGCGGCGGCTACCAGGTGATGAGCCTGTCGGACCTGCGCAAGATCACCGAGGAGGGGGTCGCCTTCGCCAGTCACATCGACGGTTCGCGGCACATGCTGACGCCTGAACGCTCGATGGAAATCCAGCGGCTGCTCGGCTCGGACATCGTCATGGCCTTCGACGAGTGCCCGCGCGCCGACCGCCCGCGCGACGAGATCGCGCGGAGCATGGAAATGTCGATGCGCTGGGCGAAGCGCAGCCGCGACGGCTTCAACTCCGGTGGCGAACATGCGGAGCGCAGCGCGCTGTTCGGTATCCAGCAGGGTGCGCTCGACGAGGAACTGCGCCGCCGCTCGGCCGACGCGCTGAAGGACATCGGCTTCGACGGCTACGCCATCGGCGGGCTGGCGGTCGGAGAAGGGCAGGAGGCCATGTTCGCCACGCTCGACTTTGCCCCCGCCATGCTGCCCGAGGACCGGCCCCGCTACCTGATGGGTGTGGGCAAGCCCGACGACCTCGTCGGCGCGGTCGAGCGCGGGGTCGACATGTTCGACTGCGTGCTGCCCAGCCGCTCGGGGCGCAACGGGCAGGGGTTCACCTGGAGCGGCCCTGTCAACCTGCGCAACGCCCGCCACGCCGAGGACACCGCCCCGCTCGACGAGCGCTGCGCCTGTTCGGTCTGCGGGACCTACAGCCGCGCCTATCTCCACCACCTCCACAAGTCGGGCGAAATCCTCGGCGCGATGCTGCTGACCGAGCACAACCTCTCGTTCTACCAGCAGCTGATGGCGGCGATGCGGGGGGCGATTGCCGAGGGGCGGTTCGCGGCATTCGCGGCCCAATTCCGCCGGGACTATCTCGCGCGTTGAAATTGCTCGCATTTCATCGCTTCTATGGTTGCCAGCCGAGCGCGATCGGTTAGTCTCCCCGCAGATTCTCCGGGGGGAACAGCATCTTGCTACGATTTTCCATGACTGGCGCGGGCCTCGCGCTGCTGCTTTCGAGTGCCGCCCACGCACAGGCGATCGATCCCGTGGCTGCCAAGTTTGCCGCGCGCGAAGGCGTCGCGAATGTCTCGATTTCGCCGGATGGCAAGAAGATCGCGGTCGTCGCGCCGCGGCCGCAAGGCGGTGAAGGCATCCTGGTCGTGCCCCTCGACGGCGGGCGGCCGGTCGCGATGACCGGATCCGAAGGCAACGGAGACGAGGTTCACTACTGCGATTTCGCGACCGACACGCGCCTGATCTGCATGGCCACGTTCAGGCAGAAGGAGGGCAAGTACCTCAACGTCTACAGCCGTGTCCTTGCGGTCAACAGCGATGGGTCGGGGATGAGGCTGCTCACCCCCAACACGCAGATGAACGCCTATTACGAAGTCAATTTCGGCGGCGCGGTGGTCGACCTGGTCTCCCCCGACGGCGGGAATTCGATCCTCCTGAGCAAGTACAACGCGGAGGAGTTCACCACCGGCTCGATCGTCAAGCGTAACAAGCCGGGGCTGGGGGTGATCTCGATCGACACGGTCTCCGGCAAGTCTCGCGAGGTCGAACCGCCGCGCCAGACGGCCAGCGAATACATCTCCGATGGCGCCGGCCAGGTTCGCGTGATGGGCACCACGAAGTATGATCAGAACGGCTACCTTGCCGGGCGCGATACCTATTCGTTCCGCGCCGCCGGCAGCCGCGAATGGCAACCGATGAACACCGTCGAATACGATGCGCAGACGGCCACGGGCTTTGTTCCGCTGGCGGTCGATAGCAAACTCGACGTCGTTTACGGGTTCGGCGCGCGGGGCGGGCTCCAGGCGCTGTTCAGCCGCAAGCTCGTCCCCGGCGCGGAGCCGCAGCTCGTTCTCGGGCGGAATGACGTCGACGTCGATTCGCTGCTCACCATCGGCCGCCAGCGCCGCGTCGTCGGGGCGAGCTACGCCGCCGAGAAGCGCATGGTCGAATTCTTCGATCCGGAGCTGAAGAAGCTGTCGATCTCGCTGGCCAAGGCTTTCCCGGCGAGCTCGCAGATATCCTACGTCGATGCCTCGGCGGACGAGAACAAGCTGGTCCTGTTCGTCAGCAGCGACGTCAATCCGGGCGTGTTCTACGTCTACGACAAGGGCACCCGGCAACTGTCCGAAATCCTCCCCGTGCGGCCTGAACTGGCGGGCATGAAACTGGCGGAGGTCAGGCCCGTGACCTATCCGGCCGCCGACGGGACGATGATCCCCGGCTATCTCACCTTGCCGCCGGGCAGCGACGGCAAGAACCTGCCCGCGATCGTCATGCCCCATGGCGGCCCTTCGGCGCGCGACGAGTGGGGGTTCGACTGGCTGTCGCAGTACTTCGCGGCCAAGGGGTTCGCGGTACTCCAGCCCAATTACCGCGGCTCGGCCGGCTACGGGTCGGAGTGGTTCCAGAAGAACGGCTTCCGTTCGTGGCGCACCGCGATCGGCGACGTCAACGACGCCGGGCGCTGGCTGACGTCGCAGGGCATCGCCGCGCCGGGCAAGCTGGCCATCGTCGGCTGGTCCTATGGCGGTTACGCCGCGCTGCAGTCGCCGGTGCTCGATCCGGATCTCTACAAGGCGATCGTCGCCATCGCCCCGGTGACCGACCTCGACAAATGGCGGAGCGAGAAGGAGAACACGTCAAGCGGCAAGTTGGTCAACAGCTTCATCGGCACCGGCCCGCATATCGAGGAAGGCTCGCCCGCCCGCCATGCCGATGCGTTCAAGGTCCCGGTGCTGATGTTCCATGGCGAGGTCGATCAGAACGTGGCCGCCGATGAATCGCGGCTGATGGTCCAGCGGCTCAAGGCGGCGGGCAAGCAGGTCGACTATGTCGAGTTCAAGGGGCTCGATCACTATATCGAGGACCCCGCCTCGCGCGGGCGGATGCTGACCCAGACCGCGGCGTTCCTCAAGACGACGCTGGGGCTCTAGCGGCGGGGGCCATCGCCCCTTGCACTCGCGGCAGGCGGGGGGCACACGCGGTCCGATCTGCCTTGCCGAGGACGTTCGCTTGCGCCGCCTGATCTCCCGTTGGCCGTTCGACGGCTACTCGACGCTGCTGATCGCGATGGTGCTGCTGGCGGCGATCCTGCCGGTGCGCGGCAGCGCAGCTACCGGCATGTCGTGGGTGACCAACGCGGCGATCGTGCTGCTGTTCTTCCTCCACGGCGCGCGGCTGTCGCGCAGCGCGGTCATCGCGGGAGCGACGCACTGGCGGCTGCACCTGCTCGTCTTTGCGATCACCTTCGCGCTGTTCCCGCTCATCGGGCTGGCGCTGTGGCAGGTGCCGCCGACGCTGCTCGCGCCGCAGCTGGCGACGGGCTTCCTGTTCCTGACCCTGCTGCCATCGACCGTGCAATCGTCGATCGCATTTACCGCGATGGCGCGCGGCAACGTCAGCGCCGCGGTGTGCAGCGCGGCCGCATCGAACCTGCTCGGGACGTTCATCACCCCGGCGCTGGTGGCACTGACCATCGGCATCCATGTCCACGGCGGCGACACCGGCGCGGTGGTCCGTTCGATCATGTTGCAACTGCTGCTGCCCTTCGTGATCGGCCAGCTGCTCCAGCCGAAGCTGGGCGCATGGATCGCCGCAAGGCGCGGGCTGGTGAGCGCGGTCGATCGCGGCTCGATCCTGCTGGTGGTCTACACCGCGTTCAGCGCGGCGGTGGTCGAGGGGCTGTTCCACCAGGTCGCCGCGCGCGACCTCGCCATGGTTGCGCTGTTGTCGGCAGCCTTGCTGGCGCTGGTCATGGCCATCTCGCTGGGCCTGTCGCGCCTGTTCGGCTTCGCCCGCGCCGACGAGATTGTGATCCTGTTCTGCGGATCGAAAAAGAGCCTTGCGTCCGGTGTGCCGATGGCCGGTGTGCTGTTTCCGGCCGCGATCGTCGGGACAGCGATCCTGCCGCTGATGGTGTTCCACCAGATCCAGTTGCTGGTCTGCGCCGAGGTCGCGCGCCGGTATGGGCGCGAAGACGCGGTCGTTACTGCGCGCTAGACGCGCCGGGCAGCGTCACCACCACCTCTGCCACTGCCACCGGATCGGGCGCGACAGGCACGTCCTCCACCGTTGATGAGCCCGTATCGACGCGCGGCCTTGCCGGACGTGCATCATAGCGGGGAAGGTCGTCATAAGGCGTCCGCACCATGGCCTGCGCGTAGGCCAGGGTCTGGTCGTGCCGATGCGGCACGAAGCCGGGCTCCTGGTTCGGCGGGTACTGCGGTGCCGCGTCATGTCGGGCAGGCTCGACGGTGTAGGTCTCAGCCGAATAGTACGCCGCATCGCCTGGCGAGTAGGTGGCGGGGATGTTCTTGCGCCATGCGGGCTCGGGCTGGGGCAGTGGCCGGGTCGGGGTCGCGAGATGCAAAGCCGCTCCGGCAAGCAGTCCGCCCAGCAAGGTGGCGGTGATCGTTTCGCGGCGTTCCACGGGTCAACTCCGGATTGGCTTTTCGCGAGAACGCTGTCCGCACCCGCCCGGTTCCGCACCGCGCTTGACGAAAGCGTAAGCCGGTCGCACCCTGATCTTCGACAAGAAGGAGGGGGCGATGACCAAAGCAACCGGCGGCTGCCTGTGCGGCGACGTCCGATACGAAGTAACGGGCGAGCCGGTGGGGACCTACATCTGCCACTGCACCCATTGCCAGAGGCAGGCAGGCAGCGCGTTCTCGATCATCATCGGCGTGCCAAAGGCGGCGCTGGCCGTGACCGGCGAGACCCGCAGCTATGCCGACAGCGGCGAGAGTGGCGGCGCGGTGGAGCGCCAGTTCTGCCCGCGCTGCGGCTCGCCGCTGTTCAGCCTGGTTGGCTCCACCCCGGGCCTGGTGTGGGTCAAGGCGGGGACACTGGACGATACGTCCGCCCTCAAGCCCGCCGCGCAGCTATGGACCCGCAGCCGCCAGCCATGGGTCGAGATTGCAGGCGTTCCCGGCTTCGAGACAAATCCGCAGTGAAAGGCTGGAGGATCCTGTTCGGAGCTGCCGCGCTGTACAATTTCGCCATCGGCCTGCCCGGCGTATTTGCGCCCGGCAGCGCCCTCGATGCGAAGGTGGCGGCGCTGCTGGTCGCATGCTTCGGCGTCATTTACGCCTTGGTCGCAAGTAACCCACCTAGGTTCGGTCCCGTCTTATGGGCCGGCGTTGCGGGCAAGCTGGGTGTGGTCTCGCTGATGCTGCCCGGGGTGCTGGCCGGGACCGCCCAGCCGGGTCTTGGCATTATCCTCGCCGGGGACGGACTGTTCACGCTCGGTTTCCTCGCCTTCCTGCTCGGCCCGCTGCGCCGTGCGGAGCAAAGCTGATGGACCGGACCATCGTCCGTCTCGGCGAGGGGCATGTCGATGCCGCGGTCGCCACACTCGCTGCCGCGTTCTTCGAGGATCCGGCGATCTGCTGGATGATGCCCGACCCCGCTTTGCGGCGGAAGCGCTTGCCGAAGCTCCACCGCTGGATGGTGCGCGAGCATCTCGCCAACGGCATGGTGCTGGGCACGCCCGGGTGCGAGGTCGTCACGCTGTGGCGGCCGCCCGGCGCGATGCACCTGAAGGAGCCGCTGTGGCATCCGGGGATGCTGCGGTTCGTGCCGATCTTCGGCCGCCATCTGGTCCGTGCGGCGGTGCTCGACGAGGCGATCCACAAGCATCTCCCGCCCGAGGAAGGCTGGATGTACCTGCGCATGGCGGGGGTCCGGCCCGATTGCCAGGGCAAGGGCCTGGGCGGGCTCGCCATTCGTGCCGGGATTGCCGAAGCGGCTTCGCTGGGCGTTCCGGCGGTGCTGGAGACCGCGACCGAGAGCAACCTCGCGCTGTATCGCAACCTCGGTTTCGAGGTCCGCAGCGACTGGACGGTGCCGCTCAAGGGCCCGCGATTCTGGACGATGACGCACGGCGACTGACCGCGCGGCAGACGCGAAAAGGGCCCGGCAGCTGGAGAGGATCCTGCCGGGCCCTTGCGCGTCCCCCGCTTGGGGTTGGCAGGGTCTTTGGGGGAGCGCTTCGCGGCGGCTCAGGCGAGCCCGCCGGGGACGAGCGCCGAAGCCGGCATGGCGGCGACGACAAAGGCGAAGCTGAAGGCGGTGGCGAGGGTCGCGGCGAACAGCGCGTTCATGCGGTTGGTCAGGGTCATGGCGGTCACTCCATCTCGGGTCTGGCGGCGGGCGGTGCGCCTGCTGTCGATGGAGTTCAAATAGGCGCGATTTGTCGGGAAGCGTGAACACTGTTATTGCCGGGGGGCATTGCACAAATGCATAACCGGCTGCGGGGGAGGGGCTTTCCTTGCTCGACTGGAACGACCTCAGGTTCTTTCTCGCGGTGGCGCGAAGCGGCAGCACCTTGTCCGCCTCGCGCGAGCTCAAGGTCAGTCAGGCGACAGTCTCGCGCCGGGTCGCGGTGCTGGAGGAGGCGGTTGCCGCCCAGCTCTTCGTCCGGCGGCCGAGCGGTTACGAGCTGTCCCCGCGCGGCGCCGCCATGCTGCCGCTGGCCGAGGAGGTCGAGCGTGCGGTGCTCGGCTTCGAAAGCGCGATAGCGGCGGAGACCCGGCGGCTGACCGGGACGGTGCGGCTGACCACGGTCGAGAGCGCGGCAAACAGCTGGATCATCCCGGCGCTGCGCCAGCTGCGCGAAACCCACCCCGGCATCTCTGTCGAGATCATCACCACCGACGCCAACCTCGATCTCGCCCGCGGCGAGGCGGAGCTGGCGGTGCGGTTCGGCTCGCGCCCGGTCCAGGAATCGCTGGTGGTGCGCCACCTCGCCGACCTCGACGTCGCCTGGTTCGCCAGCCGCGAACTCGCGGTCGAGCATGGCCGCCCTTCGGAGTTCGCGCAGCTGGCGCGCTATCCGCTGGTCGCGATCGCCCGCGGCGGACCGGGGTTGGGGGCAGAATGGCTGGTGGCCAACCTGCCGGGCGCACAGGTGGTGCAGAAGGTCAGCACGATCTCAAGCGTCCAGACCAGCGTACGCGCCGGGCTGGGGGCAGGGCTGCTCCCTTGCGTGATCGGCGACGATCTGCCGGGCGTGGTCCGCCTGATGCCGCCGGTCGAGGATTTCGGGACGCAATGCTGGCTGGTCACGACCGATGTCGCGCGCCGCCAGCCGCACGTCCGCGCGGTGATCGATTTCGTGGTCGAACAGATCGGGCGCAATCTGCGCGCGCCCCGGCAAGGGGAGGTCGTGATCGTGCCGGCCTGACCGGCGGATGAAGGGGGGAAGGGCGATGGAAGCACGCAGCGTTTCGCGCCTGGCGACGGCCGGCGCAGTGCTGGTCATGGCTGGACTGCTCACGGGGCTGGCGAGCGGGACCATGGCCAACCCGCGCATGGGCCTGACAGCGCACCTCGAGGGCCTGATGAACGGCATGCTGCTGATTGCAGTCGCCGGGGTGTGGCGCCGCCGGGTCCAGCTTGGCCGGGCGGCCGAGCAATCGACTATCCTGCTTCTCGTCGGCGGAGCCTGGGCCAACTGGCTGGCAACGCTGCTGGCGGCATTGTGGGGCGCATCGTCGCTCATGCCCATCGCCGGAGCCGGTCATGTTGGGACCGGTTTCCAGGAGACGGTGGTGGCGGTCCTGCTGCTCGCTGCATCGGTCGCCATGATAGGGGGTGTGGCGATGCTGATCCGCGGCCTTTCCCGCGGGCGGGTGCATTGAGTATCCGGCCCGCAGAGTATACGATGGCCCTGGGTCGAACTCCGTGAGTGGAGCGTAACACCCATGTCCGAAGCATTCCGACTTTCGCGCCGCGTCTTTGCCGGCAGCGCTCTGGCGACCTTGGCCATGGGAACGCGCGCGCTTGCTGCCGATCCGCCCGCCCTGACGGCGGAATCGCCCATCGGGCCGTTTTATCCCGTCCAGCACCTGGCCGATGCCGACGCCGACCTGACCCGGATCCGGGGTCACGCTCGGCGGGCGCTGGGTGAGGTGATCGAGCTCAGCGGACGGGTGCTCGACAGACTCGGCAACCCGGTCAAAGGCGCAAAACTGGAACTGTGGCAGGCCAATGCGGCCGGACGCTACGCGCACCCTGACGATATCTCTACGATGCCGCTTGATCCCGACTTCCAGGGATACGCCACGATCCGGACCGGATCCGATGGTTCGTGGCGGCTCACGACGATCAAGCCAGGAGCCTACGACTCACCGATTGGTCGCCGTTCGCCTCATATCCACTTCGATGCGAGCGGCCGCCAAGCCCGAAACATCCTCCAGATGTATTTTCCAGAGGACGCGCCGGCGAACGCCAAAGACGCGCTTTACACAGGGCTGGGCACCGACGCCTTCACTTCGGTCGCGGAGAGGCTAGATGCCGGACGATACCGATGGGATATCGTCCTGTTGGGATAAACGCAAATACTCCCGCAGTAACGGGACTTGCCGTTGCCAACTGGTTGAACCGCAGATTAATGACTTGTACAGGCGATCAGCAGAAACGTTCATGATCGGCTTGCGTGATTGGTCAGGTCTGGCAGTTCGTCGTGTAATTGTTGCAGGTGAGCGGTGAATTGCACGCTTGTTGGCAACCCGCCTCGTGGTTGCGCCGTTTCACCTTTGCCATGACACACCACACTTCACATCATCGCTTTGCCGGGGTCGCGATTGCCGCGCTTCTGGCTGCCGGACCCACCTCGTTCGCGTTCGCCCAGGACGCCACGGTTGCACCGCCGCCGGTGACCGTAGCGCCGCCGGCGCCGACCATCGTCCTGCCGTCTGTGGACCCTGCCCCGGTCGCGGTGCCTTCGCCGGTGACTGCGGAGCCGGTCGCCATCCCTTCGTCCGCGGCCCCTGCCGCAACCCCGTCTGCCGCGCCGAGGGCCGAATCTCGCACGGCGACCGCCACCCGGAGCGCTGCACGTTCAGCGCCCGCGGCGCAGCCTGCCACCAGCAACACCACCGCCAACCCTGCGACCACGACTGAGCCGGTGGAACCGTCTGCCCCGCCGCCTGCCGTAACCGCGCCGGTTGATCCGGTTCCCGTTGCCGAAGCCGCGCCGGCCCCCGTCGCTGCGCCGGCCGATGATGGCGGTGACAACACCCTGGCGATCGCCGGGCTGCTGGGGATCGTCGCGCTCGGCGGCGCGGGCATCTATGCCGCGACGCGCCGCCGCCGTGCGGTGTACGACGAGCCCTCCAGCTCGCAGGCCGCCTCCGAGCGGACCGCGACGGTCGCCAGTCCGCCGGCACGACTTTCGCAGCCGGGCGTGATGCCGCTTGCGCGGACCACCGAACCGCTGGTCGTCGGCACGCCCGAAATGGTCGCGGAGCCGGAAGTTCGCCGTCCAGCCGCCGCTTCGTTCGCGATGCCCGGTACAGTGCCGTCCGATCCGGAGGCGCGCCGCGAGCTGCTCGAACGGATGGTCGCGGCTGCGCCGAACGACGAGAACCCGTTTACCTCGCGCAAGGCCCGGCTGCGCCGCGCACGCCTGATCCTCCAGCACCGCGAGTCGCAAGGCATCGAGACGCCTTCGCCGCGCACGACGCTCGACCGCACCCAGCCCATCGGAACGCGCACGCTGGTCGACGCCTGAGTCTCCGTAAGAGAGACCCCTTCGAGGGGGAGCGGTTCACCCCTGCCGCTCCCCCTTTTCCGTGTTCGGGTCAGGCGATCCCGTCCCACGCGAGCTTCGCGCCCAGCAGCACCATCAGCCAGTAAATGATCGTATAGAACCGCGCCGGGTTCAGCCGCTTGAGCAGCCAGATGCCAAACCAGGTACTGAGCAGCGCCAGCGGCATGAGCAAGGCAGCGGCGATCAGCACCTCATGGGTGAAGACGCCGAGCGCGATGTAGCTCGGCACCTTGACCCAGTTCATCACGGCAAAGGTGATCGCGCTCGTGCCGACGAAGGTGAGATGTGGCAGATTGCGCGGAGTGACCCACATCTGGAACGGCGGTCCGCCCGCGTGGGCAATCTGGCTGGCGAACCCCGAACCGATTCCGAACAGCGTCCCGACCCAGCCTGGCGAGGTCGATGCGGCGGTGATCCGCCCGCCGCGCCCCAGCCACAGGCGGTAGAGCCCGAACACCAGCGTGAGCAACCCGAGCACGGCCAGTACGGCCTTCTCGTCGACCGTCGCCGCGAACGCCCAGCCGATGCCCACACCCAGTACCATCCCGGGTAGCATCCACGCGGCCACCCAGCGGTCCCAGTCGCGGCGAAACGCCCACACGCTGAGTGCGTCCTGCACGATCAGCAACGGCAGCAGGAGCCCTGCCGCCGTAGTCGGTGGCAGGGCCAGCGCCAGCACAGGCGTGGCGAGCGCGCCCACACCGGAAAACCCGCCCTTGGCGATACCGACCAGAAACACCGCGATAACGCAGGCGAGCAGGGTCGAGGGGTCGCTCAGGAACATCGAATGCGCCCTCGGGCATCGGGCGCGGCTTGGCAAGCCGAGAAGGTCCCTCCAGATTGGCGACATTTTCGCTGTCCTACAGCGCAGGCGCGCTCCTAATCGCTGCGGCTTCATCGCACCGGCAGGGGATCGCCATGGACAGGAAGCCGCTTTTCGACACCTTGCGCGGGATGCTTGGCGGGCGGCTGAGCCAGGCCCAGGTCGACCGGATCGACCGCGCGCTCGATGGCGCTGACGCACAGGTCGGGACGAGCCGTCTGGGTGCGCTGTCGCAACGCTACGAATGCGGCGGCCGCGGGCCGGGCACGGTATCGAGCGGCCGCAACGATCCGGGCGGCGTCTCCTATGGACTCTACCAGTTGGCGAGCTTGACGGGGACCTGCGCGGCCTTCGTGGCAGCGGAAGGCAAGCGCTGGGCCGGGCGCTTCGGGGAAGCGCTACCCGGCAGCGAGGGTTTCACAGCGGCGTGGCGGGCTATCGCCGCCGAAGAGCCTGAGGCCTTCGCTGCGGCCCAGCACGCGTTCATCGAGCGGACCCACTATCGCCCAGCGGTCGCGGCCGTGCTGGCTGAAACCGGGCTCGATCTGGATGCCCGGGCGCAAGCGGTGCGCGATGCCGTGTGGTCGACGGCGGTCCAGCACGGCGCCGCTGCCAGGCTCCTCGCCAGCGCCGTCCGCACCGCCGACGCGCTTTCCCCGCGCGGTTCGGCGCGGCACGATCGGGCGCTGGTCGAGGCGATCTACGCGGCACGGGTGTCGCACGTCCGCAAGGTGGCGGCGCGGCCCGGAACCGCGCCGGGTCAGCGGCGCCTGCTCGAAAGCCTTGTCACCAACCGCTATGCCAGCGAACGGATCGCGGCGCTGGCGATGCTCGAGGCTTAAGCGGGTTTGCGGCGGAACGGCCAGTCGGTCACCCCGCCGCTCCACAGCGCCAGCCAGACCACGACCGGCTGCGCGAACATCCGCGGTACGTGATAGGCGAGGCCAAGTCCGTGGTCGGGCCTGCCCATGTCGAGGATGAAGTGGTTGATGTTGGCCGGGAACACGCAGACCGCATAAGCGGCCAGGCCCCATGCGGCGGCCCGCCGAAGCGGCATGGAGAAGCCTTGGGCGAGCGCGACCGCGCCCGCCAGCTCGGCCACGCCGGTCAGCGCCACGACCAGCTCGGGCGCGGGCACCCACTGCGGGGTGATGGTGAGGAAGGGGTGCGGCTTCCACAAATGGAAAACCCCCGCGACGAAATACAACAGGGCCAGCAACAGACGCGCGGCGGTGCGGGCGCGGGAAGGGCGGGGGATATCCATGGCCGCTGCATCGCGCCGGCCGCGAACCGAGTCAAACCGCATCCGCCGCCAACGAGTTGCAGCGATCCCGGATCCATTCGCTAACCTGCGGCAACCAAACGGCAATTCGTCGCAAACGACGGAACGGGGAGGCGGGTCGCCCCGTTCGAAAGCGATTCACCAGGAGATTGCTTTCATGCGCGTTTTTCTGCCCCTGACCCTGACCGCCGCGCTCGCGTTGTCCGCGTGCGGGCCGGATCGTGACGACTCCAACGCCGCCGCCACCTCTACCGACGCCGCCATGGGGATGGACGATGCGACCGCATCGGCCGATGCCCCGGTCACCGCCGATGACGCCGCGAGCGGCGTGACCGCACAGCGATTCGTCGACATGATGGCCTCGGCCGACATGTTCGAGATTGAAAGCTCGAAGCTCGCCGCGACGATGGCCAAGAATGCCGAGCTCAAGGCGTTCGCCGCGATGATGGTCGCGGATCACGAAAAGTCGAGCGCGGCGCTGAAGGCAGCGGCGGGCAAGCTCAACCCGCCCCTCACGCCGGCCGCGGCGCTGGATGCCGCGGGGCAATCGGATCTGGCCGAGCTCAAGGCCGCAGGCGCAGACTTCGACAAGCGCTATGCCGAGCGCCAGATCGCGGCGCATGAGAAGGCCTCTGCCGCCCTGCGCAGCTACGCGGCGACCGGTTCGGAGCAGGAACTGCGCAAATTCGCCGGCGAGACCGCGCGGGTGGTCGAACAGCACCTGCAGAAAATCAGGGCGATTCAGGCCAAGCTCTGACGATCACCAGCGGGCGGGGGTGAGCAAGAGCTCTCCTCCGTCCAATGGTGTGAAGCCGGCTTCGGCGATGACCGCATTGCTCTCCCTCGGCCGTCGCCCTTCGCCAAGCGACCAGGTGACGTGCCACGTCCCTCCGCCGGGCCGGTCGAGCGAACCATCGATCTCCACCACCATTGCCTCGACGCCGCAGCCGTCGTCGGCATGGCCCACGATGCGAGCGCTCGCGACCGGCGGCGGGGGATCAGCCTTTGCGCCGCCATCGGCGTTGGAGAGCAAGGTGACGTGATCGGCCACGACCTCCGCATAGCGCGGAGGGAAGCGTCCGAGCAGCACCTCGCGCCGCGCATGATCGAGTTTCCAGCCGGTGGTCATTACCCGAAGATAATGCGCTCCGCTCCGGCGTCAGCCCCTATTCGCGGGGAACCGCCTGACCGCTGACCACGCTGCCCTCCGTCGGTTGGTCCGCGTTCAGCGCACCGGTCACCCAGATCAGGGTCATGGCTGCAACCGCCAGGAGCAGGCCGATCACGAGCACGTAGCGGACAATGTGGGGCGTTTCGCCGCCGCGCGCTTCGGTGGTGGTGATGTGGGCTTCTTCGCCGCGCTGTTCCATGGGGACCTTCCGGGATGTTGTGGCGCTTGTGCGCCCTGTGCCCGGAACTACGCTTGGCGAGGGGAAGCGGTTCCACGCTTCCCCGCCGCGGCCAAATCCCCGTCAGTCGCGCAGCAGCTCGTTGATCCCGGTCTTGGAGCGGGTCTGCGCGTCCACGGTCTTGACGATCACCGCGCAGTACAGCGACGGGCCGGGGGTGCCGTCGGGCAGCGGCTTGCCGGGGAGCGCACCGGGGACGACCACGGCATAGGGCGGGACCTTGCCGATGTGGACCTCGCCGGTGGCACGGTCGACGATCTTGGTCGAGGCACCGATGAATACGCCCATCGAGAGCACCGCGCCCTCGCCGACGATCACGCCTTCGGCCACTTCCGAGCGTGCGCCGATGAACGCGCCGTCCTCGATGATCACCGGACCGGCCTGAAGCGGTTCGAGCACTCCGCCGATTCCGGCACCGCCCGAGATGTGGACGTTCTTGCCGATCTGCGCGCACGAACCGACGGTCGCCCAGGTATCGACCATCGTGCCTTCGCCGACGCGCGCACCGAGGTTGACGAAACTCGGCATCAGCACCGCGCCCTTTGCGATGAACGCGCTGCGCCGCACGACCGCGCCGGGGACGACGCGGATGCCGGCGTCGCGGAAGCGGTTCTCGCCCCAGCCTTCGAACTTCAGCGGCACCTTGTCGAACGCCGGCGCACCGGCCGCACCGTATTCCATGATGCCGTTGTCATTGAGGCGGAACGAGAGCAGCACCGCCTTCTTCAGCCACTGGTTGACCTTCCATTCCCCGTCCACCTTCTCGGCGACGCGGGCCTCGCCGTTGTCGAGCAGGTCGAGCGCCTGGTCGACAATCGCGCGGACGTCGGCGCTGGCCGGGGTCACGCTGTCGCGGGCGTCGAACGCGGCTTCGATCTGGGCTTCGAGCTGGCTGGTCATCGGTCTTGTCTCCTGTCGGGCGCGCGCCTAGCCCAGCTTGCCTTCGCCGACAAGCGAGGCGAGCCATTGTTCGAGGTCGTCGATGACGAGATCGATCGCCGCATCGTCCTTGCCGCGGTGGCCCCAGTCGGTGCCGACGTCGACCCACACCGTCTGCATCCCCAGCGCCTTGGCCGGCACGAGGTTGCGGGCCGAGTCTTCGACAAACACCGACCGGGCGGGATCGATGTCGAGCGCCTCGATCATCCCGGCATAGGCCTGCGGCTCCGGCTTGGGGGCATAGGCCATCGCGTGGATGTCCCACATCCCGTGCCACAGGTGACCGAGCTCCAGCGCGCCAAGGACCTTGGTCGCGTAGCTTTCGTCGCCGTTGGTGAAGAGGATCCGCCGTCCCGGCAGCGCGTCGAGCAGGTGGGCGAGGCGCGGGGCGAGGGCGAGGGGCGCCATGTCGATGTCGTGGACATAGGCGAGGAAATCGTGCGGGGCGACCCCGTGGTGGTGCATCAGCCCGGCGAGCGTCGTGCCGTGGGCGTGGAAGTAATCCTTCTGGATACGCCGCGCCTCGTCGACCGGGCAGCCCAGCAGCTGCGCGATATATTCGCCCATCCGCACGTCGATCTGGTCGAACAGGCCGGTCGAGCGGGGGTAGAGCGTGTAGTCCAGATCGAAGATCCAGCAATCGACGCGCGAGGAATCAAAGGGCATCAACCATTTTCCGAAAATCGTCCGTAACTATGCGGGCGGTCATTTACGGCGCATTCAGGTGGGCATAGCTACAAGGCGGGCCGGTTGAAACCCCGCCGGCCGGAAAGGCCCGGTGCGGGATGTTGGGTGGGTCCGATGCAGGTTGATTACATGGGTCAGGCGCGCAGCCGCCGCGTCTCCGCATTGCTGCTGGCGTGCAGCGGGTTCGTGATGCTCGCCGGGTGTGGCGGGGGCGGCGGGATGCAGAGCACGCCGACGCCCGTTCCCGCGCCCAGTCCGACGCCCACTCCGGTCCCGACGCCGACCCCCACGCCGACTCCGGCACCCACGCCGACGCCGACGCCGACCAACTTCATCACCCAGGAATACAACCGCTCCGACGGGCCCGCCTATCACGGGGCGATCACCGCGTGGCAGCGGGGCGCGACCGGGCGCGGGGTGACGATGGCGATCGTCGATACCGGGATCGACACCACCAATACGGAATTTGCCGGGCGCATCTCCTCGGCTAGCGCCGACGTCGCGGGGAGCCGCGGGATCCAGGGCGAGGACGACCACGGCACCCAGGTCGCGCTCGTCGCCGCGGCGGCCCGCAACAACAGCGGTGTCGTCGGCATCGCGTTCGATTCGACCATCCAGGTCCTGCGCGCCGACGCCCCGGGAACCTGCGCCGATGCCAGCGGCGACGGTTGCTCGCTCGAGGACCCGGACATCGCGCGCGGTATCGACCGGGCGGTGGCGTCCGGGGCGCGGGTGATCAACCTCTCGCTCGGCGGATCGCCGCCGGCGGCCGTGCTGCGTGACGCGGTCGCCCGTGCGGCGGGGGCGGGCGTAGTGATCGTGGTCTCGGCCGGCAACGACGGCGGCTCGACCGAGGCGGGCGTCGACGGCACCACGGCCGATCCGTTCGCCTCCGGCATCCGCGAGTCCGGCAACGGCAACGTCCTGATCGTCGGCTCGGTCAGCGCTTCGGGTGTGATATCCTCGTTCAGCAACCGCGCCGGAAGCGAGGGGCAATACTACCTCGCCGCGCGGGGCGAGCGGCTCTGCTGCGTCTATGAAGGCAGCACAGTCAAGGTCACGACCGACGCCGACGGCAGCACTTTCGTGACGCTGGTCAACGGCACCAGCTTTGCCGCGCCGCAAGTGACCGGGGCGGTGGCGCTGCTGGCGCAGGCGTTCCCGAACCTGACCGGCCAGCAGATCGTCGACCTGCTGCTGCGCACCGCGCGCGACGTCGGCCCGACCGGGGTCGACGCGACCTATGGCCGCGGCATCCTCGACATCACCGCCGCCTTCCAGCCGCAGGGCACGACCTCGCTCGCCGGCACGACCGCGCAGCTGCCGCTCGGCGACGTGACCGGGGCGACCGGCGCGGCGATGGGCGATGCGGTGCGTACCGCGGGCCTCGGCGCGGTCATCCTCGACGGGTACTCGCGCGCCTTCGCGCTCGATCTTGCCGCGCGATTGAAGACCGCACCGGTCGAGCAGCGGCTGGCCAACGCCCTGCTCGACAAGTCGCGCCACGTCGCGACCGGAACCGACGGGCTGAGCCTCGCCTTCAACATCGATGGCCGCTCGGGTCGGATGAACTGGATCGAACCGCTGCGCCTCAGCCGCGAGGATGCGGACCAGGCGCGGGTGCTCGCCGCGACCGTGACCGCGAAGATCGCGCCGGGGCAGCAGCTCGGTTTCGCCTGGCACCAGTCGGCCGACGGGCTTTCCGCGCGGCTGGCCGGGCGGCGCGAGCCGGCGTTCATGGTCGCCGGTTCGCCGGGCAGCGAGCTTGGGCCCAACCAGTACGGCAGCACTGCGTTCGCCTATCGCACCATGCTGGGGCGGACCGGGCTGACCTTCAGCGCCGAGCGCGGCGACGCGGTAACGACGCCGGTGCAGTTCGCCGGCTCGCTCGTCAGCCGCCGCCGGCAGGAGCAGATGATGCGGCTCGGCATGGCGGTGGACCACCGGTTCGGCCCGGTCGAGGGGACCATCGGCCTGTCCATGGTCGATGAAGACCACACCGTGCTCGGCGCGCGGTTTAATGACGCGTTTGGCGGTGGCGGGGCGCGCACCCTGTTCGCCGACGCCCGCGCCGGCTGGCAGGTCGCGCCCGAGTGGCGGCTGGGCGCAGCGGCGCGGATCGGCTGGACCCGGCCCGAGGCGGGCGGGCTGGTTGGCGGCTCGAACCTGATGAGCTCGGCCTGGGCGGTGGACGTGGAGAAGCGCGGCGTTTTCGGCAAGGGCGACGCGCTGGCGTTTCGCGTGTCACAGCCGCTGCGGGTGGAGAGCGGCGGGCTGAACCTGACGCTGCCGGTCGGCTACGACTACACCACGGGCCAGGCCGACTTCGCCACCCGCACGCTATCGCTCACCCCGCACGGGCGCGAGCTGATGAGCGAGCTGGCGTGGCGCGGCACCCTGTGGAACGGCGACCTTGCCGCGAGCGTGTTCTACCGCAAGGATCCGGGGCACTTCGCAAGCGTGCCGGACGACAAGGGCGTGGCGGTGAAGTGGTCGACAGGGTTCTAGGGTCGCTGCAGGCGGGGGGCGGGAATGGCGCTGTTGCTGGTTTATTTGCTGCCGTTCTTCGTGGGAGCGTGGATCGGCATCGCGGCGAAAACCAGGTTCTGGCTGGCGCTTGTCGTCGGTATCGCCCTGGCGAGCCCCGCGACCGCGACTTTCCTTCCCGGCCTTATTGCGTCCCGGCCCGATAGCATCTGGTTCACCGCCATTCCGGCGCTCGGGGCCGGGCTGGCCTGCGGGGCGGCGCTGGTTATGGGACGGATGCTTCTGGAGTGGTTCACAAACCGGCCGCGCAAGGTGTAATTCCGTGTCCTGAACGCGATTATCGCGGCGCCACCCGCCGCAGCCGCCCGCCTTCGCCGTCTTCCAGCACCCACAGGGCGCCGTCGGGTGCCTGCCGCACCTCTCGGATGCGGTTGTCCAGCGCAATCCGCTCGACTTCGCGCGCCTTGTCGCCGTCGATGGCGACGCGGACGAGGCCGGGGTAGCCCATGCCGGCGATGACCGCCTGGCCCTTCCAGCCGGAAAACAGGTCGGCCGAATAGAACACGAAGTCCCCCGGCGCGATCACCGGGTTCCAGCTGATCGCCGGGCCGGCAAGGTCTGGGCGGGTCTCGTTGCGGGGGATCGGGCTGCCGTCGTAGTTGTCGCCGTCCGACACCAGCGGCCAGCCATAGTTCTTGCCCGCCTCCACCAGGTTCAGCTCGTCGCCGCCGGCGGGGCCGTGCTCGAGGTCCCACAGCCGCCCCTGCGCATCGGCGGCGAGGCCGAGCACGTTGCGGTGCCCGTACGACCAGATCTGGGCGGAGACGCCGCCCTTGTCCGCGAACGGATTGCCTGCCGCCGGGGAGCCGTCGAGATTGAGGCGGACGATCTTGCCGAGGTTGACCGCAAGGTCCTGCGCGGGCGTCTTCTTTTGCCGATCGCCTGAGGAGACGTAGAGGTATTTCCCGTCGGGCGAGAAGGCGATGCGGTGGGAGAAGTGCCCGCCGCTGACGACCTTCGGATCCTGCCGCCAGATCACCTGCAAGCCTTCGAGCCGCGGCGCGCCCTCCAGCACCAGCCGCGCCCGGCCGACTGCCGCGCCGCGCCGTCCGCTGTCCCCGGCCTCGGCCCAGCTGAGGTACACCATGCCGTCGCTGGCGAAGCCCGGGCCGACCGCGATGTCGCCGAGGCCGCCCTGGCCGCCGTAAGCGACCCTGGGGACACCCGCGACGTCCACGACCTTGCCGTCCTCATGGCGCAGCTTCAGCTTGCCGGCCTTCTCGGTCACCAGCACCATCCCGGTGCCGGGGAGGAAGGCCATCGCCCACGGCTCGTCGAACGTGCCGAGGTCGGTTACGCGGTAGGCGGCCTGCTTCGCTTCGGCGGCCGGGTGCGCGCGATTGTGCCCCGGGCTGTCCCCGGCCTTGGCACCGCCGCAGCTTGCGAGGAGGAGGGCGATTGGCGATAGCAGCGCCAGCAGGGAAACGCGTTTCATCACGGGATCAACTGTCATCATGGCATCTTGTGCCACGCAAATCCTGAGAATCGGTGTCGACGAGGCGGGCCGGGGGCCGCTCGCCGGGCCGGTCGTTGCCGCGGCCGTCCTGCTGTGCAAGCCGCGTCCGGCCGGGCTCGACGATTCCAAGAAGCTCAAGCCCGCCCGCCGGGCCGAACTTGAAGCGCAGATCAAGCGCCGCTGCCGCTGGGCGGTGGGGGTCGCCGAAGTCAAGGAGATCGACGCGCTCAACATCTTCGGCGCGACGATGCTGGCGATGACCCGCGCCGTCGCGGGCCTGTGCGAGCAGCTCGGCGAGGACCCGCACGAAGTGCTGGTCGACGGCAACCTCACCCCGCACGGCCGCCGACCCGAATGGCGCTGGCCGGCGCGCGCCATCGTCGGCGGAGACGCCATCGAGCCGTGCATTTCGGCCGCCTCGATCGTCGCCAAGGAACACCGCGACCGCCTGATGCGCAGCTTTGCCGAGGCACACCCGCACTACGGCTGGGAGCGCAACGCCGGCTATGGCACGCCCGAGCATCTCGCCGCGCTGCGCCAGCATGGGCCCACGCCACTGCACCGGCGCAGCTTCGCGCCCGTGGCGCAGCTCGCGCTGTTCTGACCACCTGCGCCCCCGCGCAGGCGGGGGCCTCCCTCGGCAAACGGTCTGCTTGATCGTTGGAGTTCCCCGCCTGCGCGGGGAAACAGCGGATTTTTTCGCAGCCGAGTCCTCCGCGCCACACCACATCATCTTGAGTCCGCCGCGCCCTGCGGGACTCAACATGCTGTGTGGGACTCGTTTCGTTCTCCCTCTCGGCTTGCCTGATTCCTCAAGGATTCCGGCGAGTCGCGGCTTGACGCGGAGTCCCGGAAGACTCACCCTGAGCGCTTCGACAGGGGGAAACTGCAACCGACATGGCGACCATCGCACTCAAGCACCGCGGCCGCGAGGCCGTCGCTCCGGCGGTCCGGCGCGAGGACCTGCCGCTCAATTCGATCCTGCGCGGCGACTGCATCGAGGGCATGCGCTCGCTGCCCGACGCGTGCATCGACATGATCTTCGCCGATCCGCCCTACAACCTCCAGCTCGGCGGCGACCTTGCCCGGCCCGACGGCAGCCATGTCGACGCGGTGACCGATCACTGGGACCAGTTCGACAGCTTCGCCGCCTACGACAAGTTCACCCGCGAATGGCTGGTGGAGGCCCGCCGCATCCTCAAGCCCGATGGCGCGCTGTGGGTGATCGGCAGCTACCACAACATCTTCCGCGTCGGCGCGATGATGCAGGACATGGGGTTCTGGATCCTCAACGACATCGTCTGGCGCAAGGCCAACCCGATGCCCAACTTCAAGGGCACCCGCTTCACCAACGCGCACGAAACGCTGATCTGGGCGTCGATGGGCGAGAAGGCGAAGTACACCTTCAACTACCGCGCGATGAAGACGCTCAACGACGAGCTGCAGATGCGCTCCGACTGGGTCCTCCCGATCTGCGGCGGGCAGGAGCGGATCAAGCGCGGCGGGACCAAGGCCCACCCGACCCAGAAGCCGGAGGCGCTGCTCTACCGCGTGATGCTGGCGACGACCGAGAAGGGCGACGTGGTGCTCGATCCGTTCTTCGGCACCGGCACCACCGGCGCGGTCGCCAAGCGGCTGGGGCGCGACTGGATCGGCTGCGAGCGCGAGGAAACCTACATCGAGGTCGCCGAGGAGCGCATCGCGCTGGCCCTGCCGCTCGATGAGAGCGCGCTGACCACGATGCAGTCGAAGCGCAGCGCCCCCAAGGTCGCGTTCGGCGCGCTGGTCGAAGCGGGCTTGCTCGCGCCGGGGACGGTGCTGTTCGACAGGAAGCGCAAGTTCTCCGCCACGGTGCGCGCCGACGGCTCGCTGGCCGCGGGCGCGGAGATCGGCTCGATCCACGGCCTCGGCGCCAAGCTGCAGGGCGCGCCGTCGTGCAACGGCTGGACCTTCTGGCACGTCGAGCACGAGGGCGAGGTCAAGCCGATCGACGCGCTGCGGCAGCTGTACCTGCTGGCGGTGGAGGATTGAGGTCAGCCAACGCACACCCTCAATGCGACGTCATGCTGAACTCGTTTCAGCATCCCCTCACATCCACCTCCGGAGCCGAGAGTGGTGCACAGCGGCGCCATTGCTCCGTCAACAGTGCTTCGGAGCAAGCCCAAAGGGGACCCTGAAACGAGTTCAGGGTGACGATTTTGAGGATTGCGACGGGAATTGCGGTTAAGCAGAACCATGACCACCACCCTCTACCTCCGCCCCATCGGCCTCGCCGAAAGCCCGCAGAGCGAGGAAGGCGACGCGGTCCGCCTCGCCGGCGGGCTGGTCTATGCCCACCGCTTCGCGCTGATCCTTCGCGCCGGGGGGCGGGTGGTGTCGCGCCGGCAGCTGTCGCCCGCGGGCATCGCCGAGGCACTTGCCAAACTCCCTGACGAACTCGCCGCCGAGGGCGAGGAGCAGTGGGCGAACCTGCGCATGGCGCACCCGCCGCTAGCGCTGAAGACCATCCACGGCGAGGCGCGGACCATCCGGCTCGACCAGCCGCAGGTCATGGGCATCCTCAACATGACGCCGGACAGCTTTTCCGACGGCGGCAAGTTCCTCGACGACGCGGGCGAGGCCCATGCCCATGCCTCGGCCATGCTGGAGGCCGGCGCGGCCATCGTCGACGTCGGCGGCGAAAGCACCCGGCCGGGCGCAGCGGCGGTGTGGGAGGGCGACGAACTGAAGCGTGTCGTCCCGATGGTCGAGCGGCTCGCCGCCTCGGGCGCGGCGGTCTCGATCGACAGTCGCCGGTCGAGCGTGATCGAGGCGGCGCTGGGCGCGGGCGCGCAGATCGTCAACGACGTGTCCGCCTTGCGCCATGACCCGCGCAGCCTGGAGATCGTCCTGCGCGCCGACGCGCCGGTCGTGCTGATGCACGCGCCGGGCGGCGCCGACGACCTCCACGCCGAGGGCCGCTATGGCGACGTCGTGCTCGACGTGTTCGACTGGCTGCGCGAGCGGCGCGATGCGGCGCTGGCGGCGGGGGTGTCGAAGGACAGGATCATCCTCGATCCCGGCATCGGCTTCGGCAAGTCGCTGGCCGAGAACCTCGCCCTGCTGAACGCGCTGCCGCTGTTCCACGCGCTCGGCCAGCCCCTGCTGGTCGGCGCGAGCCGCAAGCGGATGATCGGCGCGCTCTCGAACGAGGCCCCGGCGCACCAGCGGCTGGGCGGCAGCGTGGCGCTGGCGATCAAGGCGATGGATGCGGGGGTGCAGCTCCACCGGGTCCACGACGTGGCGGAGACGGTGCAGGCAGCGCGGGTCTGGCGCGGGCTGCGGGACGCGGCGCTGACCGACTTTTCGCAGATGGGTGAGGGGTAGCGGCTACCTGACAACTTCCCCAACCCGGTCATGCCGGGCTCTCGCTTACTTTTCGCGCGATCACAACAAAGTGGGGCTCTGGATCAAGTCCAGGGTGCCGGAGATTGCAAAATGCCCACTGCATCACCGTCAATAAATTTTTGCCTCAAGCGCCCACCGGGACACTCGATGGCGGATGTGGGTCGACGCCAGACTATCCGATAATCCAATGAGGTCCTGCTCGTGGCTCCATTGCTGGAATCCGAATGGAGAGGAGATAGTCTCTTCGATGAAATGCCGTGGAATTATGACATGCGAGAGATCATGGTAGGGGAACGGCTGTCCCCAAGTGCCGCCATCTTCCGTCCAAAATTCCCCGAGCTCAGATTCAAGCGGCAATTCGGCAGTCCAATAGTCGGCGTTATCTTGAAGTCGGGAGAAGGTGGTCCAGGAACACCATGACCTAAGGCGGGGTGTACCTTTTTCCTCGACGTAAGGATTCGGTTTCGTCTCGATTGGAAACGCGAGATGCCGTGTAGCCAGCAGGAGGAACTCGCGCATCCTGCCGCCGCGTCGTCTCACCACCGCCCATCCCCCATCGTCCCGCCGCGCCATTCCGCCAGCCGCCGCCCGGTCCCCGGCGACACCCCCTCCGGCAGCGCGTCCAGCGGAAACCAGCCGCAGTCCTCGATTTCCAGCCGGTCGTTGCGGGCCATTGCGTGCCCGGCATCCACCCGCACCACATAGACCGCGACGTGGTCTTCCTTGCCCTCCAGCCGGTTGAGGTAGAGGCCGAGCACCCGCTCCACCCGGTAGTCGCGGATCGCCAGTTCCTCGGCCAGTTCGCGGCCCAGCGCGGCGAGTATGGACTCGCCCTTCTTCACCCCGCCGCCGGGGAGGTACCAGTAATTGCCGTAAGTATGGCGGACGAGCGCCAGCCGGTCGTCAGCGTCGATCACCAGCGCCCGCACGCCCAGCGTGCGCGGCTGCGTCACCTTCCACACCAGCCGGGCCGCGCCCACGCCCAAGCGCTGCGGCCAGCCCATCAGGCGGTATAGCCGCCGTCGCTGACCATGACGCTGCCGGTGATCGTCGCCGCCATGTCGGAGAGGAGGAAGCCGATCTGCCCGGCCACCTCGTCGGCCGTGGCATAGCGGCCGAGCGGGGTCGCCATCTTCGCCATCGCCTCGATCGCGGCCTCGCGGCTGCCCTCCTTCGCTGCAATGTCCTTGAAGAACGGCAGGTCGTTCCAGATCGGGGTATCGACCCCGCCCGGCGCGATGGCGTTGACCCGCACGCCGTATTCGGCGGCTTCAAGCGCGGCGACCTTGGCGAGCTGGATCACGCCCGCCTTCGAGGCCGAATAGGCGGCGCTGCCCGGCGCGGCCTTGAGCCCGGCGGCCGAAGCGGTCAGCACCACCGAGCCCTTCTGCGCGCGCTTCATCAGTCGCAGCGCAAAGCGCAGGCCGAGGAACGCGCCATCGAGGTTGACCGAGATGACCTTCTTCCACTGGGTCACGTCGGTATCGGTGATCGCCCCGCCCGCGGCGATCCCGGCGTTGATCACGGCGAGGTCGATCCCCGGAATCTCGCGGGCGAGCAGGGTCCACAGCGAAGGATCGGAAACGTCGCCGCCGATCGGCTGGACCTTGCACGGCAGGTCCAGGGTATCGAGGCCCGGCCGGTCGAGGTCGATCAGGATCAGCTCCTCGATCCCGTTGGCGGCGAGGAAGCGCGCGGTCGCCGCGCCGATTCCGGAGGCCGCGCCGGTAATCAGCGCGGTCTTGCCGGTGAAGTCGATCGGGTTCGTCATGGGTGTCCTGCCCCGTCCAGAAAGGGGTGAGGCGGGCAGGCTAGCGCGGGGGCGGGTTGCAGATCAACAAGGCATTCCGCCAAAGCGGAAAGTGCGACCACAGGCCGCGTCATTGCGAGGCCGAAGCCGCGGCAATCCATGGTGAGCGGCTGTGGATTGCTTCGTCGCTGCGCTCCTCGCAATGACGACGGCGGGAGGGGGGCTGAGGCTGGGCCCTCAGGCCGCGTTGTCGATGCCGAGTTCGCTGAGCTTGCGATAAAGAGTCGAGCGCCCGATCCCCAGCCGCCGCGCGACTTCGGTCATCCGCCCGCGGTAGTGGCCAATGGCGAGGCGGATCACGTCGGCCTCGATCTCTTCCAGCGGACGGAGGTTGCCGTCGGCGGCATAGAGCATCACCCCCGCGCTTTCCGGCTGGTGCTGGTGCGTGGCGGTGGTCTCGCCGACCATGTTGGACAGGTTGGGGAAGTCCTGCCCGGTCAGCGCGTCGCCGTCGCAGAACACCGCGGCGCGGAACAGCGTGGCCTGGAGCTGGCGGACATTGCCCGGCCAGTCGTAGGCGCCCAGCAGCGCCAGCGCCCCGTCAGTGATGCCGAGCGGACGCAGACCGGGCTGCTCGCCGATGCGGGCGAGGAAATGGCGGGCGAGCGCGGGAATGTCGCCCGCGCGCTCGCGCAGCGCGGGGAGGCTCACCACCACGGACGAAAGGGCCTCGACCAGGTCCTGGCGGAATAGCCCGCCCTCGGCCAGCTCGCGCAATGAGGTGTTGCTCGCGGCAAGGATGCGCACGTCCACCCGGAACGAATGGCGCGCGCCGATCGGCTGGACGTCGCCGCGCTGGATCGAGCGGGCGAGGCGTTCCTGTACGTGCGGGGGCAGGCGGTCGATCTCGTCGATCACCAGCGTCCCGCCGTCGGCATGCTGGAGCGCGCCGATGTGCCGCTCGAACGCGCCCGGAAACGCGCCCTTCTCGTGGCCGAACAGTACCGATTCGAGCTGGTTGGCAGGCGTGCCCCCGGCGTTGACGAAGCGCAGCGGGGTGCGGGCTCGAGGACTGGCAGCGTGGATTGCGCGGACCAGCATCTCCTTGCCGGTGCCGCTCTCACCCTCGATCAGCACCGGGCTGTGCGTGCGCGCCGCCTTGGCCGAGACGGCGAGTGCCGCGCGGAACGCCGGGGCCGCCCCGATCATCGCATCGAAATCGAGGCTCGCGCCGATCTTCTCGGTCAGCGGCTGGAGCTCGGTCGCGGGATTGGTCCGGGTGGTGGCGCTGCGCAGGGCGAGCAGCAGCCGGTCGGGCGCGACCGGCTTGATCAGGTAGTCGGTCGCCCCGGCGCGCATCGCTTCCACCGCCAGCAGCGGCGAGGCGCTGGTGGTGAGCATCAGGATCGGCAGGGCAGGGCGGCGCGATTTCAGTTCGGCGATGAGGTTGCAGGCGTCGTCGCCCGGCACCCACTGGTCGAGGATGATCGCGCCCAGCTGCATCCCCTGCCGCGTGCCGAGGGTGGCGATCGCGGTTTCCGAATCGCGGGCGATGATCGTGCGCCAGCCCTCGCGGGCCGCGAGCGCCGTGATCAAACGGCACTGCGCGGGCTCGTCGTCGATGAGCATCAGCAGGCGCTGTTCGGTCTCGGCCATTGTTCTCCCGTCCTCGGATGGGACAGTTCATAGGACCGAAGGGTAAAGGGGCTGTTAAGCGTGGGATGGTTCGTGCGCCCTTGAGGTGCGCGCGTTGTGACGATAGAGGAACCCTGCAATTCGGCGCGCAGCAAGCGCTCGCGCCATGGACATGGGGAAGAAAAATGGCTTCGGGCAACGACATGAAGGCCGCCAACCAGACCTATGGCGGGTTCGTGAATCTCCTCAAGTGGTCGGTTCCGATCCTCGCGGTGCTCACCGCGATCGTCGTCGTCGTCATCCAGTAACCAGCGGGTGAGCGCGGCCACGCGGATCGCCGTTCTTCGCGAACGCGCGACTGGGGAAACTCGTGTTTCGGCATCGCCCGAAACTGTGAAGAAGTTCATCGCGCTGGGCGCGGCGGTCACCGTCGAAGCGGGAGCGGGCGTTTCCGCCTCGATCGCCGATGCCGATTATGCCGCCGCCGGGGCCGAGATCGCCGCGGAAGGGCAGGCCGCGAAGGGCGCGGACATCGTGCTCGGCGTGCAGGGGCCGGAAGTGGCGCTGCTCGCCGGTGCCAATCCCGGCGCATGGATCGTCGCGGGGCTGGACCCGTTCGGCCAGCGCGCCCGGGTCGATGCCTATGCCGCCGCAGGCTTCGAAGCACTGGCGATGGAGTTCATGCCGCGCATCACCCGCGCGCAGAGCATGGACATCCTCTCCTCACAGTCGAACCTCGCCGGCTACAAGGCCGTGCTGGTCGCCGCCAACCTCTATGGCCGCGCCTTCCCGATGATGATGACCGCGGCGGGCACTGTCTCTGCTGCCAAGGCGTTCATCATGGGCGTGGGCGTCGCCGGGCTCCAGGCCATCGCCACCGCCCGCCGCCTCGGCGCGCAGGTTTCGGCGACGGACGTGCGTTCGGCGACGAAGGAACAGATCGTCAGCCTCGGCGCCAAACCGATCTTCGTCGAAAGCGTCGCCGGGATCGAGGGCGAGGGCGCGGGCGGCTATGCCACGGAAATGAGCGAGGAATACCAGAAGGCCCAGGCCGAACTGGTTTCCAGCCACATCGCCAAGCAGGACATCGTCATCACCACTGCGTTGATCCCTGGCCGCGCCGCGCCGCGCCTGATCAGCGACGCGCAGATCGCGACGATGAAGCCCGGCAGCGTGATCTACGACCTCGCCGTGGCGCAGGGCGGGAACGTGGAAGGCTCGGTGCCGGACCAGGTGGTGGAGAAGCACGGCGTGAAGATCGTGGGCTATTCGAACACCCCGGCGCACCTGCCGGCCGACGCCTCGGCCCTGTTCAGCCGCAACCTGTTCAATTTCCTCTCGGCGTTCTGGGACAAGGACGCGGGGAAACCGGTGCTGGACGAGGAAATCGGCAATGCCGTGCGGCTGACGCAGGGCGGGAAGGTCGTGAGCGAGAGGTTGCTCGGGTGAGTCCGGTACTCGGAGCGGTGATGGCTCTGACCCTCGTCGGCTTCCAGTCGCCACCACCGCCGCCGCCGCCGCCACTAAGCGCTGCTTACGCCCAGATCGAAGGCGAGTGGACCGTCGACCTTCGCCCGTCGCTTGACGATGCGCCGTACAGCAAGCCGATGGTCCTGCACATCGCGCCGGACAAGGTGGTGACTGGCTCGTTCTATGACAGCGAGATCCTCGCCGGGAAGGCAGGGACCGCGCAGGGCCGTTCGTGCGTGGCGTTTCGCACGACCGATGGCCAGGGTCTCTATCACACGTCCGCGTGTCTCGTGGACGGCAAGATGGTCGGTATGACCTGGGCGGAGGGGCGCAGCTTCGTGCTGCCCTGGACCGCCACGAAGACTTCGGGGAACTGACATGGACTTCATCTCGATCCTGAGCATTTTCGTGCTCGCCTGCTTCGTCGGCTATTATGTCGTCTGGTCGGTCACGCCCGCGCTGCACACCCCGCTGATGGCGGTGACCAACGCGATCTCCTCGGTCATCATCGTCGGCGCGCTGGTTGCGGCGGCGGCGAAAGGCGGGTTCGCGTCGAGCTGGCTCGGCCTTGCCGCGGTGACGATGGCGAGCGTCAACATCTTCGGCGGCTTCGCGGTCACCGCGCGGATGCTGGCGATGTACAAGTCGAAGAAGAAGGGCTGAGGCGATGGAGCATGTTGTCCTGCCCGCCTGGGCGCTGATCGCGTACCTCGCCTCGGGCGTCCTGTTCATCCTCGCGCTGCGCGGGCTGTCCTCGCCGGCGACGAGCCGGGCGGGCAACCGCTATGGCATGATCGGCATGTTCATCGCCGTCGCCACGACCATGGCGACGCAGGCGCCGATCCCCGAAGGCCACTGGTGGCCGCGCCCGACGCCCGAGGACCTCGTGATCCTCGCCAAGATCGTCGCGGCGATCGGGCTCGGTGCGGTGATCGGGATCGTCACCGCGCGCCGGATCGCGATGACCGACATGCCGCAGCTGGTCGCGGCGTTCCACAGCCTCGTCGGCCTCGCCGCGGTGCTGGTCGGCCTTGCCGCCTACCTCAACCCCGAGGCGTTCGGCATCCTCCTGCCGGAAGGCACGATCAACCCGGTTAGCCGGATCGAGATGGGCCTCGGCATCGCCATCGGCGCGATCACCTTCTCCGGCTCGGTCATCGCCTTCGCCAAGCTCAACGGCAACATGAGCGGCTCGCCGATCCTGCTCCCGGCGCGGCACGTCATCAACCTCGGCACGCTCGCGGCGATCGTCGCGCTGACCGCGTACTTCACGCAGGACGAGAGCCTGTGGGTGATCGCGGCGATCACCGTACTGTCCTTCATTATCGGCTTCCTGCTGATCATCCCGATCGGCGGGGCGGACATGCCGGTCGTGGTCTCGATGCTCAACTCGTACTCGGGCTGGGCTGCGGCGGCGATGGGCTTCACGCTTCACAACACCGCGATGATCATCACCGGCGCGCTGGTCGGCTCGTCGGGCGCGATCCTGTCGTACATCATGTGCAAGGCGATGAACCGCAGCTTCATCTCGGTGATCGCGGGCGGCTTCGGTGCGGAGGCTTCGGCCGGCGGCGGCGAGGCCAAGGCGCAGCGCCCGTGGAAGCGCGGCTCGGCCGAGGACGCCTCGTTCATGCTCGAACAGGCCGAAAGCGTCATCATCATTCCGGGCTACGGCATGGCCGTCAGCCAGGCCCAGCACGTGCTGCGCGAGATGGGCGACCAGCTCAAGGCCAAGGGCGTCAGCGTCAAGTACGCGATCCACCCCGTCGCCGGGCGCATGCCGGGGCACATGAACGTGCTGCTCGCCGAAGCCAACGTCCCCTATGACGAGGTGTTCGAGCTGGAGGACATCAACTCCGAGTTCGCCCAGGCCGATGTCGCGTTCATCATCGGCGCGAACGACGTGGTCAATCCGGCGGCCAAGACCGACAAGTCCTCGCCGATCTACGGGATGCCGGTGTTCGACGTGGAGAAGGCCAAGCAGGTGTTCTTCATCAAGCGCTCGATGGGCGGCGTGGGCTATGCCGGCGTCGACAACGACGTGTTCTACATGGACCAGACCCTGATGCTGCTCGGCGACGCCAAGAAGGTCGTCGAAGATATCGTCAAGGCGCTGGGGCACTGAGCAAGCGCTCCGCCTCCTCGCGGCGTCCCCGCGAAGGCGGGGACCTCGTGCCGCAAACGGTCCGCCTGATTGATGGAGGCCCCCGCCTGCGCGGGGGAGCGGTTCTGATGGGAGCGGTGGCAGCCGCCCTGCTCGCCACCGGCTGCGTCGAGAAGCTCGCCAAGGGCCGGGTCAAGTCCGCGCTGGTCGATAGCGGCCTGTCCGAACCCAACGCCGAATGCATGGCGGAGCGGATGACCGACCGCCTGACCATCGGCCAGCTGCGCAAGCTCCAGGCGCTGCAGGGCGACAGGAAGACGCTCCCGCAATACGTCGCCGCGGTCCGCAAGGTCGGCGATGCCGAGGTGATCGCGGTCACGGCCAGCTCGGCGGCGCTGTGCGCGACGGGGCTGGCGGCGGAGAAGAAGTAGGCGCTTGCAATTCCCCTCCCGCTTGCGGGAGGGGGTCAGGGGTGGGCAAGGGTGCCGCCCAGCTTTCTGACAGGCCCACCCCCAGCCCCTCCCGGAAGCGGGAGGGGAGTTCCAGTTGACTTACACCGCTGTCAGTTCATCATCCGAGCCATGAGGATGCCTGCAACCCCCATCGCCATCGGCGCCGCGCTTGCGTTCGCCGGTCCGCTCCATGCCAAAACGATCGAGGTCGCCGCCGGCCCGGACGCCGCCACCAGGCTGCAGGAGGCGCTGATTCTCGCCGAGCCGGGCGACGTCGTGCAGATCGGCGCTGGCCGGATCGAGCTGACCGACGGGCTGTCGCTCGACGCCAACGGGGTGACGGTCAAGGGCGCGGGGCGAGATGCCACGGTGCTCGACTTCACCGGACAGCAGGGCGCGGGCGAAGGGCTGCTCGTCACCTCCGACGACGTCACGCTGGCCGATTTCGCGGTGATCAACCCGCACGGCGACGGGATCAAGTCCAAAGGTGCGGACCGCATCGTCTATCGCCGGGTGCGCGTCGAATGGACCGGCGGGCCGAAGGAGACCAACGGCGCCTACGGCATCTACCCGGTCGAAAGCACCGGCGTGCTGGTCGAGGACGCGGTGGTCCTGGGCGCATCCGACGCCGGAATCTATGTCGGGCAGAGCAAGGACATCACGGTCCGCTATTCCTATGTCTCCGGCAACGTCGCCGGGATCGAGATCGAGAACAGCCGCAACGCCGTGGTCAGCGAAAACCTCGTCACCGGCAACACCGGCGGGATCCTTGTCTTCGACCTGCCCAACCTGCCGGTAATGGGCGGCGGCAACACGCTGATCGAGAAGAACCTCGTCGTCCGCAACAACCAGCCGAACTTCGCGCCCAAGGGCAACATCGTCGCGCAGGTCCGCCGGGGGACGGGCGTGATGATCATGGCCAACGACGGGGTCGAGGTGTCGAACAACCTGCTGGCCGACAACCTGACCTCGCAGGTCATGGTCCTCGCCTATCCCAAGACGTTCGAGGACAAGCGCTACAATCCCTTTCCGCGCAACGTCGTGATCGGCGCGAACACGCTGTCGGGCGGGGCGACCGACCCGCAGCTTCCGGGCAAGGAGCTGCTGCTCGCGGCATTCGGCGGCGCGCTGCCGCCGGTGCTGTGGGACGGGCTCGGCAAGCCGGAGGGAACACTGGCGGTCGATCCCGCGCTGCCGGGCTGGTCGCTCAATCTCAAGGGGCAAGGCGACAGCCCCGACACCGCGCAGCCCGGTCCGCTCACGGTCCCGGCCACCGGCAAGGCGATCGACCGCACCACCGTCGGCGCGCCCGCCGCGCTGCTGGCCCGCGCCGTGCCATGAAGCTCCTCGCTACTGCGGCACTGCTTGCGGCCACCGCCATCGCCAGCGCCGCGATGCCCCCGCCGGCGGTCAACGACGCGGCGGTGACCGGCAGCGCCTTCCCGGCGACGCTGGCCGAGTACGGCTTCTTCAGCGACGCGGCGAAACAGGTGCCGGCGGCGGGCGTTACACCCTATCGCCTCAACACGCCGCTGTGGTCCGACGGGGCGGAGAAGCTGCGCTTCCTCTACCTGCCGCCCGGGACTCAGGCGAAGGGACGGGGAGAGGGGCTGCTCGGCCTCCCGGTCGGCGCGGCGCTGATCAAGACGTTCAAGTTCGGGGACCGCCTGATCGAAACCCGCGTACTGCTCCACCGCGCCGAGGGCTGGGTGGCGCTGCCCTATCGCTGGAACGACGAGCAGACCGAGGCCCGGCTGGCGCTGGCGGGCGGGCGCATGGCGCTGACCACCCCGGCCGGGCAGGCGATCAGCTATGCCATCCCCAACAAGAACCAGTGCAAGGAATGCCACGCGCTGTCGGGCGCGGTCACCCCGATCGGCCCCAAGGCGCGCAACCTTTCGCCCGAGTGGCTGGAGGCGGAGCACAAGGCTGGACGGCTCGACGCGGTGCCCGCCGTGTCCCGCCGCGTCCCCGTCTGGGAGCAGCGCGATCACGCCCCATTGGCGCTGGCCGCGCGCGGATACCTCGAGGCGAACTGCGCGCACTGCCACAACCCGGCGGGATCGGCGTCGAATTCGGGCCTCGACCTGCGCTGGGAACAGGACGATCCGATCAAGCTCGGCGTCCTCAAGCACCCGGTCGCCGCCGGGCGCGGGGCGGGGAACTTCGAGTACGACATCGTGCCGGGCGATCCCGCGCACTCGATCCTGGCATACCGCATGGGCAGCCTCGAAGGCGGGGTCTCTATGCCCGAACTGGGTCGGTCCACCCTCGATCCAGCGGGGCTCGACGTCGTTACCCGGTGGATCGCGGCGATGAAGCGCTAGTTCTTCGCCCCCGGCGTCGCCATCTTGCGGAAGGCGGCGCAGTCATAAGTCTTGCCGTCTTTGGTGACCTTGGGGTCGGTGGCGAAGAAGTTCGGATTGGCCTCGCGCGCCGCATTCAGGAATTCGTCGGAGACGTCGCAGGCGGCCGAGCCGATGATGCCCAGCACCATCGGGTCCTGCGCCGCGGTATCGAGGCCCTGCTTGAGCGCGATGTAGCGCGGGCCCCATTCCGCCGGCTTGCCCATCGCCTCCATGTCACAGGTTCCCAGCTCGAAGCGCATCCCCTCGGGCCGGTAGGCGCATTGCAGGGCGGCGAGCTTCTTCGCATTGCGGGTGTCGCCGACGAGCTGTTCGGTCGTCTCGGCCGGAACCGACTTGGTCAGCGCGGCGAAGAACGCGTCCTCCAGCCGCTGCGCGTTGGGCTGCAGCGCGGCGGCGACCTTGTCGGCGATCCGCGCCTCGTCCCACTGGCTCGCAAGTTCCTCGCCGGCAAAGCCCGATGTCAGGTCGACCGTGGTTTTCGCCATGTCGGCGGCAAGGGCCTCGCCGCTGGCGGAAACCGGCTTGCCCGCCGACATCGCGCCAACCGCCTCGCGCAGCGCCGGCTCGCCGCTGGGCAACGTCTCGCCGCAACCGGCGAGCGCGAACATGGCGATTGCCATCAGGCTGGCGCGCTTCATCGACACGATCTCCCTCAGCCGCCGCGTGGCTGCGGCGGATCCCTCCCGGCGACGACTGCTACCCGCGGTGCGGCAAAACGCAACCGTTCCGGTGCCTGCCGGGTGGACGCCCCGCGCGCCCTCCCGTAATGCCGGGCCCAACAGGGGCCTTCCAAGACATCCCGGGGAGTTCATGACTTTGCGCAAACTCGGCCTGATCGGCGGCATGAGCTGGGTCTCGACCCGCACGTATTACGAGCATCTCAACCGCATCATCCAGCACCGCGTCGGCGGAGCAGCAAGCGCGCCGTTGCTGATCGAAAGCCTCGACTTCAGCGACCTCGTCCGCCTGTCCACGCCCGAGCAGTGGGACCACGCCGCCGCCGTCCTCTCGGACAGCGCGCAGCGGCTGGAGCAGGCCGGGGCGACCGCGCTGGTGATCGGTGCGAACTCGATGCACAAGGTCTATGACAAGGTCGCCGGGGCCGTTTCGATCCCGGTGCTCCACATCGCCGATTGCGTGGGCAAGCGGATGCAGGCGGCGGGCGTGAAGAACGCGGTGCTGCTCGGCACGCGCAACGTCATGCTCGAAAGCTTCTACCGCCAGCGTCTCGTCGCCCACGGGATCACGCTGATGCCGCCAGTCAAGGACAACGTCGAGGAGATCGACCGGATCATCTACGACGAGCTGATGATGGGCAAGGCCACCCGCAGCGCGGAGCGGACCTTCAAGACCCTCATCACCGTGATGAGCCAGGCCGGCGCGCAGGCCGTGGTGCTCGGCTGCACCGAGCTGGAAATGGTCATCGACGTCGATGCCAACGTCCTGCCGATCTACGACGGCACCCGCATCCACGCCGAAGCCGCGGCGGACTGGATCCTGGGGAAATGATCGCGTGCAACGTCGTCCCGGACTTGATCCGGGACCGCTGGCAGCGTTCTCGCGAGCTAGCCGGCCAGCGATCCCGGCGTTCGCCGGGATGACGTTGTCTCCCTACGCCTCCCTTGCCGAACGCTCCCGCGGCCGCGAGTTCGGGCTGGAGCCGAGCGCGGCCCGGGGCCCGCGCAGTGCGTTCCAGCGCGACCGCGACCGGATCGTCCACTCGATCGCGTTCCGCCGCCTGCGCCACAAGACCCAGGTTTTCATCGCTCCCGATGGCGACCACTACCGGGTCCGCCTGACCCACAGCCTCGAAGTCGCCCAGATCGGGCGGGTGATCGCCCGTGCGCTGGGGCTGGACGAGGACCTGACCGAGGCGCTGTGCCTCGCCCACGACATCGGCCATCCGCCGTTCGGCCACGCCGGGGAAGACGCGCTCGAGGCGGCGATGGCGCAGGCCGGCGGGTTCGATCACAACGCCAACACCCTGCGCGTGCTGATGCGGATGGAATCGCCCTATTGCGGGCACGAGGGGCTCAACCTCACCTGGGAGCTGCTCGAGGGCCTCGCCAAGCACAACGGCCCGATCCACGAGCCGAACTGGGCGCTGGCCGAACTCGACGCCGCGTTCCCGCTCCAGCTTGCCCAGTGGCCCTCGCTCGAGGCGCAGGTGGCGGCGGTGGCCGACGATATCGCCTATGACAACCACGACATCGACGACGGCCTGCGCGCCGGGTTCCTGCAGCTCGACGACCTGCTGACGCTCCCCGCGGTCGCCGACCAGTGGCGCCAAATAGAGCGCCGCCATGGCAATGCTCCGCGCGACCGCCTGCTGCGCGAGCTCGTGCGCGGACAGATCGGGCGGATGGTCAACGACGTCATCGCCGAGACGCAGGCGCGGGTGAGAGATGCGGGCGTCGCCTCGGCCGGAGAGGTCCGCTCCGCCGGTCGCCCGCTCGGCGGTTTCAGCGCGGCGATGGCGGCGGAGGAGCGGGTGCTCAAGCAGTTCATGTACCAGCGGCTCTATTACCACCCCGACCAGCTCGCCACGGCGGAGCGGGCGAGGGAGGTGGTGGCCCGCCTGTTCGCCGCCTATGCCGCCGATCCCGCGCAGCTCCCGCCCAGCTGGCGCGAGGCGCTCCCTGGCAGCGAGCCGGGCCGCTCGCGCCACATCGCCGACTTCATCGCGGGGATGACCGACCGCTACGCTGCCGACATGTATGCCCGGCTGTTCGGCGAGGAACCGGAAGGACTTCGCAATGTCTGACCCCATTCACATCGTCCTCGTCGGCGCCACCGGCATGGTCGGCCGGCAGGTCATGGTGCGCAGTGCCGGGCGGCATGACGTCAGGATCGCCGCGCTCGCCCGCCGCGAAGTGCCGCTGCCGCCGGGCGCGCGGATGGAGATGCTCGTCGCCGATCCGGCCAGCTGGCCCGAGGCGATCCGCGCCGCGAAGCCGCAGGTCGTGGTGATCGCGCTCGGCACGACGATCAGGACGGTCGGCGGGGACAAGGCTGCGTTCCGCGCCGTGGACCACGACCTCGTCATGGCCGTGGCGCGCGCGGCGAAGGAGGCGGGGGTGCCGCACCTGATCGCGGTGTCCTCCGTGGGCGCGGCGTCGGGGGCGAAGAACTTCTACCTGTCGGTCAAGGGCGAGACCGAGGATGCGCTGGCCAGGCTGCACTTCGACCGGCTCGACCTGATCCGCCCCGGACTCCTGCTCGGCCGCCGCGAGGGACCGCTGCGCCTCGGCGAGCGGCTGGCAATGCTGGCCAGCCCGCTGTTCTCGCCGCTGCTGATGGGCTCGGCGCGCAAGTACCGTTCGATCCGCGCCGCGACGGTGGCCGACGTGATCCTTGCGCTGGCCGGTGAAAAGGTGCGCGGGCGCTTCATCCATGAGTGGGATTCGATGCAGCGTGTCCTGCGAAAGCGGAATCGCGGGGAATAACGCGTCGGCCACGTTGACTCGCCCATGCTGCGCTGCGAAATCCGGGGCAGCCGCTGACCACGCGGGAGAGTCTGGCCGATTCGCAGGAAACGGCCGGCGCCGAAGGAGCAACCGCCCCGGAATCTCTCAGGCAGCAAGGACCGTGACGGGTCAATAGCGGCACTCTGGAAAGAGCCTTCCTTGAGGAGGCCACCGAAGGGGTAACTGCGGGTTTTCAGGAACTTGCAGGAAAGCTCTCAGGTTCCGTGACAGAGGGGGCGCCGGTAACGGTGCGCTTTTTGCGGGAGCCAGAGTTGTGAGTCAGCAAGACGAAATCGATATCGACCTCGCCGACGAGGAAGTGGAGCTGGGCCCCCAGGTCCTGCCCCTCGACGCCTGGCACCGCGCGCGCGGTGGGCGGATGGTCGAGTTCGCCGGATACTGGATGCCGGTCCAGTATGACGGTGAGGGCGGCGGCATCAAGGCCGAGCATCTCTGGACCCGGACCAGCGCCGGGCTGTTCGACGTCAGCCACATGGGCCAGCTTTATCTGTCGGGCGAAGGCCTCGACGCCGCGGTCGAAGCCGCGCTGCCCATCGACCTGTCAACGCTCGCCGTGGGCAGCGTGCGCTATTCGCTGCTGCTCGACGACAACGGCGGGATCCTCGACGACCTTATGGTCACGCGCTGGGGGACGGGACTCTATCTGGTGGTCAACGGGGCGACCAAGTGGGACGATATCGCGACGCTGCTCGATTACCTGCCCGACGAGATCACCCTCAACCACCTCTCCGACAGCGCCCTGCTGGCGCTTCAGGGCCCCAAGGCGGCGGCCGCGCTGGAGCGCCACGCGCCGGGCGTCTCCTCGCTCACCTTCATGAAGGGCGGGGCATTCAAGCTCGGCGGGATCGACGCCTGGATCAGCCGTTCGGGCTATACCGGCGAGGACGGGTTCGAGATCTCGATCCCGGCGGAGAACGCCGCCGCAATCGCCGAGCTGCTATGCGGCGAGCCGGAGGTCCGGCCGATCGGGCTCGGCGCGCGCGATTCGCTGCGGCTGGAGGCGGGGTTGCCGCTGTATGGCCACGACATGACCCCGGAATTCGAGCCGGTCGAGGCCGGGCTCGCCTTCGGCATCAACAAGCGCCGGCGCGAGCAGGGCGGCTTCCCCGGCGCGGCGCGGATTCAGGGGGCGTTCGCTAGCGGGCCGGCCCGCAAGCGCATCGGCCTCACCCTCGAAGGCCGCCAGGCGGCGCGCGAAGGTGCCGAGGTTTATGCCGGAAACCAGAAGGTTGGCGTCGTGACCTCGGGTGGTTTCTCGCCGTCGCTCGAGCGTCCGATCGCCATGGCCTACGTCGAAGTCGGCCATGCCGCCGACGGCACCGCGCTCGAGATCGACGTGCGCGGCAAGCGCCTCGCCGCGACCGCCGCGCCGATGCCGTTCGTCCCTCACCGCTATCACCGCAAAGGAGCCGCCTGAATGACCCGCTATTTCACGCAGGACCACGAATGGATCGAGGTCGAGGGCGACAGCGCCACCGTGGGCATCACCGCTTATGCGCAGGGCCAGCTCGGCGACATCACCTATGTCGACCTGCCCGAAGAGGGCAAGAGCGTGGCCAAGGGTGACAGCGCCTCGGTGGTCGACTCGGTCAAGGCCGCGTCCGACGTCTACGCGCCGGTTTCGGGCACCGTCACCGCGGTGAACGCGGCGCTGGCCGACGAGCCGGAACTGGTCAACTCGGACCCCGAGGCCGGCGGCTGGCTGTGGCGGATGACGCTGGCCGACGCCGGACAGCTTTCGGGCCTGATGGATGAGGCCGCCTACAAGGACTACGTCGCGGGGCTCTGAGCGTCGTCCCGGGCTTGACCCGGGACCGCTGGCAACCTTGCTCAAACCTCCAGCGATCCCGGGGCAAGCCCGGGATGACGAATGGACAAACGGATGCGCTACCTTCCCCTGACCCAGCCCGACCGCGAGGCGATGCTTGCCGCCGTGGGCGCGGGATCGATCGACGACCTGTTCGTGGACGTACCCGAAGCGGCGCGGCTTTCCGGGCCGATTGCCGGCCTGCCGATGCATGCGAGCGAAATGGCGGTCGAACGCCACATGAGCGCGCTCGCGGCGAAGAACCTGACCGCCGGGGCGGCGCCGTTCTTCCTCGGGGCAGGGGCCTATCGCCACCATGTTCCGGCCAGCGTCGACCACCTGATCCAGCGCGGCGAGTTCCTGACCGCCTACACGCCCTACCAGCCGGAAATCGCGCAAGGCACGTTGCAGGTGCTGTTCGAGTTCCAGACCCAGGTCGCGCGGCTGTTCGGGACCGACGTTGCCAACGCCTCGATGTACGACGGCTCGACCGCGTGCTGGGAAGCGATCGCGATGGCCGGGCGTGTCACGCGGCGCAAGAAGGCGGTGCTGTCGTCGGGCCTGCACCCGCATTATGCCGAAACCGCGAAGACAATGGCCAAGTTCACCGGCGACACGCTGGTCCACGAAGCTCCTGAACTGGTTGCAGGAACCGACTGCAAGTCGCTGATTGCAAAGATCGATTCTGAAACCGGCTGCGTCCTCGTGCAGTATCCTGACGTGCTCGGGCGGATCCCCGATCTCGCCGCGATCGCCGCGGCGGCCCAAGCCAACGGTGCCTTGCTGGTCGCGGTGGTGACCGAGCCGGTGGCGCTCGGCCTCATCGAGAGTCCGGGGGCCCTGGGTGCGGACATCGTGGTAGGCGAGGGCCAGTCGCTCGGCGTCGGACTTCAGTTCGGCGGACCGTACCTCGGCCTCTTCGGCTGCCGCGAGAAGTTCGTGCGGCAGATGCCCGGCCGGCTCTGCGGCGAAACCGTCGACGCCGAAGGGCGGCGCGGCTTCGTCCTCACCCTGTCGACCCGCGAGCAGCATATCCGGCGCGAGAAGGCGACGAGCAATATCTGCACTAATTCGGGACTTTGTGCACTGGCTTTCAGTATCCACCTGACGTTGCTGGGGGGCACGGGACTGGCGCAGATGGCGCGGCTCAGCCACGACAAGGCGCGCAAGACCGCGGCACGGCTGGCTAAGGTGCCGGGCGTCGAGGTGGTGAATGCAAGCTATTTCAACGAGTTCGCCGTGAAACTTCCAGGCGATGCGCGGGAAGCCGTGCGCACGCTCGCCGATCGCGGCGTGCTGGGCGGGGTTTCGCTCGGCCGGCTCTATCCCGGCCACCCCGAACTGGCGAGCGGCCTGCTGGTCGCGGCAAGCGAATGCACGACCGACGAAGACATCGAAGCGCTGGGTGCGGCTCTTGCGGAGGTGCTGGCATGAACGACCTCAATCCCGCCGGCTGGCGTCCCGAGAGGGGCCCCGCGCAGCACCCCGGCCACGAAGCGCCGGAGGTGACCACCTTCACCGGCAACCGCGCGCTGATGCTGGAAGAGCCACTGTTGTTCGAGATCGGCGGCATGGACCGCACCGGCGTCGACTTCGGCGAGGAACCCGGCGCGCCGCTCGAGGGCTTGCCGCTGCGGGCGAAGCTCGACCTGCCCGGCCTGTCCGAGCCGGAGACGGTCCGCCACTACACCCGCCTCAGCCGCCAGAATTATGCAATCGACCTCGGCCTGTTCCCGCTCGGTTCGTGCACGATGAAGCACAACCCGCGGCTCGACGAGAAGGTCGCGCGGATGCCCGGCTTTGCCGACGTCCACCCGCTCGCGCCGCAACAGACGGTGCAGGGAGCGCTCGAGGCGATGAACCAGCTTGCCCACTGGCTGATCGACCTGACCGGGATGCACGGTGTTGCCATGACGCCAAAGGCCGGCGCGCACGGCGAGCTGTGCGGGCTGCTGTGCATTCGCGCGGCGCTGGAAGCGCGCGGCGACCTGCGCGAGGTGATCCTCGTTCCCGAAAGCGCCCACGGCACAAACCCGGCAACCGCCGCGTTCGCCGGCTTCAAGGTCGAGAACATCCCGGCGACCGCGGACGGCCGGGTCGATCTCGCCGCGCTCACGGCCCGATTGGGGCCGGACGTGGCGGGCGTGATGATCACCAACCCCAACACCTGCGGGCTGTTCGAGCGCGACCTGAAGACGATCTCCGACGCGGTCCACGCCGCGGGCGGCTATGTCTATTGCGACGGCGCGAACTTCAACGCGATCGTCGGTCGGGTCCGCCCGGGAGACCTTGGCGTCGATGCGATGCACATCAACCTCCACAAGACCTTCTCGACCCCGCACGGCGGCGGCGGGCCGGGTTCAGGGCCGGTGGTGCTGTCCGCGGCGCTCGCGCCATTCGGCCCGCTGCCGTTCACCGCGAAGCAGGCCGACGGCACGGTCCGGCTGGTCGAGGAAGAGAACGCCGCCGAGGAGGGCCACGCACAGGCGTTCGGGCGGATGTGCGCGTTCCACGGGCAGATGGGCATGTTCACCCGCGCGCTCGCCTATATCCTCAGCCACGGCGCGGACGGCCTGCGCCAGGTGGCCGAGGACGCGGTGCTCAATGCCAACTACGTGCTGCGCTCGCTCGACGACGTGCTCGACGCGCCGTTCGGCGCGGCGGGCCCGTGCATGCACGAAGCGCTGTTCAGCGACGACGGGTTTGCCGAAGGGTTCTCCACGCTCGACCTCGCCAAGGGCCTGATCGACGAGGGCTATCACCCGATGACGGTGTACTTCCCGCTGGTCGTCCACGGGGCGATGCTGGTCGAGCCGACCGAGACCGAGAGCAAGGCGGCGCTCGACCAGTTCATCGGTGCGATGCGCTCGCTGGCGGGCCGGGCGCGGGCAGGCGATGCTCTGCTCAAGACCGCGCCGCACCTCGCCCCGCGGCGGCGGCTTGACGAGACGCTGGCGGCGCGCAAGCCGAAGCTGGTGTGGAAGCCCGAGTAAAGGGGAGCGCTGGGCGATGTGGCAGGGATTGTTCGCGTTCACCAACTGGGTGGCGCTGGCGGGGTGGGCGATCCTCCTCCTGGCGCCGCGCAGGCCCTTGACGCTGAGCATCGCCTTCTATCTGGGCAGCGGCCTGCTTTGCGCGGCTTATGCCGTGATCTTCATCCTGCTTGTGAGCAATTCGGTCGATCCCGGGCAGGTGCCGGGGGCGGCTGCGGCGGATCTCACCGACTATTCGATCGCCGGAATCCGCGCGCTATTCCAGTCTGACGGCGGGATCGTACTCGGGTGGACGCATTATCTGGCGTTCGACCTGTTCACCGGGCTGTGGATCGCCCGCGATGCCGATGCCAAGGAATTCTCGCGGTGGATTCAGGCCCCGTTCCTGGTGGCCACGTTCCTCGCGGGGCCTCTCGGCCTGCTCGGCTGGCTCATGATACGCGAACGGCGCGCACGGGAAACCGCGCGCGCCGCTGGGGAGAAGCGTTTCCGCTTCCGTCGCTGAACGGATCAGTCGATCGCGTCGGCGCCGGCCTGGCCGACCGACTCGATATCCTTGCCGGCACCCTTGACGGTGTTGCAGGCGGAAACGCCCAGCGCGAGGCCGCCGAGAGCGCATGCCATCATGAACTTGCGGATCATCTTGGTTTCCTTTTCCTCAAAGACCTTGCGGCTCACAGGAACCGCATTATTCTCATCGGTATAAAAACGATCCGGAGCGCCGGAAGTTCCGACGGAGATACACTCCGCGGCGACAAAGCGTGCCCGGACAGCGGAGAGTGGATGATGCTGGAGACTGCCGATTTCCTGACCATGGACGATTTCGCCCGCCACTGGGCCGAAACGCGTCCCGACGTCGTGGCAATGGACCAGGACGGGCGCATCACCACGTACGGCGAACTCGAGCCGCTGATGCGCCGGATCGCGACCATGCTGAAGGCCGAAGGGCTGGCGAAGGGCGACCGGATCGCGTGGATCGGCAAGAGCGCCGACCTCTATTTCCAGCTGTTCTTCGCCGCCGCCCGCGTCGGCATCGTGATCGCGCCGATCGGCTGGCGGCTCGCCCCGCCCGAGATGGAATATGTCGTCACCGACGCGGGCGCGAAGATCATCTTCGCAGGCGAGGGCTTCGAGAGCGTGGCGAAGGGGCTGGGCGACAGGCTCGGGGTCAAGGTGATCACCGAGCCGGAAACCCGTGCCCTGATCGCCCGCACCGATCCGGGCGAAATCGAGCCGGCCGGGCCCGACGATGCCGCGCTCCAGCTCTACACCTCGGGCACCACAGGCCACCCCAAGGGCGCGGTGCTGGTCCAGCGCAACCTGTTCGGGCTGCGCCGCGCGGCGATGGAGGCAGACCTGCCGTGGTCGGGCTGGGACGAGGACGAGGCGATCCTCGTGTGCATGCCGGTCGCCCATATCGGCGGCACGGGCCTTGGCCTCATCGCCTTCACCGCCGGGGCCAGGGCGATCATCCAGGCCGAGTTCGATCCGGGCCGCGCACTCGACGCGATCGGGCAGGGGATTACCCGCTTCTTCATCGTCCCCGCCGCGCTGCAGATGGTGATCCAGCACCCCCGGGCGCAGGAGACGGATTTCTCGCGGCTGAAATACGTGATGTACGGTGCCGCGCCGATCCCGCTCGAACTCCTCCGCCAGGCGGTCGAAACCATCCCCAACGCCGGCTTCATGCAGTGTTACGGGATGACCGAGACCACCGGCACGGTGGTGATCCTGCCGCCCGCCGACCACGACCTGTCGGGCAGCGAGCGGATGCGCTCGGCCGGCAAGGCCTGCCCAGGGGTCGAGGTCAAGATCGTCGGACCGGACGGGCAGGAGCTGCCGCGCGGGCAGGTGGGCGAGGTCGTCACCCGCTCGGCTGCGAACATGGTCCATTACTGGAACCTGCCCGAGGCGACCGCGAAGACCCTCAATGACGGCTGGGTCCACACCGGCGATGCCGCCTACATGGATGAGGACGGCTACATCTACATCCAGGACCGCATCAAGGACATGATCATCTCGGGCGGCGAGAACGTCTATCCGGCCGAGGTCGAGAGCGCGATCTATGGCCACCCCGACGTTCTGGAAGTGGCGGTGATCGGCGTGCCGGACGACAAGTGGGGCGAGGCCGTCAAGGCCTGCGTCGTGCCCAGGCCGGGCTGCACCGTCGATCCCGAGAGCGTCATCACCTGGGCCCGCGAGCGGATCGCCGGATTCAAGGCGCCCAAGTCCGTCGACGTCATCCCCGAACTGCCGCGCAATCCGACCGGCAAGATCATGCGCCGCTCGCTGCGCGAGCCGTACTGGGCGGGCAAGGAGCGGCAGGTGAACTGACTCAGTCGCGGGGAAGCGGGGCTTAACTCCCCAGCGCCCCCACCGGCTTTTCCAGCCGCAGGCGGTGTTCGCGCCAGACGATCACGAGCCCCGCGGCGATGATCACCGGACCGCCGATCCAGGTCGCGGCAGGCGGCAACTGATCGAAGACCAGCAGTCCCCACAGCGTCGCCCAGCCGAACTGGCTGTAATCCATCACGATCACGCTGGAGACCGGGCCGAGGCGCAGCGCGGCAGTCAGTGCGACCTGGCCCAGCGCGCCGGTCAGCCCCATAGCGCCGAGCAGCGCCCAGGTGGTTCCATCATGCGCACTGCCCGTCCACCACGCCGGAATTGCCAGAACGACGGTCGATAGCGCGGAAAACCAGAACACCGTCGTCAGCGGATGCTCGGTCCGTCCCAAGTCGCGGACCTGGATCGAAACCAGCGCGACCATAAATGCCGCGCCGACCCCCACCGCAAGGCCGAACAGTGGCAGGTGCGAGCGATCCGGCCCGGCGATGATCAGCACCCCGGCAAAGCCCAGCGCCACCGCCGTCCAGCGGATCCGCCCGACCTTTTCCCTGAGCAGAATCGCGGCCAGAATCACGGCGAAGACCGGCGAGAGAAACCCGAGCACGGTCGCTTCCGCCAGCGGCAGCAGCATGACCACGCCCAGTGTCAGGAACATGCCCGTCGTGCCATAGATGGCGCGGACCACATGGGCCCCGAACCGCTCGGTCTGGAGCAGGTGCTGCTGGCCGGCTGCCGCCAGCCACCCGCCGACCAGGAGAGTGGGGATGGCCTGCCGCCAGAACATCGTCTCGACCAGCGACACCCCGCGGTTGCCGACGACTTTCACCAGCATCAGCATGACAGAGAGGAGGAAGGCCGCGAGCAGGCGGATCGCGAGGGCGAGCATCGGGCGCTGGCGGACTTCCATCTCGCACCGCCATAGGCACAAGCCGCTTGATCGCAAGCCCGCGATCCCTATCTGCGCACGCGATGACCGACGCCATGCTTGCCGGAACCGTGGGCCTGTGCGCCGCACTGCTCGCCGCCACCGCCCGTTGGGCGGACCTCAAGCGCCTGCGTCGCAGCAATCCCGACGCGGTCGGGTTCATGCCGTGGACCGGCATCTTTTTCGTCGCATTGTTCGTCGCGTGCATGACGCTCGGCATCGCCGCGCGGACGTGGTTCGCCGGCTAGCGCACGACCAAGGGCGACGACGGGACTCGCCCGTGCGCCTGTCCGAGGCTATGATGTCGCCGGGCTGGGGTACCGTCGATGGAAATGCAGCAGGTCCGCTATTTCATTGCCGTCGCGCGCACGCTCAACTTCACGCGTGCGGCCGAGCAGTGCAATGTGAGCCAGCCGGCGCTGACCAAGGCCATCCGCCAGCTTGAGGACGAGTTCGGCGGGCAGCTGCTGCGCCGCGAAGGGCGGCTCAGCCACCTGACCGAACTGGGCGAGCGGATGCTGCCGCTGATGACCCAGTGCTATGACAGCGCAATGAATGCCAAGTCGCTGGCAAAAAAGGTCAAGCGGGGCGAAGTCCCGGCGCTGTCCATCGCGGTGTCGGGCACGCTCGACATCGCGCTGCTGCTGGCCCCGCTGCGCGAAATGGAGCGGAGCTTCCCTGGCATCCAGCTCAAGCTGCGCCGCGGCGCCGGCAGCGAGATTGCCGAGTGGCTGCGCAACGGCACGGTCGAACTGGCCTTTGGCGGGCCGCTTGGAGAGAACTGGGACCGGCTCGATTCCTGGCCGATGTTCAGCGAATCATTCGATCTCGTCGTGTCGCCCGACCATGCGCTGGCGCTGCGCAACGACCTCGATCTCGATGTCGAACTGCTGCGCGAAAGCCGCTTCCTTGTCCACAAGCGCCACGATCCGTCCGAAATCCAGTCCTCGCGCATGGAGCAGGCCGGCATTCCGATCGACACCGCGCACGAGGTCGACTGCAACCGCGACCTCGAAGCGCTGGTCGTCGCCGGCTTCGGCATCGCCATCCTCCCGGCGAGCGCGCTGCGGTCGGAACGGGTGCGCCACCTGTCATGCGAATCCCTCGACCTGCGGAGGACGGTGGCGGTCTACAGCGTCGCCGGACGGCAGCGTTCGCGCGAGGGGATTGCGCTGCTCAACCTCGTCCGCTCGGCCGATTGGTCAGCCACGGCCGGCCAGGCGGCGGACGGCCTCGCCGATGTCGTCTAGCTCCATTCGCCGGCGATAGTCGGGATCGACGTGGCGGGTGCGGACGATCCCGTCCTCGTCGAGCACGAAAACCGCAGGGATCGGCAGGACCCAGGCGCTGCCGCCCTGGTAACCGGGCACGTCCCAACCGGCCGCGGCGATCATCGAGGACATCAGCTCGTCGACCCAGATCGCCAGGTTGATCGACAGGGCGTAGCCGGCGTCGACATCGGTCAGGAACGGAAAGCTCGCCCCCGCCTCGGCGCGGAGCGCCTGCGTATGGCTGCGCAGTTCGGCGGAAATGGCGAAAATCCGGGCAGGCGCGACCTCGCCCTCGATTTCGGCCAAGCCTTTCATGTTGAGCCGGCAATAGGGGCACCAGTGACCGCGGTGGAAGGCCAGAATGGCCGGACCGTCTGCAAGGACGTCCTCGAGCGAGACAAGCCGGCCATCGTGATCGGGCATCGTGAACGGCGGCATCGGCTCGCCGACCTGCGGCGCGGAACTGCCTGCCTGCGCCCGTTCGAGCCGGGCGACGAATTCGTCCACCGCTGTTGCAAAGGGCAGGCTGCGTGCCCGAACCTCGTCGGCGATCGCCTTGAGCCGCTGGCCGAGCGGCTGGTCGAGGTTGCGCACCTCGCGGAACCTGTTCTCGAGCGCGGCGACGAGTGGATGGGTCATTCGTGGTTCCCCTCGGGCGCAGATCTTAGCACCGAGTGTCGCGCCCCGCCTATCCCTGTTCGGCCTTCGCGCCCGGCTCGTTACGGTCCGGATCGGCGAGCGGCTTTTCCCGCCCGGTCGCCCGGCGGAACCGCTCATTCCAGCCCCCGTGGAACGAACCCCATTCCCAGATCGCAATCACCGCCAGGCATGCGCTCGTCACTGCCACGAAGACCAGCGTCAGGGGCGCCTCGGCCCAGGCCCACGCGCCGACCGCGAGCAGCACCAGGCTTCCGACCGAATGCGACAGCGGGAAGTTGCCGCGAGGCGAGGAGAAGCGCTTGAACGCGCCGGCGCCGACCAGGTACGTCGTCAGCCCGCCGGTCTGCATCAGCACCAGCTCGCGCGGCGCGGGGCCTCCGGGATGGTCGAGCAACATCGCGTCCGCCACGGCCGACAGGACGATCCCGGCCACGATGGGCATGTGCAGGTAGGTGTAGGCGTTGCGCGCGACCTTGCCCGGTTGATCGTGCCCTTCGATATGCCGCGAACCGCGCTCCGCCCCCACGTCGAAATAGAGCCACCACATCATCACCGACGAGAGGAACGCGAGCAGGAACGCCGAAATGCGCGGCGGCGTCATCGGCTCGCCGGCAAAGACCGCGCCGGTGACGATGATCCCTTCGCCCAGCGCGATGATGATGAACAGCGCGCAGCGTTCGGCCATGTGGCTGCCCGAGATCGTCCAGTCGGCCGGAGTGGACAGGCCCAGGAACGGGGTGCGAAAACCCAGCACCGGGCCAAGGTATTCGATGGTGACGCCAAGACCCCACCAGCCGATCCGCACCGCCGGATCGTCCTGCAGGGCGCCGGTGACCCAGCAGGCGCCGGAAACGACGAACCAGCAGGCGATCCGCACCATGCTCATGCCGCCCTTGCGGTCGTCGCGGCGCATGGCCCAAGCCATGAACACGCTGCGGCCGAGCTGCGCGGAGAGATAGGCGACCACGAACAGCATCCCGTTCGCGCCGAACGCATCGGGGATCGCCACCGCCATGACCATGCCGAGCAGCATCGCCACCAGCAGCATCAGCCGCACCGGCAGCTTTTCGGGATCGGCCCAGTTGGCGGCCCAGGTCGTGTACATCCACGCCCACCACACCGCGAGGAACAGGATCACGCCCTCGAAAAACCCGGCGAGGTCGAGGTGCTTCAGCACGAAGTGCGAAAGCTGGGTGATCGCGAAGACATACACGAGGTCGAAGAACAGCTCGAGGTAGGTCACCGGAGCGTGCCCGCCGCGATGGTTGCGCAGCAGCGAAGGCGGCGCGGCAGGCTCCGGTCCGTTCGCCATCAGCCGCCGGTCCGGGCGAGAAATTCCTCGATTGCCGCGTTGACCATCTGCGGTTGTTCCCACTGCACGAAGTGGCCGCTGTCCGGGACCTTGACCACCGTCAGGTCGCGGATCGAATCTTCCAGCCCGTCGAGGTTTTCCGGGGGCAGGGCGATGTCGTCCATCGCCCAGACCACCAGCGTCGGGATGTCTAGCGGCGGGATCGCCGGCGGCGTGTAGCTTGCCGGGATCTCGAATGGCGCGTCCATCGCCGGGATCTCGAGCGGGCTGCCGCGGTACCAGTTGAGCATCGCGATGGCGGCATCGGGGTTCATGTATTCGGCGAGAAGCTGCTCGTGGTCATCGGGCAGTGTTTTCAGGACGGTGCCTTCGCCGAAGCCCTTGGCGAGGATCGCGGCGAGGCCGAACTGGCGGACCATCGCGTCGTTATCGGTATCGCGGAACACCCGCATGTACTGGCTCGCCGCGCGCTGGACGGGGTTGGTGTAGAGCAGCTTCTGGAACAGCACCGGGTGCGGGGCATTGCAGATCACCGCGCGCGGCACGCGGGTTTTCTGGCCAAGCAACGCCACCCCCCAGGCGATCGCGCCGCCCCAGTCGTGGCCGATCACCGTGAACTGCGCCAGCCCCAGCGCGTCGGCGAGCTGGAACACGTCGCCGATCAGCTTGTCAGGCGTGTAGTTCGGGACGCCCTCGGGCTTCGAGGAATGACGGTAGCCGCGCTGGTCGGGCGCGATGCAGCGATAACGGTCCGAAAACTGCGCGATCTGATGCCGCCAGGTGCGGTGCGAGTCCGGGAAGCCGTGGAGGAACACCAGCGCCGGCGCATCGCGCGGGCCGGTGTCGACGACATCGAGCTCGATCCCGTTGCCGAGGGTGATGCGGTTCTGTTCCATGCTCATTCCCTGGTCGCTCCGAGCTGCGCGGCATAGCCATTGGCCATCAGCGCCTCGAACTGGTCATAGATGGCCTCGGGCGTGCGGGTCGCTTCGGCAAGCTGCCGCTCGACCCCTTCGGCGACCACGATCTCCCGCTCGCCCGCCAGCATCGCGGCGATCATCTGCCGCGCGGCCTGGTCAGGATCGAGCCCGTTGTCGATGGCCTTGTCGCTGAATCCGCGTGGCTGCCCGGTCGCGCCGAGCGCATTACGCGAAACCTCGGTGCGGACGGAACCGGGAAGGATGACATGGACCGAGATCCCGCTCGCGGCCACCTCCGCCCGGACCGAGCCCGCATAGCCGACCAGCCCGAACTTGGCCGCGCTGTACGCGGACCGCAGCGGCGAGCCGACCTTGCCGGCGACGCTGGATATCATCGCCAGCCGACCCGAGCCGCGCGCCGCCATTTTCGGGAGCACCGCCTGGGTCAGCGCGATCGGCGCGAGCAGGTCGACCGCCACGATCCTGTCATAAACGCTGAAGTCGGTCTCCACCGCGAGAGAGCGCTGCGAGATCCCGGCATTGTTGACGAGGCAGTCGATCCCGCCGGCCCAGTCCCAGGCCTTGTCGGAGATGGCGGGCAGGGCGGCATAATCGGTCGCCTCGAACGGCAGGACCAGCGTGTCGGCCGCACCCTTGGCCACCTCCGCCAGCGCCGCCTCGTTGCGGCCCGACAGGATCAGCCGCGCACCATCTGCCGCCAACTGCCGTGCCAGCGCTGCGCCGATGCCTGATGACGCGCCGGTGATCCACACCGCCTGACCCGCAAAGCTTGCCATTCCTGCTCTCCCGCCTGCTTATACTTACGGGTAGCTTACCGTGGTCGGCTGCGATGGCAACGGGATGAATTCGGGATCGCCGGGGACGGGCGGGAAGCGGCCCTGGACCCAGTCGTCCTTGGCCGCGGCGATCCGGTCGCGCGAGGAGTGGACGAAGTTCCACCACACGTGGCGCGGCGTCGAAAACGCCTCGCCGCCCAGCAGCATCACGCGGCCGCCGGACGACGACGACAGCATCAACTTCGCGCCGGGCTTCAGCACCACCAGCTCGAACAGGCTCAGGGGCTGGCCGGCCACCTCCGCCTCGCCGCCGACCAGCATGACCGCGCGCTCGTCAGCATCGTCGTCGAGCGGGATCGAGCCGCCCCGACCCAGGACGATTTCGGCATAGATGGTCGCGGCGTGCTGCGTCGTCGGCGCGGTCTCGCCCCACAGGCTGCCCATGATGACGCGGGCGCAGCTGTCGCCGTCCACGATCTGCGGGAGGTCGGTCACCGCCTCGAACGCGGGGTCGATGTCTTCCTGCCCGTCGGGCAGCGCGAGCCAGGTCTGCATGCCATAAAGGCGCCCGGACCCGTCCTGCTCGCTCTTCGGGCTGCGCTCGGAATGGACGATGCCGCGCCCGGCGGTCATCAGGTTGACCTGGCCGGGCCGAATCGTGGCGAAGCTGCCAAGGCTGTCGTGGTGATCGATCGCCCCTTCGAACAGCCAGGTCACCGTGGCGAGGCCGATGTGCGGGTGCGGGCGCACGCCCATCCCGCCGCCGACGCCGAGATCGGCCGGGCCGAACTGGTCGACGAAAATGAACGGGCCGACCATCGTCCGCTGCCGCGCGGGCAGGGCGCGCCGCACCTGGAACGCGCCGAGGTCGTGGCTGACGGGCACGATGCGCTGGACGATGTCGATCATGTGAGGGGCTCCCGGTCGAGCAGGTTCAGGATTTCCGGCGGGAACACCGGTTCGTGCCAGCTCGCCAGCTCAACCCGGGTGAACCAGCGATGTTCCTGCATGATCCGCCGCTCGAGCGCGGTGTGGCGCGAGGTGTCGAGTTCGAACGCCGGGACGCGCACGCGGAAATAACGCTCGTCGGCGATCACCTTCTCGCCCTCGGCGGTGACGAAGCGGTTGCCGCGCTCCGCGATGATCGGGCCGCAGTCGGCGACCATGCCGGTTTCCTCGTGAAGCTCGCGCCGCGCCGCCTCGTGCCAGTCCTCGTCGGGATCGCACTCGCCGCCCACGGTCGCCCAGAACGGGCGGCGGCCATCGAAGGTGAAGCGGAACAGCAGCAGGCGGTCGTCGGGATCGAGCACCAGCACCCGCGCCGCCCGGCGCACGCGCAGCGGCTGCTCCGTCACCTCACTCACCGGGGGCACGCGCCCTGATCGCCAGGGCGTGGACCCGCTGGCCGGGAATGTCGCCAAGCGCGCCGAGCACCAGACGCTGGCGGGCGAGGCGCGACTGGCCGGCGAAGGCGGCGCTCTCGATCTCCACGGTGAAGTGCGATTCGCCGCTCCCGTCGTCGCCCATGTGGCCGCTGTGCTGCGCGCTGTCGTTCTGGACGACGAGCCGCGTCGGCGCGAACGCGGATTCGAGGAGTTGGCGGATTTCGGCGGCGATCGGTCCTGTCATGGGTTTTCTTCTAGCGCCTCAATCGCCAAATGGCACGGGTGAAGCACGCCAAACCTCATGATCGATTCCATGGCCGGGTGAGCGGGGCCGGCCAGCGCTGCCAGCGCCCGGGCTGTCCCGAAGCGGGCGAGTTCCGCGCCCCCGGCGAACGTACCCCCGGCTTTGACGGGCCCGGCGACTATCGCTGGTTCTGCCTTGACCACGTACGCGAGTTCAACGCCGGCTACGACTGGTTCAAGGGCATGACACCGGACGAGATCCTCCGCGCCCAGTCGCCGCTCGCCGGCTGGGACACCCACGTTCGCGCCTTCCGCCCCGACGCCGGCATCGACGCCGCGCCGCGCTGGGCCGACTATGCCGACCCGCTCGAGGCGATCCAGGCGCGGGCGCGGGCGCGCAAGGCGGACCTCGCCGGGCAAGCCGACGCGGTCCGGCGCGGGCTCTCCCCTGACGAGCGCTGCGCCTACGAGACGCTGGGGCTCGGCTTCGATGCCGACCGCAAGATGCTCCGCAGCCGCTATTCGCTGCTCGTCCGCAAGTACCACCCGGACCGCAACGGCGGCGATCGCAGTCACGAGGGCCGGCTCCAGGCGGTGGTCGAGGCGTACAACCGGCTGAAGACGACGGCGGCGTTCGCGTAAGGCTGCGGCGGATCGGGTTCGCGCAAAGGCGCGAAGGAAGAAGGGAGGCGCAAAGGTGTTGCGCCGGCCTCCCTCGTCATCCCGGCCTTGATCCGGGATCCCGCGCTTCGCGCTGAGTCTCTGAAAAGAAAATAGGGTTCACGCGGAGACGCGGAGACGCGGAGATGCAGCGCCACCGGCGAAGCCGGCTTCCCGCTCACACCTCGCGCT
>NZ_JBYSYP010000007.1:0-212354 GCF_058783565.1 Novosphingobium sp. FW305-C-111
ACCATCGAAATGAGGGGTCCCTTTTAGACGCCGATCACCCCGCTAACGGGGTCCTTTTTGCACGCCGATCCACACAACTCGCGCGGATTTGCCGCTCCGCCTTCCGATCGAAGCAATTGCCGCGGGTAGATACCTCGCGCCAGAGTTCCATCCCCTGAGGTTCGCCATTGAATTGATGGTAGAGCGCAGCGCCAAGCCGGAACCAATTGTCATAGCAGCCGCGGTCTAGCGCCAACTCGGCAGGGATTTCGGCAAGCACTTGCTCCAGTTCGCCGGCTGCGAAATCAACGGGCGGCACAGTGGCGCCCCGCTCGCAACACGGTTCCTTTTCGGCCGGAATCAACGCCTCTGGCCAATCTGGTAATTCGACAGTGCCGAGTGGCAGGGCCTCAGACAGATACTGTCGGCCGTCGCGCCAGCTACCGGGCGCAAAAATCAGTCCTCCCTTGGCGCGAACGTCTATTCCAGGGCCGATGATACCCGCACTCGTGCTGAGCCGCGGATCATTTTTGAAATAGAGGTGCCAGCCGCCTGAGGGCGTTCGGACGCGGACCGGCGACAGTGCAGCGAGGTCGCTGAATCCCAGGGCAGCGAGCGAAGCAATCCCGTCGACTCCGTTTTTCCTGTCCAGGTCCAAGACCGCGATTCCGGACCGTTCACCGGTCACAATGCCGACTTTGGCATCCGGCCATTTCCGCCACCATGAACCGACAACGCGAGGATCTGTCGACGCTGCCTCTGGCCAGTTGCGGATCCCCTTTTCGCCTTCGCCGGCCCTCCATTCGCGGAACGGCAGGACGGGGAATCCTTTTCGAGCGAGGTCCAGCGCCACGGCCAGGTTGTCATCCCGGACGCTCAGCAAATCATCGAATTCGGTAGTCATGAATCGGGACCTTGATTGCGGTCCGGGTGACTTTCCGCTATGGGAAGTGCTGCAACGCTTACAGTCACCCGGAGCGGCCGTTGATCATCGATCGGCGGCCGTTCTGCTATTTCAGGCGATGCAACAGGAAAGCCGGCAACACGGCCTCTCCGAGTGCAGCCGCCAAGTCGAATGACGCCGGCCGCGTGTCTGCCGGGCGGTCCCTCCCGGCGAGACATTCGAGCCGGCGACGCGTCATCGCCTCAGCCTGTCGCCGATGGCGACGCGTTGCGATTTCGAACGCTGAGCGCACGTCAAAGTTCGAGCGCCCGGCCGCGCTGGATCTCGGCATCGGTAGCCAGGCGTATGGCCTCACACTCCAGGAAGGGCGCGAAGTCCGGTCCCGCGTCGTCCATTTCGAAAACCGTGCCAGGGTCGCGCGTGAAAGTCGTTTTCGTAAGGACGGGGTTTCCCTGAGCATCGAACGTGCCGGAAAACTCCAGGGGTGCATTTGGATCGGAATCGATGATCGCGTGAAGCGCGACAACGTGACGCATGGGCATGATTACTTGTCTCCAATCTGATTGAGGATTCCGGACGAAACCGCGTGCGCGGTCTCGAAAAGAAGGGCGTCCGTAAGTTCAGGGACCTTCAGGCGATCGGGCAGGGCGCTGCGGACCTTGTTGACGGTCGCGAGCCCTCCAAACGGGACGGGCGAACCATCGGGAACCGTGAAGCGTTCGCCGATCGTCGCCCTGATAATCCGGTCGGCTGCCACCAGCCGCGCGAGGTCCGGTGCAAGCTTCGAAATGCCCTCCCTGAGGCCGGCGACGGCTTCGCCCTGCATCTCGACTGCCAAGGCCAGGACGGGACGTGCCAGCTCTGCCTGTGCAGCTCTCAGGCCGGCCTCTGCATCGGCAACGCGGCCGCGCTGCATTGCGATTGCCGCGGACCGGGCAGGGACGGACTTGTCCAGCGCAGCGAGCCGCGCAACGCGGGTCTCATTGACTGGCACGGAATCGGCTCCGTCCAACTGCCGCAAGGCTTCGGCGTGCGCCTCCGCGGCTTTGAGTAACTCCAGTTCATCTTGTTCCGATGCTGCCAGCCGCTGCAGCTCTGCCAGCTTGCTCTTTGCGCGGGCGACGGCCTTTGTCGCCAAAGCGACAGATTGATGGGCGACGCTCAGCGCCGCGATATGATCGCTCATAGGAGGGGCTCCATTCGACGGATTTTCAGGACGACTCCGCTCTGCGCATTGCGCACGCGGATCGATGGGAAGACGCTCAGCCAGGCATCGAAAACCGGTTCCGGGTCGCCAGCGAGGAGTCGTGGCAAGTCCGCGCTTTCGACGGCGCCCATGCGAACCATTTGCCAGATGAGCGCCAACTTGACGTTTTCGGCGACGGCCGCAGGGAGGGAAGCGAACGTCACCGGGCGGCCGCGCGCGCTTGAATGAGGGCGTCTAGCCAGGGCTTTGGAACGGCCGCGGCGCCGGTGTGCCCCGCGCCAAGTTTGATCGGCTGCGGAATGTCGCCTTTCGCCGCGAGGGCGTAATAGTGCGAGAGTGAATATCCCAGATAAGCCGCAGCTTCGGCAGGCCGTAGGAGTGGACCGGTCGCGGGGATGCCGGCCCAAGGGTTAGATTGCTGACTGTCCATTTCGAACCTTCACCATCGCCAGGGGATTCCGGCTGTGAGGTTCGAGTCGGCGAGACGCCGTTGCAAAAATAGCGGGGTCTCAGTCAGTCCAATTTTGCAATTGCCGCGAGTTCTTCGGCTAGCCGTTTCGCTTCGGCTAGTTGCAATGCGATATTGCGGATATCGACGCTGTCTTTCGCTGCCGGCATCGAGTGCGCGCGTCCCTTGCTTATCGCCGAATTCCACCGTGCATAAATCACGTCCAAGCCATCGCTCGGTAGTTGCCTGTTCAACACTTCCCGGAATCTATCAGCAATTTCGCCCACGCGATCGGCACGTGATGCCGTTGTCAGAATTGCGCCTAATCCGTCCTTCCCCGCATAGTGCGCATCGATATCCCGCAGGTGGCTCGATATAGCAGCTCGCATAAAGTCGCCGGCATCAACTCCCAACGCGACCGTATAAACCGCGGCCGCGGCGCTTGCCGCAGATGTTAAGCTAGCTTCGCGATCGGTTCGGCGGCCCATTGGATCGAAGTGCTCGGCATAAGCGGTCGCTGCGGACTTGCCGGCATTCCGCGCAAGAGTTGAAAGGCGCGCTGCGACGATCAGAGCTGCCTCTTTCTGCGTGCGCGGTGCGCCAGTCCGGTTGTAACTCTTGCGCGCTTCCTTTGCGACCATAGCGAGACGCAAGGACTCCTCGCGCGCCTCACTCGCCTCAGCGTCTGTTGTAGGCCAAGCAACGTCGCTTTCACTCTCGGTTTCTGGGACCTTAGTCACATCCCATTTATCTAGGTCGACCGGTGTTAGGGCTCTGCCCTTGGTCCGTCGCTTGTATGCATCCGCTCTATTGCGAGCTTCTTTCGCTACGGTCTCCGCATTGCGGACCTTGCTCAAGGGCCTAACCATTTCGTCCATAAGCCTGAGCCGGATTGCGTCGCGTTGATGGGCGAGCGACTGCTTGTCCGCAGGAATCTCGAATCCGGGTTCTCCGTAGCGGTGCGCCATGGCGACAACTAATTGAGCTAGGTCGCGCCCTCTAAATGCATCCGGCTTGAATCCATATCGCTGCAACAATTCAGCTACAGCGTTCTCGCGCGTCACGCGGCTTTTTCCATCATAACAGGGACAGAGGTCGCAAAGTCTGCCCACGCGTCCATTAGCGCACGTCGCCGCGCAAGGGCTTCCCCGCGCCGATAGGCGCGACGGACTTTGGAGCCGATCACGTGCGCAAGGGCTTCCTCGCTGATTTCGTCCGGGAACTCCGTCCGGTCCAATGCCCAATCTTTGAACGCCGATCGGAACCCGTGAACCGTGAATTGCCCCGCGTCCATTCGCCTCAAAAGCATTTCCATGCTCATATTACTGAGATGGCCATTCCGACCTTGGCCGCTGAAAATGGCTTCCTTTGGCGCGCCTCTGCCGATGGAGTTCAGGACGTCCAAGGCAGCGGGCGAGAGTGTTACAGTATGAGGCAGGGAAGCCTTCATTCGCTCGGCCGGAATATTCCAAACGTCGCCAGAAATTTCGCCCCAGGTTGCGCCTAACACTTCACCGGAACGCGCTGCAGTTAGAATGGTGAATTGCAGTGCGCGGGCGGCCATGGCCGGACGGACTGCCAGCCGCTGCCAGAAATCGGGAATATCGACATATGGCATGGCCGCGTGATGCCCGCGGCTAAGTTTCGACTGTTTGGGCAACAGGATCTCTAGGTGCCCGCGCCATTGTGCGGGGTTTATCGAATCCGTTTGCCTGAACCCGTGCGCCTTAGCTGCGCTCAGTACCTTTTCAATGCGCCCGCGTAGGCGGCTGGCAGTTTCGGGCAGGCTAAGCCAAATCGGCTGTAGGATCGAAAGCACGTCCTGTGTGGAAACGTCCGCAACGGAAATGTTTGCCAGTGCCGCCGCGTGCTGCGTCAACGTGCTTCGCCATTGTTGGCGGTGCTTGTCGTTTCGCCAGCCACTCTCGACAGACTTGATATAGGACTCTGCGAATTCGCCGAACCTTGGGATTTGTGCCGGCTCAGCCAATGCCGCTTGCTCAGCTCGTGCAAAGTTGCGGATTTCGATCGGGTCGCGTCCGGCCCTTAAGTGGACTCGCGCCTCACCAGCCAAATCCCTTGCTTCGGCAAGCTTCACGTCCTTAGCGGACCCTAAACCCATCTCGCGCCGCTTCCCGTTGAACCGGAAAACGAAAACCCAACGCTTCCCGCCGTTGGACGTTGACAGATAGAGACCGCCACCATCGGAATACAATCCCGGCTCAGTTACCGTGCGGACGAAGGTTGCGTTTAGGAGGTTGATGGGACGTGCCACGGAGTTTCTGCCCTAACTTCTGCCCTAACAGTGACAGCCTACGCCACCAGATGGGACCGTATTAGACCAGAATGCCCGAGTCCTCCAAACACAATCAAATCAACTAAAAGTTGAATCCTTCCGTAGGACTCCAGACGTATTCAGGCTTTACTTTCGACGGACACCCTCTCCGCCACCGTCCATCCTGACCGAACCGAACGCCGATAAAATCGCCCTCAAAATCCGCGCAAGTGCGCGGGTTTCGGGTGGCTCTGAACCGTGCGGAGAACGCCCTGCGGAGAATATGCGGCCCACTGGAACGACCGCAAGACCTTGCGCGATGTCGCGGCCCGGCAGAGCCGCACCACCCACGCCGCGCCCGAGGCTGTCGATGCCTGCATCGCCTTTGCCGAGGTCCTCGCCGATGCCATCGAGGGCCGCCCGCACAGCCAGGTCTTGCGGCCGGGTGACTAGCCCAACGTGGGGCGCATCGGCGAGATCATTGCAGGCTGATGGCGCGGCAAGCACCGCGATGCGATCGGCTCGTCGGGCTACGTAGCCGACAGCCTCGAAGCGGCGCGGTGGTGCGTCGGGCGGACCTGCCGGCAAAGTGCGGCGAGAGGGGTGGGTAGGGGCAATGCCACGCTCACGAAAACCAGCCTCGCCGTTCAGCTATTTCCATTCCTCGCCCGAGGTGATCCGTCTGTGCTGGCATAGGTTCGGCCGGCATTATCAAAGCGAATGCACGGGTTGGTATAAGTGGCTGGGGCAGGGCGGCTTGATGCCCTGTCATCGCCACCGGCGAGCCCGTTCCGCCACTTCACCGGGAAATTCCCGTCTCGCTGCGATACGTGCTTCAAGCCCCGGGAAGACGGAGACAGCCGCGCCGCAATCCCGGGCCAGCCGCCCGACCGCTGCAGTCAGCGCGTCAAATTCCGAGGCACGCCCGGCGGCGAGGTCGCGCTGAAGCGAAGTTGTTGCGTCTGGCGGGAAGCTCGCCACGAGGGTCAGCGCCCGGGCTATGTGCCCGTCATCGAGCGCGATGCCGCGATGGCAGGCGAGTGCGACGATCTCGGCCATGGCCTCCCGCAGCATCACTTCGCCTTGTGCCGTGGAGAGCACCTGGCCTGCGGGCGTGTCCAGAGCAGCCCCCACACTGCCAAGGCTGGCCGCCAGCAGGAACTTTTCCCACAGCGCGGGGATGATGTTCGCAGTTACGTCCACCGTGATGCCGCTGCCGGCCAGAACAGCCACCACGGCCTGCTCGGCGTCCACATTGCCCTGCGGCGAGCCGAGCAAGATCGAGGGGGGAACCCCGACATGCCGCACGACATCACCGGTCATCTCGAAGAAGCCGTGCATCCGGCCCGCCACGATGGCCGCATCGGGCAGGACTTGCGTGGCGACCTTATACGCCTCCACCCCGTTCTGAAGCGTGAGCACCACAGCCCCGGGCCGCAATGCATTGCGCACGCCTTGCAGGGCCAATTCAAGGTCGTTGGTCTTCACGCAGCAGATCGCGAGGCCGATCGCACCGTCATCGAGTTCGCTTGCCGCGCAACTCGGCACGGGGACGTCCCGCACGCTCCCGTTGCTTTCGATCCGCAGCGGGCCCGCCCGAAGCGCCGCCAGCCTCCGCCCCCGCGCCACCAGCACGACGTCGCGCCCGGTTTGCGCCAGGGCGGCCCCAATGACGCTGCCGATCGCTCCCGCTCCGATGACCGCGATCCGCATGGGTTTCACCCTTGCGCGATTTCCTTCTGTCTTGCCAGATCGAGCGCGATATCGACGATCATGTCTTCCTGCCCGCCGACCATCTTGCGCCGGCCTGCTTCGGCAAGGATCGAGCGGGTATCGAGGCCATGATCGGCAGCAGCCTTCTCGGCATGGCGCAGGAAGCTCGAATAGACCCCGGCATACCCCAGCGTCAGCGTTTCGCGGTCCACGCGGACAGGGCGGTCCTGCAACGGACGAACGAGATCCTCGGCCGCATCCATCAGCGCGTAGAGATCGCAGCCGTGGTTCCAGCCCAACCGGTCGGCGGCGGCAATGAACACTTCGAGCGGCGCGTTGCCCGCGCCCGCGCCCATCCCGGCAAGGCTGGCATCCACCCGGACCGCCCCGTTCTCGACCGCCACGATCGAATTGGCGACGCCCAGCGAAAGGTTATGGTGCGCATGCACCCCGCGCTGGGTCTCGGGCTTGAGCACGCGGTCATAGGCCTGCAGCCGCGCGGCATATTCGCCCATGTTCATCGCACCGCCGCTGTCGGTTACATAGACGCAGTGCGCGCCGTAGCTCTCCATCAGCTTGGCCTGTCCGGCCAGCGCCTCGGGGCTGGTCATGTGGCTCATCATCAGGAAGCCCGAAACGTCCATGCCGAGGTTGCGCGCAGCCTCGATGTGCTGCTTCGAAACGTCGGCTTCGGTGCAGTGCGTGGCGATGCGGACGGATTTCACCCCCATCTCGCAGGCATGCTTGAGATCGTGCACTGTGCCGATGCCCGGCAGCAGCAGCGTGGTGAGCACGGCATGGTCCAGCACTTCGGCGACGGCGCCGATCCAGTCCCAGTCGGTATGGGCGCCGAAGCCGTAATTGAAACTGGAGCCCTGCAAGCCGTCGCCGTGCGCCACCTCGATGGCATCGACCTTGGCGAGATCGAGCGCCTTCGCGATCATCTGGACATGGTCGAGGCCATACTGGTGCCGGATCGCATGCATCCCGTCGCGCAGCGTCACGTCCTGGATGTACAGCTTCTGGATGGTCGGATCGAAAGTCATGCCGCCATCCTCATCGCAATCTTCTCGGCGGTCTTCATCGCGGCCGAGGTCATGATGTCTAGGTTCCCGGCATAGGCCGGCAGGTAGTGCGCTGCGCCTTCCACTTCGAGGAAGACCGAAACCTTGAGCCCGGTGAACGATCCGTCCATTTCGGGAATGCGCAGTGGCTGGTTTCCGCCGATGCTCTCGAACTGCACCGCCTGCTTGAGCCGGTAGCCCGGGACATAACCCTGCACTTGCGCCACCATGTCGTGGATCGACTGGCGGATCGCCTCGCGGTCGCCGTCGTCGCACAGGCAATAGACCGTATCGCGCATGATCAGCGGCGGTTCGGCAGGGTTGAGGATGATGATCGCCTTACCCCGGGTGGCGCCGCCCACATCCATGATCGCCTGGCTGGTGGTCTCGGTGAACTCGTCGATGTTGGCGCGGGTGCCCGGGCCTGCGCTTTTCGAGCTGATCGAGGCGACGATCTCGCCGTAGTGGACCTTGGCCACCCGGTTCACGGCGGCCACGATGGGGATCGTCGCCTGCCCGCCGCAGGTCACCATGTTGACGTTCCGCGCATCGAGATTGGCGTCGCCGTTGACGGGCGGGATCGTATAGGGCCCGATAGCCGCCGGCGTGAGGTCGATCATGCGCTTGCCCGCCGCCAGCACCAGCGCGCTGTTGCGCGCGTGCGCACCCGCGCTCGTCGCGTCGAACACGATGCCGATGTCCGCGAACTCGGGCATGGCCATCAACCCGTCGATCCCTTCGTGTGTCGTCGCCACACCCATCCGCTGCGCGCGGGCCAGCCCGTCCGAGGCGGGGTCGATGCCCACCATCACGCCCATCTCGAGCGTCTCGGACAGACGCATGACCTTGATCATCAGATCCGTGCCGATGTTGCCGGACCCGATGATGGCAACCCTGGTTCTCGTCATCTCAGGCGTCTCCATAGGTGAAGCGGCATTCGCCGATACCGGCGACCATGGCGGTGACTGTCACGCCCGGCCGCAACGTGACCATCGGTCCCAGCGCACCTGCCAGCAGCACGTCCCCGGCCTTGAGCGGCTCACCCCGCGCCGCCAGCGTCTGCGCCAGCCAGGCAGCCGCGTTGAGCGGATTGCCGAGAGCTGCGGCACCGATCCCGGTCGAGACGACTTCGTCTTCGAAGGTCATCTCCATGGCCGCGCCTTCCAGATCGAGTCCGGCCAGCGGCCGACCCTGATCGGACAGCACGAAGAAGGCAGACGAGCCGTTGTCGGCCACGGTATCGGCAAAGGTGATCTTCCAGTCGGCTATCCGGCTGTCGACAATCTCGATCGCCGCATGGACGCTGGCGACTGCACCGGCGACCTGATCGGGCGTGGTATCGGGTGAGGGCAGGTCGTGCGCCAGCACGAAGGCGATCTCGGCCTCGGCCTTGGGCTGGATGCATCGCACCGGGTCGAGCACGTCGCCATCGGCTACCTGCATGTCCGCAAAAAGCACTCCGAAATCGGGCTGGTCCACGCCGAGTTGCGCCTGCACCGCCTTGGCCGTCAGCCCCGCCTTGCGCCCCACGATGCGTCGGCCCTGAGCTTCCCAGAAGCGGGTGTTGATTTCCTGTACCGCATAAGCCCCGATGGCGTCGGTCGGCTCCAGCCCGTCGCGAAGCGGTGCCACCGCCCCACTGGAATAAGCTTCGCGCAAGCGCTCGGCGAGAGCTTCGTGGCTGGGTCGTTGCATCGGTCGGTTTCTCCTCGTCGCACCGGGATCTAACGCCAGTTCAGGCTTGGAACCAGAACCGATACCGCCTATAGTCTCACGACTTGAGACAGAAATCACCTTCACCAGGCGGCACGCCCACGATCGCCTCGCTCGGCCGGACGCTCGTCCTGCTCGAAGCCATCCTTGGTGACCGGGAAGGTCGGAGCGTTGCCGCGATTGCTGTCGAAGTGGGGCATCCCAGGGCTACCGCGCATCGCCAGGTGGCGACGCTGCTCAAGGAAAACTATCTGCGACGCCTCGGCAATGGCCGGCTGGTCGCCGGGCCGCGGTTGATGGCCCTGGCTCAGCAGGTCGATCCCAAGCAGGTGATCGCCGCCGCCGCCGCGCCGGTCCTCAGTCGCCTGTCGGCAAGGCTTGGCTGCATCGCCCAGCTTGGCACGCTTGAAAGCGACATGGTCACTTACCGGATCAAGACCGGGCAGGCCGCCGGAGAGTTTTTCACCCGCGTCGGCCTCCAGCTCGAAGCCTATTGCACCGGAATCGGCAAGGTTCTGCTGGCGCACCTGCCCGAAGCCGAACGGGAAGCCTACCTCGCAACGGGCCCCTTTCCGGCGCTCACCGCCAATACCATTACCGAACCCGACGCTTTGCGAATCGAACTCCAGCAGGTGCACGCGCAAGGCCATGCCTGCGACGACGAGGAGATTGCCGAAGGTCTCGTCTGCTTTGCCGTTCCCCTGCGCACGCGCGACGGCCAGGTGCCCGCCGCGATTTCCGTGTCGCTCGCCTCCGCCTCTGCCCGCTCCCCCTCCGCGCGCGAGCGGTGTCTGAAAGCTCTCGGGCAAGCGGCGCAGCGGATCGAGCAGGAAATCCACACCGCATGTTCGGGAGTATGACGCACGCGATAGGATGACGTGCGTACACTTGCCTTATCGTGGCCGAATTCTTCCACCTGAAAGCGACATTGCAGCAATCGGACAGGATAAGGCTTGCCCTTGGGGCTTGAGCAGGACCCATCGATTTCATTGTTCCATTCCCAGGCCGGGAAGACCCCGCATGGAGCGTCGACCTGCTCAAGCTGTTTGCGGTTGCGTCCTTCGTTGCTGCATTGCACAATCGCCCGATGCGGATTGCCATCGTCGACGAAAGCGCCACCCGGGCGGCCGTGATCGGCGAGGGGCTTGCCGCTCTCGAGGATTGCGAGATTTTCGTAGTGACCGAGCGGCGCGGGCTGGTCGCCCGGATCGGCGAGATCGCGCCCGACATCGTCCTCATGGATCTCGGCAATCCGTCGCGCGACGTGCTTGAGGAATATTTCGCGGTGAGCCGCGCGCTTGCGCGGCCGATCGCCATGTTTGTCGACGAAAGCGACGAGGAATCGATCGCCGCCTCGATCGAAGCCGGGGTTTCGTCGTACGTGGTCGATGGACTGGCCCCGCGCCGCATCCGCCCGATCATCGATCTAGCCATCCGGCGTTTCAATGCCTTCGCCCGGCTCGAGGCCGACCTCGCCGACGCCCGCGGGAAGTTGGCGGAACGGGAGACGATCGACCGGGCCAAACGGATCCTGATGGATGGCCGTGCGCTGACCGAGCCCGAAGCCTACGCCGAACTGCGCAAGGCGGCGATGAACCAGGGGCGACGGATTGCCGAGATCGCCGAGGCCCTCGTCACCGCCGACAAGCTGCTGAGGGGAGCCTGATGCCCACCGAAATGACCATCGGATTCCTGCCGCTGGTGGATGCTTGCCTGCCGATCCTGGCCCACGAGCACGGCTTTGCGGAGGCCGAGGGGCTTTCCCTCCGGCTGGTCAAGGACATGAGCTGGGCGACGGTTCTCGACCGGCTGCTTTACGGTCACAGCGATGCCGCGCACCTCATCGCCCCGCTCGCGATTGCGACGACGCTGGGCCGGGGGCGCCCTGCCGTGCCGTTGGCGGTGCCGTTCCTGCTGGGCCTGAACGGCAACGCCTTGACGATGCGGACAGATCTGGCGGACCGGGTCGCGGCCCGGGGCGCCCTGGCCGATCCGCGTGACGCCGGGGCGAAGCTGAAGATCGTCGCTGCGGAGCGCAAGGCCGCGGGTTCTCCGTTGAGATTCGGGGTGGTGCATCGCTACTCGAGCCACAATTACGTGCTTCGATACTGGCTGGCCGCGAGTGGCATCCGGCCCGACGACGATGTCGAGATCGTCACGGTCGCACCGCCGTTCTGCGCCGATGCGCTGGAAACCGGGGAAGTCGACGCGATCTGTGTGGGCGAACCGTGGAACAGCGTGGCGGTGGAGCGCGGTGCGGGGCGGATCGTCCTGGTTTCGGCACAGATCTGGCGGCGCGGGGTGGAGAAGGTCCTGGCGGTCCGCGAGCCCTTGCTCGCCGAACGCAGGCGGGACTTCGAGGCACTGGTCAAGGCCCTCGTGCACGCTGCGCGCCACTTCGTCGATCCGGCGAACTGGGAAACCAATTCAGCGATTCTTGCGCGGCCAGAGTACCTCGATGGTTCAGCGATTCTGATCCGCCGGGCGATTTCCGACAATCTTCTGCTTGAGCGCGGAGGCGAGCCGGTCGCCTTTCCCGACTTCATGTTCCAGTACCGCGAGGCGGCGAACTTTCCCTGGGTCAGCCAGGCGGAGTGGCTCTACACGCAGATGGTGCGATGGGAACGCACGCCATTCGACGCCGACGAGGCGCGAAGGGCCGCGCGAGTCTTCCGCCCGGACGTCTACCGCAGTGCACTCCTCGGCACCGGCGAGCCACTTCCGGGTGCCAGTTCGAAGGTCGAGGGAAGCCTTCTCAACCTGACTTCCGTGGGAACCCAGCAAGGCACCATCACCATGGAAAGTAATAGTTTCTTTGATCAGCGCGCGTTCGATCCGGACGACATGGAAGGCTATCTTCGCCAGCTGCCCTGAAATGACAATCTTTGCTGCATCGCAAAAAACACTTGCCGACGATGCTGCGAATCGCATAGCAATGGGCTTGCAGGAAACGGGCGGCCCAAGGACGGGCCGGGTGATCCTTTCCGGCAGCAAGTGACATTGCGTGGCAACGGAGCCGCCCGATCAGTCCCTCACAGGGTCTGCGTCGAGGCGGTTTTTTTCGTTGTCCGCGCGCAACCGGGGTACGTCATGATGGGCAAGGCACGAGGGGTTCGGTTCGACAGGCGCGGCATGATCGCGGCGCTGCTCATGGCATCGGCGCTGGCCGGGTGCGGCAAGGGCGGAAGCAGTGTCCCTGCCGCGACGGGTGACGTTGCCAAGATTGCCGCGGAAAAGAGCATCGAAAAGCCGAACATCAAGCTCGGCTTCATCAAGCTGACCGACATGGCGCCATTGGCCATCGCCAAGGAGAAGGGCTTCTTCGCCGAGGAAGGGCTGAACGTCACGCTCGAGCCGCAGGCCAACTGGAAGGTGCTGGTCGATGGGGTCTCGGGTGGGCAGCTCGACGGTGCTCATATGCTGGCTGGCCAGGCCATCGCTTCGGCGGCCGGGATCGGCGGCAAGGTTCCGATCATCGCACCGCTCAGCCTCGACCTGAACGGCAACGCCATAACCGTGTCGAACAAGACGTGGCAGGCAATCGAAGGCAAGCTGCCCAAGGGCCCCGACGGCAAGGTCCAGCACCCCATATCGGCGTCGGTGCTTAAGGGTATGCCGCTGAAGTGGGGCATGGTCTTCCCGGTCAGTCCGCACAATTACGAGCTGCGCTACTGGCTGGCGGCTGGCGGGATCAACCCCGGCTATTACCTTCCCGGCGACGTCAAAGGCACGACAAGCGCCGAAATGCAGCTGTCGGTCACGCCCCCGCCGCAGATGCCCGCGACGCTCGAGGCCGGCACGATCGACGGCTATTCTGTAGGCGAACCCTGGAACCAGGCTGCCGTGAAGAAGAAGATTGGCGTCCCGGTCATCACCGACGCCGAAATCTTCCCGGACAATCCGGAGAAGGTCCTGGGCCTGACTGCCGATTTCGCTGCGAAGAATCCCAACACTGTCAAAGCCATGCTTCGCGCATTGATCAGGGCGCAGCAGTGGCTTGATGCCGAAGGCGGCAAGAACCGCGCCGAAGCCGTGAAGATCCTCGCGCAGTCAAGCTACGTCGGGGCCGATCCGGAAGTGATCGCCGCTTCGATGACCGGCCACTTCACATTCGCGCCCGGCGATACCCGCGATGCCGCCGGTTTCAATATCTTCTTCGACAAGTTCGCGGGCTTTCCGTTCTATTCGGACGCGGTGTGGACGCTCACGCAGATGCGTCGCTGGGGCCAGATTGCCGAAACCAGGCCCGACCAGTGGTACTTCGACACGGCGAAGGCGGTTTACCGACCCGATCTGTACCTCGCAGCAGCCAAGGAACTCGCGGAAGGGGGCATCATTCCGGCCAGCGCGATCCCCGAAACGGATGGCTTCAAGGCCCCGCAGTCCGGCTTCATCGATGGGGTGACGTTCGATGGCCGCAAACCCAACGCCTACATCGCCAGCTTCTCGATCGGCCTCAAGGACGGCCAGACCGTGACGTCTGCGGGCGTGAAGTAAGGAGTTGCCGACGATGACCGCCACCCCTCTCCGGAAGGACAACTTCGCAGTGGACCAGGAAGTGTCCCCCCCGGCCGACGCGACCAGGGTCGTCGAAGCGGCGAGCCCGGCAAAGGGCCTGCCCTTCGGAATCCAGCTGCCCTCGGCACGCGCGGTGTTTGATGCGGCCTGGCCGCCGGTGGCGGGCATCGTCGGCTTCCTCGTGCTGTGGGCGCTCCTTGCGCCCATGGTCAAGACATCGCTCGGCGCCCTGCCGGGGCCGGGCGATGTGTGGGAAGCCTTTGGCGGCCTGATGGACGAGAACGCGGCGGCACGGGCCGACGCCGCCGCGGCCATCGCCGCCGGCGGCACCTATACCGGCCCGCCGACCTTCATCGACCAGATCTTCACCTCGCTGGAAACCGTGGCGATGGGCTTCGTGCTCGCCAGCCTGGTTGCCGTCCCGCTGGGCCTGGTGGCGGGCATGTCGAAGCGGTTCAACGCGGCGATCAACCCGCTGGTGCAGGTCATGCGCCCGGTCAGCCCGCTGGCCTGGCTGCCCATCGTGACGATGGTCGTCTCCGCCTCGATCACCAGCGACGATCCGACCCTGGCCAAGAGCTTCGTGATCTCCGCAGTCGTGGTGATGCTGTGCTCGCTCTGGCCCACGCTGATCAACACCGCGGTCGGCACCGCGAGCATCGACAAGGACCTGATCAACGTCGGCCGTGTCCTCAAGCTGGGCTGGTTCGCGCAGCTGACGAAGCTCGTCCTGCCCAGCTCGCTGCCCTACATCTTCACCGGGATGCGCTTGTCGCTGGGCACGGGCTGGATGGTGCTGATCGCGGCGGAAATGCTCGCGCAGAACCCGGGCCTGGGCAAGTTCGTCTGGGACGAGTTCCAGAACGGCAGCGAGAAGTCGCTCGCCCGGATCATGGTGGCGGTGGTGGTCATCGGCCTGATCGGCTTCGCGCTCGACCGCATCATGATGGCGCTCCAGGCTTTCGTCAGCCGCAACCGGACCTTCTGATCATGACCCAGACACCGATCCTGTCGCTCCGCGGCCTGACCAAGTCCTACACCGGCGGCGCAGGGACCAGCGAAGTCCTCGGCGGCATCGACCTCGATGTGCGCGAGGGCGAGTTCATCGCGGTGCTCGGCTTCTCCGGGGCCGGGAAGACCACGCTGGTCTCGGCCATCGCCGGGCTGATCGAGGCCGACTCCGGCGAGATCCTGCTCCGCGGCGAGCCCATCGACGGGCCGGGCAAGGACCGGGGGCTGGTGTTCCAGTCGTACTCGCTGTTTCCCTGGCTGTCGGTCGAACAGAACGTCGCGCTCGCGGTCGATGCCGTGCACAAGGATCGCAGCGCGGCCGAGCGCGCCGCGCTGGTCCGGCAAAAGGTCGAGCTGGTCGGGCTGGCCCATGCGATGGACCGCAAGCCGGCGCAATTGTCGGGCGGCATGCGCCAGCGTGTCGCGGTCGCCCGCGCGCTGGCGATGGAACCCGAAATACTGCTGATGGACGAGCCGCTGTCCGCGCTCGACGCACTGACCCGCGCCAAGCTTCAGGACGAGATCGAGCGTATCCGCAAGGAGGAAAAGCGTACGATCATCCTCGTCACCAACGATGTCGACGAAGCCCTCTTGCTGGCCGACCGGGTCGCCGTGCTGACCCCGGCGCCGGCCGCGACAATCGGGCAGATTTTCGATGTGGAGATCCCGCGTCCGCGCGATCGTGAAGCGGTCAACGAGGATGCGGCATTCCAGACGCTGCGCCGCGAAATCGTGAGCTACCTCGGCTCGCTGGTCGCGGACCGGCAGGCGAAAGGCGGCGATTTCGACAATCTGCCAAACGTCACCCCGCTAGACCTCGCGCCGCCGCCCAAGGCCTATCGCGATGCGGCGAAGGGCGGGACGCTGCGCCGGTTCCTGGAGTTCTACAAGCTCCACAAGGTCTACCCGACACCCAAGGGGCCGCTGACCGTGGTCGAAGACTTCAACCTGCTGATGGACAAAGGCGAATTCGTGTCGCTGATCGGCCATTCGGGTTGCGGCAAGTCGACCGTGCTGACCATGGCGGCCGGGCTCAACGCAATCAGCAAGGGCTCGATCATCCTCGACAATCGCGAGGTGGATGTCGCCGGCCCCGACAAGGCCGTGGTGTTCCAGGCGCCCAGCCTGATGCCGTGGCTGACCGCGCGGCAGAACGTCGCGCTGGGGGTGGAGCGGGTCTATCCCCACGCATCGAAGAACGAGCGGCGCGAGATCGTCGACTATTATCTCGACCGCGTCGGCCTCGCCGATGCGCGCGACAAGCTGGCGGCGGAGATGTCGAACGGGATGCGCCAGCGCGTCGGGATCGCCCGGGCCTTCGCCCTCTCGCCGCGGCTGCTCCTGCTCGATGAGCCTTTCGGCATGCTCGACAGCCTGACCCGCTGGGACCTGCAGGACGTGCTGGTGGAGGTCTGGAACCGGACCAAGGTCACCGCGATCATGGTCACCCATGACGTCGACGAGGCGATCCTGCTGGCCGACCGGGTAGTGATGATGACCAATGGGCCCAATGCCACGATCGGCAAGGTGCTCAAGGTCGAACTCGACCGGCCGCGCGACCGCAAGGCCTTGCTCAAGGATCCCAGATTCTATGCGTACCGGCAGGAAGTGCTCCACTTCCTCGCGGAATACGATCACGGGCCACCCGCCGAGGCGGCCTGACCAAAAGGGCCCGGGGAGGGGCTGCCTGTTCGGAAGGACCGACAGGGAGGAATATCATGACAGTGAAGCTGACCGTCGCGGCGCTTGCCGCGGCTACGGGGTCGTTCGCCCTCGCCACGCCTGCCTGGGCCGATGCGCCCAAGGCGTTCGGCAGCGCGGTTGCCATTGGAGAGGGTCTAACCCTCGACCCGATGCTCGACGCGCGGCTGCGCTATGAGCACGTGGAGACGCCGAAGACACCCGCCACACAGGACGCCGATGCGGTGACCATGCGCGTTCGCAGCGGCATCGAGCTGAAACACGCGCCCTCGCACCTCGCCTTCCTGGTCGAAAGCGAGGCGACGCTGGGAATCGGCAACCAGTACAACGCCTTTCCCTTCGCGATTGCCGACAGCCAGCGCCGGCCCGGCTTCGATGTCGTGGCAGATCCACAGAACGTCGAGCTCAACCGCTTGCAGCTTCAGTACAAGAGCAAGGCGGTGACGCTGACGGTGGGGCGCCAGCGCATCAACCTCGACGACCAGCGCTGGGTCGGTGCGGTGGGCTGGCGGCAGAACGAGCAGACCTTCGACGCCGTCCGCGGCGAGGCGACGATCGGCCCGGTCATGCTCGATGGCACCTACGCGATCAGCCAGCGGACGATTTTCGGCCACGACGCCGGACCGCGCACCGCTTTCGACGGCAATTTCGCGATGGTCGGGGCGGCGGTCAAGGCGGGTCCGGTGACGGTCAAGGGCTTTGCCTACCTCAACGACTACGATGCGAATGAGCAGCCCGGCGCGCTCGTCACGACCATGCCCGACAGCCAGACCTACGGAGTGCGTGCCACCGCCGCGCTGCCGCTGGGCAAGGCGGCCAAGCTCAACCTTGCGGCGAGCTATGCCAGGCAAATGGACTGGAAGGAAAACCCGGTCGATTACAGCGCCGACTATGTCGCTGCCGAGGCCGGCCTGGCCTACATGGGCTTTACCCTGACCGGCGGCTACGAGCTCCTCGGTTCGGACAATGGCCGTGCCGTGCAGACACCGATGGCCACGCTGCACAAGTTCAACGGCTGGGCCGACGTCTTCCTGACCACGCCGAACGGAGGCCTGGAGGACATCTATGTCGGACTTGGCAAGGCCTTCCCCAAGATCAAGGCGCTGCCGGGACTGATGGCACAGGTCACCTACCATGCGTTCCACAGCGACGTCGGGCACCTGAAGTACGGCGAGGAATGGGACGCCAGCCTGGGCTTCAAGGTCGGCAAGGTGGGCCTGCTCGCCAAGTACGCCGACTACGATGCGCAAGGGTTCGGCACGGACAAGCGGATCGTATGGCTTCAGGCGGAATATTCGTTTTGAGGAAAGTCGTCGTTCCGGACCCGGTCCGGGACGACGAAATTTTGCTGCACTGCAAAAATCGACTTGCCCTGACCGGATCGAATCGGTTACCCATTGCCTTGCAGGCACCGCCGCCCAAAGCCGGGCGATCCAGCCGGACCTGCACTGAAATCAACATCGCGTGGCAACGTCGCCGCCCAGACCTCCCCAGCCGGGGTGCGTTCGGGCGGCTTTTTCGTGTTTGCGCGTTCGAAGGAAGAGACTGTGAACGCTCCGACAAGTTTCGACGCCAGCGACGGTCGGGCCACCTTGGCCGAACGGCTGGTGGTGATCGGCAACGGCATGGCCGGGTGCCGCGCCGTCGAGGAGATCCTGGCGCGCGATCCGGGCCGATACACGGTGACGATCTTCGGGGCGGAACCGCGGGTGAACTACAACCGGATCATGCTCAGTCCGGTCCTGGCGGGCGAGAAGGCGTTCGACGACATCGTCATCAACGACGCCGCCTGGTATGCCGACAACGCGATCACCCTCATCTCGGGCGATCCGGTGGTCTCGATCGATCGCGCCACGCAGACGGTCATCGCCCGCTCGGGCCGCGCCGAACCCTATGATCGCCTGCTCATCGCGACCGGCTCCGACCCGTTCATCATCCCGGTGCCGGGCAAGGACCTGCCTGGCGTGGTGACCTTCCGCGACCTCGACGACGTCGACAGGATGCTCGCCGCAGCCGAGCAGGGCGGCGACGCAGTGGTGATCGGGGGAGGGCTGCTCGGGCTCGAGGCGGCGCACGGCCTCTCGTTGCGGGGCATGAAGGTCACCGTTGTCCACCTCATGCCCACCCTGATGGAGCGCCAGCTCGACGAGGCGGCGGGATACCTGCTCAAAAGCGAGCTCGAACGCCGCGGCCAGACCATCCTGACCGGCGCGGATACCGCGGAGATCCTCGAAAAGGATGGGCACGTCGCCGGGGTAAAGCTCAAGGACGGGCGCGAGATCGCGGCCGACATCGTGGTCATGGCGGTAGGCATCAGGCCGGCCACCGCGCTCGCCAAGGCCGCGGGGCTGGAGGTCGAGCGGGGCATCCTCGTCGACGATCATATGGTCACGTCCGACCCGGCGATCATGGCGGTCGGCGAATGCGTTCAGCACCGGGGCGCCTGCTACGGTCTTGTCGCCCCGCTCTGGGAGATGTGCCGGGCGTTGGCGGACCACGCGACGGGCGCGCCCAGCGGCTACGAAGGCTCGGTCACCTCGACCAAGCTGAAGGTGTCCGGCATCGACCTGTTCTCGGCCGGCGACTTTTCCGGCGGCGAGGGCTGCGAGGACATCGTCATGCGCGACGCCGCGCGCGGGCTCTACAAGCGGGTCATCGTCAAGGACGACAAGCTGGTCGGCGCGGTGCTCTATGGCGATACCGCCGACGGCAACTGGTATTTCGACCTGCTGAAAAAGGGCGAGAGCATCGCGGAAATCCGCGAGGCGCTGATTTTCGGCCAGGCTTTCGCCGCGGGGGGCGCCCTCGCGGACCCTAATGCCGCCGTTGCCGCCCTTTCCGACGATGCGGAAATCTGCGGCTGCAACGGCGTGTCCAAGGGCAAGGTCGTCGAGACGATCAATGCGGGCGCATGCAGCCTCGATGCGGTGCGCTCGGTCTGCAAGGCCAGCGCGAGCTGCGGCAGCTGCAGCGGCCTCGTCGAAAGCCTGCTCGCCCTGACGCTCGGCGGCGAGGTACGGTCGGGTCCGAAGACGCTCTGCAAGTGCACCAGCTTCACCCATGACGACGTTCGCCGGCTGATCCTTGAAAAGAGCCTGCGCGCCATTCCGCAGGTCATGCAGGAACTGCACTGGACCACCCCGCACGGTTGCGCCTCGTGCCGCCCGGCGCTCAATTACTACCTGCTGTGCGCCTGGCCGGGCGAGTACGTGGACGAGCAACACAGCCGCTTCGTCAACGAACGGATGCATGCCAATATCCAGAAGGACGGGACTTACTCCGTTGTCCCGCGGATGTGGGGTGGGCTGACCAACCCGCGCGAGCTGCGGGCGATCGCCGACGTGGTCGAGAAATACAACGCGCCGATGGTCAAGGTCACCGGCGGGCAGCGGCTCGACATCTTCGGGATCAGGAAGGAAGACCTGCCCGCCGTCTGGGCCGACCTCAACGCGGCCGGGATGGTGTCAGGCCATGCCTATGGCAAGTCGCTGCGCACGGTGAAGACCTGTGTCGGCAGCGAGTGGTGCCGCTTTGGCACGCAGGACTCCACTGGCCTCGGCGTGAAGCTTGAGCGGATGACCTGGGGCTCATGGATGCCGCACAAGTTCAAGATCGCGGTCAGCGGATGCCCGCGCAACTGCGCCGAGGTGACGATCAAGGACTTCGGCGTGGTCTGCGTGGATTCGGGCTACGAACTCCACGTCGGCGGCAACGGCGGGATCAAGGTCCGCGCGACCGATCTCCTGTGCAAGGTCGCCACCGAAGAAGAGGCGATGGAGGTCTGCGCGGCCTTCATCCAGCTTTACCGCGAGCAGGCGCATTACCTCGAGCGGACGGCCCCGTGGATCGAGCGGGTCGGGCTCGATCACGTCAAGGCCGGGCTGTTCGACGATCCCGAGGCGGTCGCGACGCTGGCGGCCCGGTTCCGCTTCTCGCAGCAGTTCATGCAGGACGACCCCTGGGCAAGGCGCGTTGCCGGGGAGGACGCGGAACTGCACCAGCACATCGGCGAAGTCCGCCCTCTGGAGACCGTGTCATGATCGGCGAATGGCTCGACATCGGCCCGGTGAGCCAGATCGCTCCCGGCAATGCACGGACGCTGCCGGTGCGCGGCGGAGATGAGATCGCCGTGTTTCACACGCTCGACAACCGCTTCTATGCCCTTGTCAACAAGTGTCCGCACAAGGCCGGGCCTCTTAGCCAGGGCATCGTCCATGGCACGGTGGTGACTTGTCCGCTGCATAGCTGGAATATCTCGCTGAAGACCGGCGAGGCGCAGGGCGAGGACAAGGGCTGCGTGCCGACGATCCCGCTGCGCGTGGATGCCGGGCGGATCTATCTGCTGCGCGAGGCGGTGCTGGGAAGCCGGGCCGCGTGATGGCGGACGTCCGCACGACTTGCGCATATTGCGGGGTGGGCTGCGGGATCAGCGCCATTGTCACCGGCGAGCGTTCGGTCACCATCAAGGGCGACCCCGACCATCCCGCCAACTACGGCAAGCTCTGCTCCAAAGGCACGCACCTCGGCGAGACAGTCAGCCTCGAAGGCCGGCTGCTCCACCCGATGATCGGCGAGCGCCGCGCAGGCTGGGACGAGGCGCTGGATCTCGCTGCCGCGAGAATGCGCGAGACCATCGCCGAGCATGGGCCGGACAGCGTCGCGCTGTATGTCTCCGGTCAGCTCCTGACCGAGGACTACTACGTCGCCAACAAGCTGATGAAGGGCTTCATCGGCAGCGGCAACATCGACACCAATTCGCGCCTGTGCATGGCCAGCGCCGTCACGGCGCACAACCGCGCGTTCGGTGAGGACCTGGTGCCGTGTACCTACGACGACCTCGACCAGGCCGACCTGATCCTGCTCGTCGGGTCAAACACCGCGTGGTGCCACCCGGTGATCTGGCAGCGGATAGAAGCCGCCCGCGCAGGCCGCGGAACGAAGCTCGTGGTCATCGATCCGCGTCGCACGGAGACGGCCGAGCAGGCCGATCTCCATGTGCCGGTCGCGCCCGACGGCGACGTCTCACTGTTCAATGCGCTGCTCGTCGAACTGGACGGTCGAGGTCTGGTCGACCACGCCTTCCTGACCGACCGATGTTCGGTTGCCGAGAGCTTCTGGGAAGACCTGAACGGATCGCCTCTCTCGGCAGGCGTCGATGGCGCGGTTTTCGCCCGGCTCGTCGAGCTGGTGGCAGCGCATCCGAAGATGGTCACCGTCTTCTCGATGGGCGCGAACCAGTCGCGCAGCGGGACCGACAAGGGCAACGCGATCATCAACCTGCACCTCGCGACCGGCCGGATCGACACGCCGGGCGCGGGCCCGTTCTCGATCACCGGGCAGCCCAACGCGATGGGCGGGCGCGAAGTGGGCGGGCTGGCCAACATGCTCGCCTGCCACCTCGGCTTTTCCGCGCAGGAACGCGCCGACGTTGCGATCTTCTGGAACGCGCCCAACATCTGTTCGGGACCCGGGCTCAAGGCGGTCGACATGTTCCGCGCAGTCCACGACGGACGGATCCGCTTTCTCTGGGTCATGGCGACCAACCCGGCGGTGTCGATGCCCGACGCCGGGTTCGTCCGCGAGGCCTTGGCGCGGTGCGAGACGCTGGTCGTCTCCGACGTGATCGCCGATACTGACTCCGCACGCCTCGCCCACATCCGCCTGCCGGCCCTGGCCTGGGGCGAAAAGGACGGAACCGTCACCAACTCCGAGCGGATGATCAGCCGCCAGCGCGCGCTGTTTCCTGCCCCCGGCGAGGCGCGCGCCGACTGGGCGATCATGAGCGACTTCGCCCGGCGGATGGGCTGGGGCAGGGCCTTCGAGTTCGAGTCCAGCGCCAGCGTGTTCCGCGAGTACGCGGCGATGACCGCGCTCGCCCCGCGCTACGGCAAGGTGCTCGACCTGTCCGGGAAGTCGGACCTGAGCGACGCCGCCTACGATGCGCTCGAGCCGTTCCGCTGGGGCGGCGAACGGCCACTGGCGCGCGTGGAAGGCAAGCTCAGGCTGGTCAGCGTGACAGGGCCTGCGTCCGTTCGGCGCGATCCTGCCTATCCGCTCCGCCTCAACACCGGCCGTTACCGCGACCAGTGGCACACCATGACCCGCACCGGGCTTTCGCCCACGCTGTCGCAGCACCGCCGGGAGCCGCTGATCGAGGTCCATCCCGCCGACGCGGCAGAGCTCGGACTGGCGGACGGGGGGCTCGCCCGTGCCACGACTGCGGCCGCGAGCGCCATCTTTCGCCTTCAGGTCAGCGACGGTCAGCGCCGCGGCGAGGTGTTCGTGCCGATGCACTGGACCGACGCTATGGCCGGAGAGGGCCGCGCCAATCGCCTGCCTCTGCCGCAAGTCGATCCCGTCTCGGGCCAGCCGGGCTTCAAGAACACCCCGGTCCGCGTCGAACCGGTCACGCCCGAATGGCGCGCGTTCCTTGTCACCCAGTTCGAGCCGGCCCTCCCGCCGCTGCTGTGGTGGAGCCGGTCGCGGGTGCGCGGCGGGTGGCTTTACGAGCTGGCCGGAGAGGCCGCCATCGACCCTGCCGGGCTGCTCCCGGCGGGCGATTGGCAAGAAGTGGCGGATCTGGGGCGGGGGATGCGGCGGATCCTGGCGGCGGAGAAAGACGGCACCTTGCGCGCTGCGCTCTACCTGACCCGCACGGGGGAATTGCCGTCGCGCGAGTGGATCGCCGGGCAGCTCGGGCAGAGCGAAGCCACCACGCAAGAGCGACTGGCCGGGCGTCCGGCCGTACCCCAGGCCGATCGAGGACCGATGACCTGCATCTGCCTCGGCGTCGGAGCCCACGAGATCACCCGTGCCGCCTGCTCCGGGGCATCGACCGTCGCGGCCATCGGCACCGCGACCGGCGCGGGCACGAACTGCGGCTCCTGCCGCCCGGCCGTCGCCCGGTTGCTCGAAGCAGCCCTGACCCACGACAAGGAGGCAGCGGAATGAACCTGGACTGCAGCGATTTTCCTGGCGGCATGGTCTGGCTGGTGGGAGCGGGGCCGGGTGATCCGGATCTTCTCACGCGCAAGGCCGAACGCCTCATCGCCATGTCAACGGTCGTCTTCTGCGACGCGCTCGTCGGTCAGGGCGTGCTGGACCTCATCCCTCCGACCGCCCGCCGGGTTTCCGTCGGCAAGCGCTCCGGTCGCCATTCCAAGTCGCAGCCGGCAATCGACGCGCTGATTGTGGAAGCGGCGCTGGCGGGCGAACGGGTCGTTCGCTTGAAGGGCGGGGATCCCGGCATCTTCGGACGCGCCGCCGAAGAAGTCGACGCATGTCGCAGAGCCGGGGTGCCGGTCGCCATCTGCCCCGGCGTGACCGCTGCAAGCGCCGCCGCTGCCGGACTGGGACGATCGCTGACCTTGCGCGGGACCGCACGCAAACTCGTCTTCGTGACGGCGCACGCGCGCGCCGGCGAACCGCTGGAGCTGGACTGGCAAGCGCTGGCCGATCCGGCTGCCACTCTCGCGGTCTATATGGGAAAGGCGGCCGCCAACGAGGTCTCCGCCAACCTCATCAAGCACGGCCTGCCCCCGGAAACGCCGGTCGCCGTGGTTATCGACGCGAGCCTGCCAAGCGAGCGATCCCTGCTCACGCGGCTCGATCTGCTTCGCCTGGCGGTCAACGGATTGCCGGGGGAGGGGCCCGCCGTCATGCTGATCGGATCAGGCATGGCCCAACTGAGCGGCGTGGCTCCAGTCCTTGCGCATGTGGCCGCAGCGACGCCTTAGGCGGCGTTGACGTGAGCCGGTTTGCGCATTGACTGGTGGCCCCAGTCCCAGCTTTGCCGCCTTGGTACTCGAGAAGACTTGCCGCCCATCCGGGGGCAGCAGGATTGCGGAACGATCGGTGCAACGGGCTGTTTCGTTTGCTCGCGGCGCAAACGATCCGGGGCAGATCTTGAAAAAATGGCAGTGGGCCTTGCGGCTTTTGACCCGCCGAATGTGGTTTCGTGCAGGTCTGTTCTGCGTCTTCGCCATCGGTCTTGCGCTTGCGAGCGCGATCATCGGCCATCTCATCTCGTACGAGTTTGCGGTGAAGGTCGGTGCCCGGTCGGTAGACAACATCCTCAATGTGCTCGCATCGAGCATGTTGGCCGTGACGACGTTTTCGCTCACGGCGATGGTCTCGGCATACTCCGGCGCGACGAGCAACATCACGCCTCGGGCCGTGCAGTTGCTGGTCGAGGACTCCACCGCCCAGAACGCGCTGGCCACGTTCCTTGGCAGCTTCCTGTTCGCCATCGTCGGAATCATCGCGCTTTCGACGGGATTTTACGGCGAGAGCGGCCGCGTCGTGCTGCTTGGCGGCACGGTCCTGGTCATTGCCAGCATCGTCGTCACCTTCCTACGCTGGATCGAGCACATCACGCGCTTCGGGCGGGTGAACGATACGGTCGACCGGGTCGAAACGGCAACCATGAAGGCCGCGCGGTCGGTTGCAGGGCCGCCTTGCTTCGGGCCATCGCGGCGGCAGGAGATTCCGGATGGCGCGACCCTGATCCAGCTCGAGGACATCGGCCGCATCACCCACGTCGACATTGCCGTGCTGCAGGAAGTGGCCGAAGACATTGACGGGGAGATCGTTCTGACCGCCTTGCCTGGCATCATGGCCGATCCGGCTCGGTCGGTGGCCTGGACCACCGCCCGGCCCGACGCGAAGCAGGTGGAGCGCGTGCAATCGGCCTTCACCGTCGCGCACGACCGCGCGTTCGATCACGATCCGCGGTTCGGTCTCGTGGTCCTGTCAGAGATCGCCTCCCGTGCCTTGTCACCCGCGGTGAACGACCCGGGAACCGCCATTTCGGTCCTCGAGGCCGGGACCCGGGTCCTGTCCGCGATGGTGACTATGAAGGAGGATGGCGACAAGCCTGACCTGGGAAGGGTCGGCGTCCCCGCCTTGCGCTTTCCCGAACTGCTGGAGGACTTGTACCGCCCGATCGCGCGCGATGGGGCCGGATTGGTCGAAGTCGCGATCAGGCTGCAGAAATCACTCGCTGCGCTTGCCGAAGCGGCGCCTGCTGCCAGGCGCGACTGCCACGCCGCGGCAACCGAGGCGCTGGCCCGCGCGATGGCCGCGATGACCGCCGAGGTCGACCGGACCCAGCTCGCCGGGATCTATCGCCGCTACTGGTCCTGATCGCCACGTTGCACACGTCCAATGGAACTGGAGCCAGCGCTTCGCTCCCGTTACGTAGACGCCGGCCGGCGCGCATAGAATCTTGCGCTCCATACGACGAGGATTCATCCGGGTGATTGGTAATCTCTATCTTACGCCCTTCAACGCGGCGGCTGTGCTGATCGTGGTTGCCGCCGTACTGGGCTATGTGAACTTCCGCTTCCTGCGCCTTCCATCTTCGATCGGCCTGACGGTCATGGGTGCGCTCGCGTCCCTGCTGGTGGTCGCCCTTGACGAAATGCTCCCGTCGAGTTCGGTCAGTCGCGATCTTGCGGATTTCATTGCCGGCATCGATTTCCATGCCACGCTGATGGACGGGATGCTCTCGTTCCTGCTGTTTGCCGGGGCGCTGCATGTTTCATGGCAGCAGTTGAACAGGGGGCGCTGGGCGATCCTCGTGCTCAGCACGGTTGGCGTCATTCTGTCCACGGTCATCGTCGGAACGGGGTTTCTCCTGCTCACCAGCGTGATGGGCTATGCCATTCCCGCGATCTGGTGCTTCGTATTCGGCGCCCTGATCAGCCCGACCGACCCCGTATCGGTCATGAGCGTGCTCAAGCGCACCAACGTCTCGCCGCTGCTCGAAGCCACCGTGGCCGGTGAGAGCCTGTTCAACGATGGCGTTGGGGTCGTGATCTTCGCGATCCTGCTGGCAGCCGCCAGCAGCGGAGCCCCGCTCGATCCGGGCCATGCCGCCATGCTTTTCGTCGAGGAAGCAGGCGGGGGTATTCTGCTAGGGCTTGTCATTGGCTGGATCGCCTTCAGGGCGATGCGCTCGATCGATGATTACAAGGTCGAGGTCATGATCAGTCTGGCGACGGTCATGGGCGGCTATGCGATCGCCAGCCCGCTTCACGTCAGCGGCCCCGTTGCGATGGCGGTTGCGGGCTTGATCATCGGCAACGCCGGGGTGGCCCATGCGATGAGCGACACCACCCGCGACTACCTGCACAAGTTCTGGGACCTGATCGACGACATTCTCAATACCGTGCTGTTCCTGCTGATCGGACTGGAAGCCGTGACCGTGCCCCGCGATGCAGGGCTGATCCTGCTTGGTGCCGGTGCAATTGCGCTTTCGCTGCTGGCCCGGTCGGTTTCGGTCATCCTGCCGCTTTCGGCTTTCGGCAAGGCGCGGGCTGCCGGCGCCATTGTGCCCGTCACCCTGATCTGGGGCGGGCTGCGGGGCGGGATTTCTGTAGCGCTCGCGCTCGGCCTGCCTCACGGCGGCGAACGTGACCTGATCCTTGCGGCGACTTATGCCGTCGTGCTTTTCACGGTCATCGTGCAGGGCGGGACCATAGCCGGCATTCTGCAGCGACTGGAGGGAAGGGCAGCGAACGCGGCCTAGTTGTCCCAGTCCGCAAGAGGCTCGCCCGTTTTCGCGTCTTCGAGGGCGATCTTGCCGAATTCGACCGCCATCGCGCAGATGGGCGGCTGGTTCGCCTCCCGGTTCACGCAGTGTACCGGCTGGCCGTCGGCATAGCCTGTGATCCGTCCCTGGATCCTGACCCGGAACGCACGGCCTGTCGCCTCGGCGTCCTTGGGCAGTTTCGCGGTATAAGCATAAGGTCGCTTGCCCCGCAGCAGCCTGCGCGGCGCATCGGACGAGAAATACTGGACGAGTGCCAGCCTCTGCTCCGGTCCGGCCCCAGCCGGCGCAGGACCGTCATCCTTGACCGCGCCCGCCGTTTCCGGCCTGCCCGAATTGCTGCTGGCTTGGGGAGGGCACTGCTCCGACCGCGTCCACGGCCGTTCGATCCAGAAGCCCTCGGCCGTCTCGAACGACTGGCCCTCGGCAAGCTCCGCAAAAAGCGGCTCGTCGGCCCAGTTCTGCCGGTTGAAGCTTACTCGCAGGACGCCCGCCGACGCGTCGAAGCGCCATGCGCCCCAGGCACCGGTTGCGCCATCCTCGCACGCGATCGGCAAGGTCAGTTCGAAGCTCTGGTTCGCCAGTTCGAGGTTCGATTGCGGCAGGGTGTTGCCGGCGGCGACCTCGTCGGCGGCTGCGGTAACGGCCGTCAGGATCTCGGCCCGGCCCAAAGCGGAAAGCGGCTTAACGGCGGCGGTCACTGTCGAGGTCGCCTTTTCGACGACATCGGGGGTTGCCGATGCCTCCGGCGAAGGGCCCGAGCGTTGGCAGCCGGCGATGGCGAGGCAGGCCACAAGCGCCAGCATCCGGTGCGCCCTCTGACGGGCAGAGCATCCCGATCTGCACAGTGCCTCCAACATCACCGATGCCTACCATTGATTGTCGGCGAGGTCATCTCCTTGTAGGCGTTCAATAATCATGACGATCGAGCAGATCCTGACCCTCGTGGTCCTCGTGGGCGTTGTCGCCGCGCTCATTGCGGACCGCATGAGAGCCGATGTCGTTGCGCTGAGCGGCGCGGCCATCCTTCTCGTTACCGGGGCCGTGCGCCCCAGCGAGGTCCAAGGCGCGTTTGCCAGCCCCGCCATTCTCACGCTCGCCTCGCTGTTCGTGATTGCCTACGCGATGGAGTTGTCGGGATTGCTCGACAAGGCCATCGAGAAAGCCGTGGTCTTTTGCCGCAGGACCGGGGCGGCGGGCTTGTGGGGCCTGATCGGCATGTCCGGCGTCGGATCGGCCTTCCTCAACAACACGCCGATCGTCGTCGTGGCCGCGCCCGTGATCCGCGACGTCGCGAAATCCATCGGGCTCGATCCGCGGCGCTTCCTGATGCCGTTGTCCTATGTCGCCGTTCTCGGCGGCAGCTGCACGCTGATCGGCACATCCACCAATCTGCTGGTCGACGACATGGCGCGCTCGTCGGGGCAGGCGCCGTTCGGCATATTCGAAATCACCCCGGTCGGCCTCGCCATGGCGCTGGCGGGTTGCCTCTACCTGGTGCTGTTCACCGGCAGGCTGGTCAAGGGCGACCCCGCGCCTGCCGAGGAGCCGGAGAAGGCAACGTCGCGCGCGGACGTCGAGCGTCATTCGGTCAGCCACGTGGACCTGACCGGCGATTCCCTCGAAGACACCGCGGTCTATGCGCAGGTCCACGATTTCCGCCCAAGGATGGCGCTCGTGGCCGTGGTCGTGTTCGTTGGAGTGATTGCCGTGGCAGCGATCGACCTCGTGCCGATAGCCGCTGCGGCCTTTGCGGGTGCGGTCCTGCTCATCGTGCTGCGGGTGATTTCGCCCGACCAGGCCTATGCCGGGTTGCGGCCGGAGATCCTCCTGCTCATCGCAGGCATGGTGGTGATCGGCATCGCCATGGAGCAGACCGGCCTCGCCGCGGACGCGACGCGCTGGATGATCGGCTCGGTCGACGGTGTGGGCCCGCTGACCGCGCTGATCCTGCTGTATGGAGCGACGCTCCTGCTCACCGAACTCCTGTCCAATGCGACTGTTGCGGTCCTGCTGACACCTGTCGCGGTGGCGCTGGCCGAGAGCCTGGGCGTGAGCCCCCGTCCGTTTCTGGTGACGATCATGATGGCGGCCAGCGCGGCCTTTGCCACCCCGTTCGGCTACCAGACCAATGTGCTGGTCTACCAGATGGGCGGCTACCGCTACATGGATTTCGTCAAGGTAGGCCTGCCGCTCAACCTGCTGACCTGGGCCGTGGCGGTGGCGGCGATACACCACTTCTTCCCGTTCTAGGCATTGCGGACAAACAAGGTTCGATGTTGGCTATTGCGGATCGCGGACAGCGGACTGAACGGGCGCAATGTTGGGTATCCGGACATAAACGCGATCCTCATATTTTATCCAAGAAATCCTTCACGGTTTGTCCGCATTTGCCGACAAACTGACGAAAGTCGTCGTCGGAGGCCGTTTGCATATTACAGGTATCGGCGTCGCAAAGTCCCGAGATTGCGCCGTCGATTTCGGCTTCAGAATGTCCGGCCGCAACGCCTGCAGTCAGTGCCGCAGTGCGACATGTCTGCAATAGCAGTCGAAGCTGCTGCTTGTAGTCCTCATCATCGGTCATGCCGTGAGCAACGTTCAGGAATGCGGCGCTTCTGGTAGCTTGCTTAGCTTCCTCGTACGTAAATCTAGGTTGGGGCTGGATGTCGGCGGCAGCCTTTTTACTCTTCCAAAACATCGTCAACCCTCCGAGTGAATGAGAGTAGTATCGCTAGCTGGCACGAAGTCCGCAATGTTGGCGTATCCGGAAAGTCCGTTTCCGCAGCGAGCAGCCGGCTAACTGACGCTCCCGTGACGGAAGGATCCGTCGATCGGGCCAGACGCATAGATTGTCCGAATTACAGAGGGTCAAGGGGTGGCGCCTTTCCTGACGGGCTTCTCGTGACCCGCCACGATTAATGTCGCCTCTATCCGAGTCGCCGGCTTTCCTTTCCGGCGACGAAAATCCTGCACGGCGCGGCCATTCATGCCGATCTCAGGAACAAAACCGCGCTGCGTACGTGTTCTGATGGGGTCCCGGGTGTCCCGCCTGGGATAGGGCACGAGCTCAGGAGACGCAAAATCGACACTGCAACGGCTGCGTTAGCGGCACCGCCGGAGGTGGACCTGCGCGATGCCACGCTCTTTCTGGACCTTGACGGTACGCTTTTCGACCTCGTCGACAGCCCCGCCGATGTCCGGGCCGATCCGCAGACACAGGCCTTGCTCGCGCAGCTCCTGCAGCGCCTGGACGGCAGGGTCGCGGTGGTGAGCGGGCGTTCGCTGGCCCAGATCGACGACATGCTGGGCGACGTCGCGGCCGCGCTCTGGATTTCCGGCAGCCATGGCTGCGAGCATCGCTGGGATGGCGCGACCGAAGGTCCGTCGCGGCCGGGTGCATTGGACGCCGCCGCCGCCGGTTTTCGAGCGTTTGCGCAGGGCCGCCGCGGTGTCCTCGTCGAAGAGAAGAGTTTTGGTGTCGCGTTGCATTATCGCCTGGCCCCAGACGCAGGGCCGCCCGCGGGCGAGCTGGCACAGGCGCTCGCGCTTCGTCATGGCCTTTATCTGCAGCGCGGCAAGTCGATGGTGGAACTGCGCGTTGGCGGCGCCGACAAGGGCGACGCGATTGTCGCGATGATGGCGCACCCGCACCTTGCCGGGACGACCCCGGTTTTCGCCGGCGATGACGTGACTGACGAGCCTGGGTTCAAGGCGGTCAGCGACCTTGGCGGTCATGCCATCCTTGTCGGCGAGCCGCGGCCCACGCTGGCTGGCTTTGCCCTGCGCTCGCCGCGCGAACTTCGCGACTGGCTGTGGAGGGCCGTCCAATGACCGTTTCCCTCGATCTCTGGCCGATCGGAAATTGCCAGGTTTCGGCGCTGATCGACACCTCGGGCGACATTGTCTGGGGCTGCATTCCCCGGGTCGACGGGGACCCGTTCTTTTCCGCCCTGCTGGGCGGGGATGAACCCGAACAGGGGCTGTGGGCCATCGGCCTGGAGGACGTGGTGGAAACCACCCAGCGCTATCGCCGCAACACCCCGATCCTCGTGACCCGCCATCGCGATGCCCACGGCGGCGAGATCGAGGTTGTGGATTTCTGCCCGTATTTCCGGCGCGATGGCCGCACCTACCGGCCGGTCGCCTACGTCCGGATCGTGCGACCCCTTGCCGGATCACCGCGTATCCGGGTGCGACTGCGGCCGACCTGCGGGTGGGGCAGCGAATGCAGGAATACCATCGGCGGATCGAACCACATCCGCTACCTGTCCGAGGCCATGACGATGCGGCTCACCACGTCCGCGCCGGTCGGCCTTGTCGCCGAGGAGCGGGCCTTCCGCCTCGAACAGCCGCACTACTTCTTCCTCGGCCCCGACGAGAGCTTCGCCGGCAACCTGGCCGAAACGCTCGAACAGATGCTCGAGGCGACCGCAGCCGAGTGGCGCCACTGGGTCCGCGGCCTGGCGACTCCGGTCGAATGGCAGGACGTGGTGATCCGTTCGGCCATCACGCTCAAGCTGTGCCAGCACGAGGAAACCGGCGCCATCGTCGCCGCGCTGACTACCTCGATCCCCGAACACGCGGGATCCCAGCGGAACTGGGACTATCGGTTCTGCTGGATCCGCGATGCCTACTATACCGTGCAGGCGCTCAATCGCCTCGGTGCGCTCGATGTGCTCGAGGGCTATCTCGCCTACTTGCGCAACATCGTCGACAATGCGCGGGGTGGCCATATCCAGCCGCTGTACGGCGTGCTGGGGGAGGCGATGCTGGACGAGCGGATCGCCGGAAATCTTGCCGGTTACCGTGCCATGGGGCCGGTCCGCGTGGGCAATGCCGCCTATTCGCAGGTCCAGCACGACGCTTATGGCCAGATCGTCCTCTCCAACACGCAGGCCTTTCTCGACCAGCGGTTGCTGCGCATGTCCGGCCCCGCCGATTTCGAAGCGCTCGAAAGGGTTGGCGAGAGGGCATGGGTCCTGTTCGACAAGCCCGATGCCGGTCTTTGGGAACTGCGCACGCGCCAGTCGGTCCATACGTACTCGGCGGCGATGTGCTGGGCGGCCTGCGACCGGCTGGGCAACGCGGCGCAGGCGCTCGGCCTTGCTGAGCGGGCGGCTTTCTGGGGCCAGCGCGCAGGCGCCATCCGCGAGCGGATCGAGGAGGCCGCTTGGCGTCCCGACACCGGGCGGATGTCGGCCACGTTCTCGGGCGACGATCTCGACGCGAGCGTGATCCAGTTGCTCGACCTGCGGTTTCTGACGCCGGACGATCCGCGCTTCGTGTCCACGCTCGCCGCCATAGAACAGGGCCTGCGGCGCGGATCGCACATGCTGCGCTATGACACGGAGGACGATTTCGGCCTGCCCGAGACCGCGTTCAATGTCTGCACCTTCTGGCTGATCGAGGCCCTGCACCTGACGGGCCGCGGCCGCGAAGCACGCGCCCTTTACGAAGAAATGCTGAGCCGCCGCACCCAGGCCGGCCTCCTTTCCGAGGACATCGATCCGGCAAACGGCGACCTCTGGGGGAACTACCCCCAAACCTACTCGCTCGTCGGCCTGATCAACTGCGCCGTCCAGCTGAGCAAACCATGGAACTCTGTCCGATGAGCAGGCTGATTGTCATTTCGAACCGTGTCAGTGCAGGAGGCGGCGCGCAAGGCGGGCTCGCCGTCGCCCTTTCCGCGGCCTTGCGCGAGCATGGCGGCATCTGGTTCGGCTGGTCCGGCAACGAAACCAGCGAGTTTACCGGCCACATCAACATGGAGCGTGTCGATGGCGTGACCACGGCCACCGTCGACCTGGAAGAGCAGGACATCGAGGAGTATTATGACGGCTACGCAAACCGCACGCTGTGGCCGCTGTTTCATTACCGCATCGACCTGGCCGAATACGAACGCAGCTTCGCCGACGGCTACAAGCGCGCCAACGAGCGTTTTGCCGATACTGCGCTGCCCCTGATCGAGCCTGACGATCTGGTCTGGGTGCAGGACTACCACATGTTCCCGCTGGGCAAGGAACTGCGCGCGCGCGGCGTCGAGAACCGCATCGGCTTCTTCCTGCACATTCCGTGGCCGCCGCGCCGCCTGCTGGCCACGCTGCCCGAGGCGCGTGCGCTGACCGAGGGGCTGCTTGCCTACGACCTGATCGGCTTCCACACCGACGAATGGCTGCAATCGTTCGGCGATTACGTGTCGCATGAACTGGGCGGCACGATCGACGACGATGGCTGGCTGACCGTGGGCGAACGGCGCCTGCGCCTGATCGCCTGCCCGGTCGGCATCGACGCCAAGGAGTTTGCGGCGCTCGCCGCGAGCGACACGGCCAGGGAGACCTGCGAGCGGGTCCAAATCAGTGCGGTCGGACGCACGATGATCGTCGGGGTTGACCGGCTGGATTATTCCAAGGGCCTCGAGGAGCGCTTCCTTGGCTACGAACGGTTTCTCATCGAGCATCCGGAAGAGCGCAAGGAAGTTACCTTGCTTCAGATCGCCCCGCCGTCGCGCGGCACGGTCGACAGCTACCAGCGCATTCGCAGCACGCTCGAAGGTCTGGCCGGACGGATCAACGGGGCCCACGCCGGTCTCGACTGGGTCCCGATCCGTTACGTCAACCAAGGGTACACGCGCGATATGCTCGCCGGGGTCTATCGCGCGAGCAAGGTGGGTCTTGTCACGCCCTTGCGCGACGGCATGAACCTTGTCGCCAAGGAATATGTCGCTGCGCAGGATCCCGACGATCCGGGCGTGCTGATCCTCTCCCGCTTTGCGGGCGCGGCGGAGCAGATGTCCGACGCGCTGCTGGTCAATCCGCACAGCGCGGAAGAAATATCGGACGCCTTGCGCCGCGCCATCACCATGCCGCGCGACGAGCGGATCCGGCGTTGGCGGACCCTCATGCAAGGTGTCGAAGAGCACGACGTCATGTGGTGGTCTAAGCGCTTCACCGACGCCCTTCAGGAATGCCGTGACGACGGCTCCCGCGCCGTGGAGCCTGCTTCTGCTGGGGTGCTGAACGGCGGAAGCGGTTGGTGAAAGCCTCACCATTCGCTTCCGCTTCAATCGTCATGGCGTGCCTTACGCGCCGAACCCACCGTCGATCGTGTGCATGGCGCCAGTTATGATCGCACCGCTCGGGCCAGCGATGAACGCTGCGAAATCGGCAATCTCGCTCGGCTTGGCGTGGCGCTTGATCGCCATGAAGCTGTGCATGGTGGAAGCCATCGGTCCATCGGCCGGGTTCATGTCGCTGTCTGTCGGCCCGGGCTGGATGCTGTTCACCGTGATGCCGCGGTCACCGAAATCGCGGGCCAGACCACGCACCATGCCCTGAACGGCGGACTTGGTCATGGCGTAGGCCGCACCGCCGGCGAAGGGCATCCGGTCGCCGTTGACCGACCCGATGATGATGATGCGTCCATCGGCATTCATCCGCCGGGCGGCTTCGACCGCCGCATGGTACGGTGCGCGCACGTTCACGTCGATCATGTGGTCGATGTCGTCGGCTGCCAGCTCGAGCGGATCACCGAGCACGAGCGTTCCCGCATTGATGACGATCACGTCGAGGGCACCTCGGCTCGCGACGGTGGACGTAAGCGCGTCGCGATCGGCGCTGTTGGCCTTGATGGCCCGTGCCCCCGTCTCGTCGCCGAGCGCCTGCGCTGCGCTTTCCGACCCGGCATAGGTGAAAGCAACCGAGCCGCCGCCCTTGCTGAAGCGGCGCACGATGGCGGCGCCGATCCCGCGGCTGCCACCGAGAACCAGGACATTCTTTCCGGTAAAGTCATTCATGATCATTCTCCATCGGTTCGTGTTGCAGCGGAATGGGCCGAAGACGTGTTCTGGGGCCTCTCGCTGTCTGGACGTGAAAGTGCCGATGGTGCATCGTTCGAACTAGCCATCCAATTCCGGAATTCGTCGACGGAAAAACCGAACGATGATGAAGCTCGATGGAATCGCCGCGTTCGTTGCCACTGTCGAGGAAACCTCGATAAGCGCAGCTGCGCGCCGGCTTGGTCTCGCAAAATCGGTCGTCAGTGAACGCCTGGCCGAACTGGAGCGAGTCCTTGGCGCGACATTGCTCCAACGCTCTACGCGCAAGCTGACCCTTACCGGCGCAGGCGAGGCTTTTCTGTTGCGCGCGCAGCGGATCATGCGCGAGATCGAGGAGGCCGCGGCCGAGGTCGATGCCAGAAGCGGAAAGTTGGCGGGGCCCCTCCGGATCTCGGCACCGGTGGGCTTCGGCATTCTCCATCTGGGTCCCGCAATCGCGCGCTTTTTGAAGGAACATCCCGCGATCGAGATGTCGCTCGAACTGGACGACCGCTTCGTCGATGCGGCAACTGGCGGCTTCGATGCAGTCCTGCGGCACGGTGCCATCGGCGATCGCCGCCTGATTGCACGAAGACTGGCGAGCAGCCGCCGACTGCTCGTTGCGGCACCGGACTATCTGGCTTCTAGAGGCACGCCGACGAGTTTGAAGGATCTGGAGAGCCACAGCGGCGTGCTTTATGCCAATCGGTCGGCGGACTGGCGATTTGCCGTGGGCCCGGGTTGGTCGGTTGTCCGGCCGAGAGCCGCCTTGCGGGTCAACAACGGCATCGTGATGCGTGACGCAGCCCTCGCGGGATTGGGTCTGGCCCTCTTGCCAAGCTTTTTCGTGAATGAAGAGGTTCGCCAAGGTTCGCTCACCGTTGTCGATATCGGTTGGCCGGCCGAAGGTGCCGAGCTCTTTCTGACGTACCCGCGAGATCACGGAGCCGCGGCAAAGATCAGGGCGCTGGGAGAAAGCCTGCGCACCACGTTCGGTGACCCGCCTTATTGGGAGGCCCTCCGATCCGACTGATGATGCAAGACGAGACTGTTTGGGAGCAGCGAGCGCGCATTTTTCGCCGCCTCCGATCTGCGGTGGAAATGTTTGGAGGCTGGCGAGAGGCCGGCAAGGTTGCCAGGGTGGCAGGTCTCGCTTAACCCGCGACCATGACCTGGCGAGAGCGCATCCATGCCAACTCGGCCGCCCTTCTTCGCCGGTTTGCCGCCGTCGTCGGGGCAGTGCTGCTGGGGCTTGCCGCCATCGTCTTCGCCAAGGCCGGGGAAGTGGCGCAAGGGGCCTTCAACCAGCTTTGGAGAGTGGCCCCCTGGCTCGCCGCTGGCCTGACGCCGCTGGTTTTCGTTTCGGTGGTTGGACTGACCCGGCGCTGGTTTCCCGAAGCGAGAGGCTCCGGCATCCCGCAGGTCATGGCCGCGGGCCATAATCCGGAGGTGGGGGCTGGCGGGCCTCTGCTTTCGCTGCGTACCGCGGCCGCCAAGTTCGTCGGCACGATACTGATGCTGCTCGGCGGCGGTGCGGTGGGGCGCGAAGGGCCGACGGTCCAGATCAGCGCGGCGATCATGGTCGCCGTCCATCGATGGCTGCGGGTTCCGGTCAACGCCGGAGTGATCATCGCGGGCGGAGCGGCGGGGGTGGCCGCAGCCTTCAACACGCCGCTAGCCGGCGTGGCCTTTGCCATTGAGGAGCTTGCCGCAGCCTTCGAGCAGAAGGTCGCCGTCCTGGTGATGGCGGCGGTCATGATTTCGGGTCTCGTCAGCCTCGGGATTGCGGGAGACTATGTCTATTTCGGTGCGATGACCCGGCAGCTCGACCTTTCCGAGATCGTCTGGCTGGCGCCCGTGATCGGGGTGCTTGGCGGGGCGCTTGGCGGGCTATTTGCCCGCCTCCTCATCGCCCTGGGCCGGGTTCGGCATGGGCCGCTTGCAATGGCGCGGAAACGCCCGCTGGCGTTCGCCTTTGCCTGCGGCCTGGTAGTCGCGCTGACGGGCGTGGTGAGCGGCGGGGCGAGCTGGGGCACGGGCTATGAATCGACGCGGGCCCTGCTCAGCGGCGAATCCGGCATTCCGCTCGCCTTCGGACCGGCCAAGTTCGTCAGCACGCTCGCGACGGCCGCCAGCGGGGCACCGGGCGGGATCTTCGCGCCGTCGTTGTCGGTCGGGGCAGGACTGGGCCAGCTGGTCGGATACGTCGTTAAGGGCGGCCCCTCGGGAGCGCTGGTCCTGCTGGGTGTCGCGGCCTATTTCACCGGCGTGGTCCGTGCGCCGCTGACGGCCGTGATCATCGTCATGGAAATGACCGCGGACCGGGCAATGATCCTTCCGCTGTTCGGTGCCGCGCTAATCGCGGACTGGGTCAGCAGCATGATCTGTCCCGACAAGCTGTACCATGCGTTGTCCGCCGGATTCAGGCCCGCGTCGGTCCAGGGCTAATCCATGTTAGAGCGTCGGTACCTGCTCGCGCGGAGGCTGGACAAATCGACTTAGTCAACCTCTTCCTGAAATTGGGCAGGTTGCATTTCTCTTTTTAGTATGAGAACTTAGCGTCGTCAGCCTGACTGACGGCAAAGAAGTCCCCGCGGCAGGCGCGCCTGTCGAAGAATGGACCTGGTCGCGAACCACCCTCGATGCGTCGTTTTGGGAGATTCGCATGTCCAATCGAAGAATTTGGTTACTGGCCGGAACGCTGGGCGTCGCCGGTCTGGCGGCCGTGACCCTTGTCCCGGGCCAGTCGGCACGCACCGCCGACCACCTCGATCCACCGGCAAGAACCGATCCGCTGTTCGACGCCACGCCCGATGCCGCAGCGGATATCGCCGACATCTACACGTTCATGGATGGCGACAACGTCAACATCATCCTGACGTTCGGCGGGCCTGCGGCGACAAACCTGCCCGCGGCCTATGACCGGGACGTTCTCTACACCATCAACATCTCGAACGAGGCGCCGGCGACGACGACCGAGATTCCGATCCGCATGCGCTTCGGCAAGGGCGCGGGCGCGGACGACTGGGGCGTCCGGGTGGAAGGCATCCCCGGCACTCCGACCATCGAGGGGCCGGTCGAACAGACCCTGGTTTCCGGAGCGGTCAAGGTGCGTGCCGGCCTGTTCGACGATCCGTTCTTCTTCGACTCCCAGGGCCTGCGGGAATCGCGGGCGACGGGCCAGATCAAGTTCGACAAGAACCGCAGCTTCTTCAACAGCAAGAACATCACCGCGATCGCCCTGCAAATTCCGAAATCGCGACTCGTCGGCTCGACCGGCAAGCTCGAGATGTGGACAACCACCGGCCGGATCGGAGGGCAGATCTGATGCGCATTCGCAATATGACCGGACGAGCTTCGGCTCTCCTCGCCGCCGTCCCGCTTTCGCTGGCGCTCCTGCTGGCGGCATGTGGTGATGACAACAACGGTTCGCCGGTGGTCATCCCGACACCCGCGCCAACGCCCACGCCGACCCCAACGCCGAGCGCAACGCCTGCCACCACGTACAGTGTCGCATCGTGCCTGAACCAGGTCATCCCGGGAACAGGCGGGGCAACACCGGCCTCGCTGGTCATCCCCGACACGCTCAAGATCGATACCAACACGGCGACGGCTTTCCCCAACGGTCGCGCGCTCGCCGACCCGGTGGTGGACATCACCCTGGCCGTGCTGTTCCTCGACGTGAACGCCCCTGGCCAAAGCGCGGCGACCTTCGCCAACCTGCCGCTCAATCCGGCCGCCAACGACCGGGCATTCCTGACAACGTTCCCCTATCTGGCCGCGCCGCAGGGCACGCCTCCTCTGGCGAGCGGCAGCGGCAGCGGGTTCAACTTCCGCTCCGATCCGCCGTCCAGCTTCGTTCGGGTGGACCGGGAAGGCATGCCGGCTGTCTCGGCTGCGCTGATCGGCTCTGCGCAGAAGAACAACTTCAACGACGACGACCCGGCTGACGACGTGTCGGGCCCCTATGTGCCGGAGATGACGCAGCAACTGACCCTGCTCACCAACGGCCTTGCCGACGACCTGATCGCGCTGGGCCTCAAGCCATGCGCAAAGCCGAACTGACAGGGACCTGGTTCGGCTCCGCCGGAGCGACGCACGATGAGTCATAGCGTTGCTCCGGCGCTGGGGGGGCAGGTTCCCGGCAGTCGGTTGTTGAAAGGCGGCAGGTCCGTTTCGGGCCTGCGGCTGGCCATTCTCCTCCTGATCGCCGCAATCCTTGCGGCAGCGGGCGGTTTTGCGTGGGATCATTGGGGGCGAGCCGGCGATGCGCCTTCGGCTCGCCCCGAAAGCCTGCGTCCTGCGTTCGGTCCGAAAGACTTTTCCTCGGCCCTGGCGGCGGTCGACCAGCGGGTGATCGGAGCCCGAGGGCAACTCGCCGCAGGGCCGCGGGAGTGGATGCGGATCGAGGCACTCAGCGTCGCGCTGGTCTCCCGGTATCGGCTGACAGGCGACCTTGCAGACCTCGCCGAGGCCGACAAGCTGATAGACCAGGCATTGGCCATCGCGCCCGATCCCGCCGGCCCGACCCTGACGCGGGCAACGGTTTCGCTGATGCTGCACCGCTTGGACGACGCGGCCGCGGCGCTCGACCGCTTCGACCGGCAAGTCGTTCCCCCGCCGCCGCACGAGCGCGCAGACGCGCTGGCGATGCGCGGTGACATGGCTTTCCAGCGCGGCGACATGGGCAGGGCAGAGGCGCTCTATGGCGAGGCGCGGGGCCTGTCGGACACGCCCGGCATTCAGGTGCGTCATGCGCTGCTCCTGGCCCGGACCGGCCGCATGGACGAAGCGCGGCGGCTGATCGAAACGGCGCTGGTCGCCCCCGGCCAGCAGCCGGCGGTTCTTGCCGACCTGGCGCTCCAGCGGGCGGCGCTCGCCTATGCGACAGGAGACTGGGCCGAGGCAGGGCGGTGGATCAAGGCTGCGCAGGGTATCTTTCCGGGACGCTGGATGACCCAGGCATGGGCCGCCCAGCAGCGTGCGATCGAAGGCGATTTCCCCGGCGCGATCGCAGACTACGCGCGGATCGCCGGGCGGACCGGCAAGCCCGAGGTCATGGACGCACTGGCCTATCTTCTCCGCCTGCAGGGACGGGGGACTGAAAGCCGCGATTGGGCGGCACGCTCGGGCCAGGCTTGGGCGGAGAGGATGGCCCAGTTTCCGGCGGCCTTTGCCCAGCACGCGGCGGAGCACGATCTGGCACTGGGATCGCCGCAGGCGGCGCTAACGCTGGCGCGGCAGGACGCCGCCGCGAGGCCATACGGACAGGCGCTCGTTCCGCTCGCCCGCGCGGAAACCTTGTCCGGCAACCCGGCTGGCGCGCTGGAGACGCTTCGGCGCGCGGAGGCGACCGGTTGGCGGACGGGTCTTCTTGCGATGGAGAAGGCCGCGGCGCTCGATGCGCTCGGCCGCGGGGAGGAGGCTGACGCGGCTCGCAAGGCGGCGCTTGCGCACAATCCCCGCCTGACCGATCCCGCCGCGCTCTATATCTGGTTCGGCCATGAGTAAGTGGGGCCTGCTGGGTGTTCTCATCGCGCTGTTGTGGAGCGCGAGCGCATCCGCTCACCTCACGCCGAATTCGGAAGTCCGGCTAACGTTCGAGGCCCGCGAGGTGGTCGCCGACGTCGTTATCCCCCAAGGCGAGTATGCCTACGCCACCGGCGCATCGACCGATGGCTCACCGGGCAGCCGTGCTGCCGCGGCGCACTACCTCGCCGCGAACATGGCTGTCACGGCGCCAGACGGCCGGCCCTGGCAGGTCGCAGTCGTCGAAACCCGGTTCGAGACGGTCCTCGGTCCGCCCGATCTCGCTGCCTCGATCCGCCTGACGCCGCCGCCGGGCGCGCCGGTCGACAGGCTGAGGTTCGAATGGCACGCCGTGACCCGGGAGGTGCCGACCCATTTCGCGTTGCTGGTCGAAGGGGGCGACATCACGGGCCGGCCCAGCGCAGATCGCCGCCTGATCGGGACCCTGACCGACGCGCGGCCGGCCCTGATGGTCGAGAGCAAGGGCGGGGGCGGCCTTGTGCTGCTGGTCAGCGGCTTCCTGCTGGGGGCGCGCCACATCCTCGAAGGCTATGACCACCTGCTGTTCCTGCTTGCCCTGCTGATCCCCGCGCCGTTGCTGGCGGCCGGGAAGCAGTGGGGGGAGGAGCGTCCTCTTCGGGCGACGGTTCGCCACATCGCGTGGATCGTCACGGGGTTTACCGTCGGTCACAGCGTGACCCTGATCGCGGCGACGCTGCTCGATGCACAGCTGCCGGTCGCGCCGGTCGAAAGCGCGATTGCCCTGTCCGTGCTAATCTCGGCGCTGCACGCGGCACGACCGATCTTTCCCGGGCGGGAGGCGCAGGTTGCGATGGGGTTCGGGCTGGTCCACGGGCTCGCCTTTGCCACGCTCGTCGGCAATCTCGGAGTGGCGAGAGGTAACCGGGCCGAAGCGATCCTGGGTTTCAACCTCGGCATCGAAGCGGTCCAGCTGATGATTGTCGCGGTCTGTCTTCCGGCGATCCTCCGCCTGGCAAATGCGCAGGCTGCTTATCGGATCGGGGCTGCCAGCCTGATCGGCATCGCGGCATCGGGCTGGCTGATCGAGCGTGTCTTCGGCATCGACCTAGCGTTCGGCCAAATTCTCGACGTCGTCCTGCCATGGCTGCTTGGGGCCGTCGCGGTCAGCTCCCTGGTCGTCCTCGCCGGCGGCCTATCCCAGGTCCGGCCCCGTCTTCGCGCTGGCTGACCGCGACTGGGGACCAACCCGCGAGCGCGGACCGGATGGCGCCTGTCTCCCGAAAGATCAAAGGCCGAGCTCGCTCAGGCCCGGATGGTCGTCCGGACGCCGGCCCAGCGGCCAGCGGAACTTGCGGTCGGCTTCGGCTATGGGATGCTCGTTGATGCTGGCAATGCGCCGGCGCATCAGACCGTCGGCGTCGAATTCCCAGTTCTCGTTGCCATAGGCCCGGTACCAGTTGCCGCTGTCGTCGCGGTATTCATAGGCGAAGCGCACGGCGATGCGGTTGCCGTCGTGCGCCCACAGCTCCTTGACGAGCCGGTAGTCGAGTTCGCGCGTCCACTTGCGAGCGAGAAAACCTTCGATCGCCTCGCGTCCGGTTACGAATTCGGCGCGGTTTCGCCACTGGCTGTCGGGTGTGTAGGCCAAGGCGACCCGCGCGGGATCGCGGCTGTTCCAGCCATCCTCGGCCAGGCGGATCTTCTCGGCGGCACTTTCTGCGGTAAACGGCGGCAGCGGGGGGCGGGTCATCGCGGTGTTCCTTGTTCTGGAGAATTGGGCGGACGGTATCGGGGGCGCTCGCAAGCGAACGTTGTCAGGGCTTGCTTGGGTAGAGGCAGATCCGGGAATGTCCTGGTTAAAGCTCGAGCACGAGGCGATCGGGCTCGCCATCGGCCTTGGCGGCTGGGACGGCGCAGCAGATCAGCGCCTCGTCCTTCGCCACCGCGAAGGCAGGCTCCGAAGGGTATGTCACGGCTCCGGCCACGATCTTTGTCCTGCAGGTGCCACAGCTCCCGCCGCGGCAGCTGAATTCGGGCGAGAGCCCGCGGGCTTCGGCCAGATCGAGCAGGCTCCCGGCTTCGGGCGTCCAGCGGGCTTCCTTGCCCGATGCCATGAACGCAACCGGCACCGGGCCGGTCGCAGCAGGAGGCATCTCCGCGCCTGCCACGGTGTCTCTCGTGCGCTTCAGTGAGGCCGGGCCGAATGCTTCGGCATGGATGCGGCTGTCGGCCACGTTCAGCCCGCGCAGGCCATCGTACATGGCCTGCATGAACGGCGGAGGACCGCACATCAGGAAATCGTAGTCATCGAAGCCCAGGACGGAGCGGAGCAGGTCCATGTCGATCCGGCCAACCGCCTCATAGTCGGAATCGGGCAGGGCGCCTGTCGCATCGGCGAGCACGCGCACGATCCGCACCGCGCCATTGGCTAGGTCGGCAAGGTCGCGCAATTCCCGGTCGAAGGCGCGTTCGGCCTTGGTGCGCGCCGCATAGAAGACCGTAGTCGGTCGAACCCGGCGGGTCCGCAGTCCTTCGTAGACGACGTGGCGCAGCATCGAGAGGATCGGGGTGATGCCGACCCCCGCGGCCAGCAGGACGGCGGGCCTCCGCTCGGCGGGGTCGATCGTGAAACCGCCTGCGGGCGGGCGTGCTTCGATCAGGCTGCCTACGGCGACGGCTCCGTGCAGATGGCTCGAGACGAGACCGTCGCGCTTCACGCTGATCCGATAAACGCCGTCTGAAGGAGCGGAGGACAGGGTATAGGTGCGGATGACCTCGCCCGCTTCCGCATCTGGACGAACCCGGATCGGCAGGTGCTGGCCCGCAAGGTTGGCGATCAGTCCGGCATCGTCGGTCGGTTCGAGGTGAAACGAGCGGATCACGCTGCTTTCGTCGACAATCTTCGCCACGCGCAGCGGCCGCCACGCAGACCCGCGCTCGGCTGCCTTGTGGCGCTGCTCGGCCTGCACCCAGTCGCCGGTCATCAGTGAGTTGGGTGACCAGTCGACAAAGTCGAACCGCAGGGGGAAAGCGGCCCTGCGGCGGACCAGCTTGCGCGGAACGAAGGTCCACAGCCGCTCTGCGCCCTGGAACGCAGCAATATCGGGTGAATCGAGGATGACCTCGGCATCGCCGGTCAGCTGCAGCATGGTGCCGTCCTCGAAATCGACGAACACCAGCCCCGCGCGCGGATTGCTGAGGAAATTCCCGAGCGTGTTGAAGTGCAGGTTTCCGGCAAAGTCGGGAATGGTAAGCTTGCCCTCGTCATCGATCCGGACAAACCCCGGCCTGCCCCCGCGGTGCGAGGCATCGACCTGTCGCCGACCATCCGGCAATTCGACGTACGAGGCGACGAAGAACGTGTCGGAAGCACTTATCAGGGCCCGCGCGGCATCGTCGAGCGTGTCCAGCCATTCGGCGGGCGCGAGCCCGGCGCGGCGATCGCCAATATGCCAGTTGCGGCTCTGGATGTACTGCGGGCAATTGCCGAAGCTGTGCTCGACCGCGATCGAAAGGCTGTCCTCGCCAATCGAGGCAAGAACCCCGTTCATCCGGTTGCGGCGGCGGGTGTGAAGTTCGATTCCGAGAATGCCGATCGCACTCCCCGGAGCCTGCCCGTTCGTCGCAGGGTCATCAGGATCGTTTGGCAGGGCGATCGTCAGCGTGCGCGGATCGGGGGCGCGGGTGAAGCCCGGTTCCCCGGCCATCAGCGTGGCCCAGGCGTCGCCCGATGCGTCCACCGTGCCCGCGACCAGGAACGGCAGCTGTTCAAAGAAGTCGCGGTGCTGATCGGGCATGTGATCGCGGATGACGCGCCGACCGAACATGTCCATGCGCTCGGCAACGCCCAGCTTGCGCTGAAGTTCGATCTCGCCGCTGTGAAATGGCGAGCCGGACGGGGTATCGTCGTTCGAACGCATGGCAACCTCGCAGAGGGCAAGCAGTCCGGTCGCACCTTCGCACGGCGTGGGCGCGACCGGAAGCAGGGATGGTCAGGCGGCGGCAGCCAGACCCACCGGGGTCTGCACGAAGGGCACGAAGCCCGGCAGCTCTTCCACACGGCTCAGCCAGCCAGCAACATTGGCGTAGGGAGCGAGGTCGACATTGCCTTCCGGCGCTCGGGCAATGTAGCTGTAAAGCGCGACATCGGCGATGGTCGGCCTGTCGCCGCCGATGATCCACTGCTGGCCGGCCAGTTCCTCGTCGATGGTCTTGAGAACCGCGTGGGCCCGGCCGATGACTTCGTCGGCATTGAAGCCGGCGCCGAACACCGTGATCAGGCGGGCGGCGGCAGGGCCGAAGGCGATCTGGCCCGCGGCGACGGAGAGCCAGCGCTGGACGGCAGCCGCACCGGCCGGATCGGTGGGCAGCCAGTCGGTGAGGCCATGCTTCGTGGCGATGTAGATGAGGATCGCGGCGGAGTCGGCGATCACGGTGCCTTCATCATCGAGCACGGGCACCTGCCCGAACCGGTTGAGCGACAGGAATTCGGGCGACTTGTGCGCGCCCTTGGCCAGATCGACTTCGACCAGTTCGACCGGGGTTCCGGTCAGCGAAAGGAACAGGCGGGCGCGGTGTGCGTGGCCCGACAGGGGGTGGTGATAGAGCTTCATCAGGGTCACTCCGACGCGCATATTGCCGCAGCAGGATGGGGTGCCGGGCCTCTTGCATCCCCTGTCTGAACCATTCGGCGAACGAACTGAAGGTCGGTAAACGTCAAGTCACTATTCCGATTCTCGGAATAGTCTTGAACCCCGCCGCCTGCTGCGGCAGGGTCCAGTGAGCATCCGTTACGGAGAACGCCGTGGCCAAGCTTGAAGCCATGCAGACCTTTGTCAAAGTCGCGGAGACCAGCAGTTTTGCCGAGGCCGCCCGGCAATTGCACATGAGCCCGCCTGCCGTGACCCGGGCCGTCTCCGCACTCGAGGAGCAGATCGGGACGCGGCTGTTTACCCGCACGACCCGGGTGGTCCGCCTGACCGAGGCCGGAAGCCGCTATTTCGAGGATTGCCGCAAGATCCTGGCCGACGTGGAAGAAGCCGAAGCCGCGGCGTCGGGTTCCTATGTGCGGCCGACCGGCGTCCTCAATGTCACGGCGTCGGTCCTGTTCGGCCAGCAGTTCATGGTGCCAATCCTGACCGAGTTCCTGCGCGAGAACCCGGAGGTTACCGTCAACGGCCTGTTCGTCGACCGGGTCGTCAATCTGGTCGACGAAGGCATCGATGTCGCGATCCGCATCGGCCACCTTCCGGATTCGAGCCAGAGCGCGGTCAAGGTCGGCAAGGTCCGGCAGGTCGTCTGCGGCGCTCCCGCCTACTTCGCCGCGCATGGGGTGCCGCAAACGCCGGCCGACTTGACCCGCCACACGATCACGACTGGAACCGGTGCATTCGCCTCGCTCGACTGGCAATTCGGACGGGATCAGAAGCAGCGCGTCCACGTCAAGCCGCGGCTTTTCTGCAGCACGTACGACGCCGTCATTCTCGCCGCCCTCGACGGATGGGGGCTGGCCCGCGTGCTCTCCTACCAGATCGGCGAGCACCTTGCGGCCGGGCGCTTGCAGACCGTCCTCGCGGACTTCGAGCAGGAGCCGCTCCCGATCCACATCGTCCATCCGGAAGGTCGGCGCGCCTCTGCCAAGGTGCGCGCTTTTGTCGACCTTGCGGCGGATCGGCTCAGGGCAAACCGTCTGATCAACTGACCAAAACCGCGCGAGCGGAAGATGGCGCTGCATGTCCGGTTTTTGCGCCGCAGCGGCATTGCTTGGCGCGTGCCGGATTTGTGGCATATGTGACCCGGGGGGTGCCGCGGGTTGAGCCTGAACCTGGCAATCATCTTTGCGCTGGCGCTGATCGCGGCGCTATTCGCTGTGGCGGCGCTCGTCGAGGCGCAGGGCGAACGGCTGCTTCGCGCGCGGCGATTGCGGCACGGCGTCTACACGCTGGCGCTCGGGGTCTACTGCTCGAGCTGGACATACTACGGCGCGGTCGGCAGCGCGGTGCGCGACGGGTGGATCTACCTTGCGATCTACCTGGGTCCCGCGATCCTCCTGCTCGGTGCACCCCGGTTCCTCAGGTCGTTGTCGGCCGCCGTCGCCGAAGAGCAGGCGGTGACGGTCTCCGATTTCATCGCCGCCCGCTTCGGACACGACGTGATCGTGGCGCGGCTGGTCACGGTGATCGCGCTGCTCGGGACGGTGCCTTATATCGCGTTGCAGATCCGCTCGATCGGCAGCGCTTTTGCGCTGGTGTCCGGGCAGGCGCTTGCCGCACCGGCAATGGTGGCTGCCGCGGTGCTGCTGGCCATGTTCTCGATCCTCTTCGCCGCCCGCCGTTTCGAGCTGGCCGGGCGGAGCGAGGGGCTGCTGTTCGCGATCGGGCTCGAATCGCTGGTCAAGATCACGGCGCTGCTGCTGGTCGGCGGGGTCGCGGTCTGGCTGCTTGCCACCATGCCCGGCGACGTTCTGGCGCGCGGCGAGGCCGTGCTCGGAGAGCGGTTCTCGCCCTCGCACCTCTCGCTCGATTTCCTCGTCGCGCTCCTGATTTCGGTCATGGCGATCGTGGTCTTGCCGCGGCAGTTCTACATGGGGCTGGTCGAGGCGCGCGAGCGCGAAGACCTCGTCCGCGCCCGGTTCGGGCTGGCGGCCTATCTCATTGCCATGGCGGTGCTGGTCCTGCCGATCGCGCTCGCCGGTACCGCGCTGTTCGACAAGGGCCAGATCGCCGACCTCTATGTGCTGCTGATCCCTTCGCACGCGGGACAGCAGGCGGTGCTGGCGATAGCCATGCTCGGCGGGATCAGCGCGGCGGCGGCGATGGCGATCGTCGACAGCTCGGCGCTTGCCACCATGGTTTCGAACGACCTGCTGTTTCCGGCGGTGCTGCGCAGCGGATCCCGCATGGCCGGCGGCGAGATCGGGCGGCGGATGCTGCTCGTGCGGCGGTTGTCCATCGCCGGGATCATGGTCCTGGCCCTGACCTGGGCGACGCTGGTTTCGTCACGGGAGTCGCTGGCCTCGATCGGGCTCGTCGCATTCGCCGCGATGGCGCAGTTCACGCCGCACCTGATCATGGCCGTGAACAGTGCCGGGCGCGATCCGCTGCCGGCCCGGGCGAGCCTTGCGACGGGACTGGTGCTGTGGCTCTACACCCTTGGCCTGCCGCCGATCCTGCCCGAAGCGTGGCTGCACGCGCTGGCATCGGGACCGCTCGATCCGCTGCAGCTGTTCGGAATCGGACAGACCTCTCCGCTCGTCCACGGCGTGGCCTGGAGCCTCGGCGCGAACCTGGCGGTGTTTGCGCTGATGACGGCGCGCGGCGCGCCGGGGCGCACCCTGCCGCTGCTGCTTCGCTCCAACCGCAAGGTCACCGATCTCGAGGAGCTGGTCCAGCTCACCTCGGGCTTCGTCGGGCAGGAGCGGGCCGAGCAGGAGTTCCCCGAGGTACGCAAGGGCGCGCCGGTGGACCGCCGCTCGGCCGCACGGGCGCAGCAGCTGATCGCCGGTGTGGTGGGAAGTTCCTCGGCCCGCTCGCTGGTCGCGTCGGCGCTCGCCGGCGGGCAGATGAGCATCGCCGACGTCACCCGCCTGCTCGACGAAGGCGGGCAGTCGCTGCGCTTCTCGCGCCAGCTTCTCGCCGATACGTTCGAGAACATCGACGCGGGCATCAGCGTGGTCGACCGCGAGCTCAACCTCGTCGCCTGGAACAGCCGTTACGAGGAGCTGTTCGGCTACCCGCCGGGCCTGCTCCGGGTGGGCGTGCCGGTTGCCGACCTCATTCGCCACAATGCCGCGCGCGGGGATTTCGGCGAAGGTGATGTGGAATTCCACGTCGAGAAGCGCCTCGACCACCTCCGGCGGCGGCTCGAGCACAGCTTCGAGCGCCGGCGCAGCGACGGGCGCGTGATCAAGACCGTCGGCGGGCCGATGTCGGGCGGCGGCTATGTCATGAGCTTCAGCGACATCACGGGCGAAGCCAATGTGCGCGAAGAGCTGCGCCGGACGCTCGACGAGCTCGAGCACCGGGTGCTCGAACGCACCCGCGAACTGAGCGATGCAAACCGGCGCCTGGCGAAAGCGGACGCCGAGAAGACCCGCTTCCTGGCCGCTGCGAGCCACGACCTGCTCCAGCCGCTCCACGCCGCGCGCCTGTTCACTGCCGCGCTGGACCGGGCGTGGCAGGGCAACAAGGACCTTGTCCGTCAGGTCGAGGGGTCGATCGTCGCCGCCGAGGAGCTGCTCCGCGCGTTGCTCGACATTTCCCGGCTGGATGCCGGCGGGGTCATCCCGCGCCCAGAGCCAGTCACGCTGCATGCCTTTCTGACCCAGCTTGGCGAGGGCTTCCGGCCGCTGGCCGGGGAGAAGGGGCTGGAGCTGCGGATCGGCCCCTGTCCCGGTGTCGTGAACACCGATCCGCGCCTCCTGCGCTCGGTGGTCCAGAACCTGCTCAGCAATGCCGTGCGCTACACGCCGCGCGGCAGGATCCTGATCGGCACGAGGCGACGGCGGGACGAGTGGCGGATCGACGTCATCGATACCGGCGTCGGCATCGCGCCGGACCAGATCGGCACGATCTTCGGCGAATTTACCCGGATTGGCGAGGTCGAGGTCGAAGGTCTCGGACTGGGCCTTGCACTCGTCGAACGGACCTCGCGCCTGCTCGGCGGACGGATCGACGTGAGTTCGGTGCAGGGCAGGGGAAGCCGGTTCAGCCTGTTCCTGCCTGCCGCAAACGGGCCGGGGCAGGCCGTCGCCCCGGTCCGCGCGGTAAGCGAGGCGGACCATCGCGCGCTGTCGGTGCTGGTCATCGACAACGACGAGCGGATCGTAACCGCGACCTGTGCCTTGCTGGAGGGGGTCGGCCACTGCCCGCTTCCAGCGCGATCGATTGCCGATGCCCTTGCAGCATGTGACGAGGCCGACCTGATGCTGGTCGATTACCAGCTCGACGATGGCGAAGACGGGCTGACGCTGGTCGAAGACGTTCGCAGGCGCCACCCGGCCATGCCCGCCCTGCTGATCACTGCGGAGACCGGCGAGGGGATGACCGCCCGCGCTGCGGCACTGAACGTCCCCGTGCTCGCCAAACCGGTCGATCCGGACGCGTTGCTGGCCGCGTTGGCGGCGCTGTCAGTGCCTCAGGTCCAGCCCTAGCGAGCGAGCTACGAGCGCGGCCTGCGTGCGGTTGCTGACGTCGAGCTTGCGCATGATCGCGGTCATGTGCGCCTTCACCGTCGCCTCGCTGATCGAAAGGGTATGCGCGATCTGCTTGTTGAGCTGGCCGTCGAGCACGGCGAGGAGGACCTTGAACTGCATCGGGGTGAGGCCGGCGACCTCCTGACGGATGCTGTCGAGCGGTGAGGCGCTGCCCGCCGCCTTCACCGCCTTGCCGCCAAGCGCCTGCCGGATCGCGCCCTCGATGGCGGCGAGGTCGCTGTCCTTGGGGAGGAAGCCGATCGCCCCGAATGCGCGAACCTCCGCTGCCGCTGCCGCACCTTCTGCGCTCGAGACGACGAGGATCGGCACCTCGGGGCGCTCTGCATGGAGCAAGGCAATCCCCGAATGTCCCACCGCGCCCGGCATCTTGAGATCGAGCAGGATCAGCCGCAGTCCCTCGGCCACGGTGGCCGCATGGGCGGCGGCGGCGAGGGTCCCGGCTTCCACCACTGTCGCGTCCGGCAGAACCTGCCCGACCGCCATGGCGAGCGCCTGGCGGAAGAGCGGGTGGTCGTCCGCGATCAGGACAGTTTCGGTCACGCCTGCTCCAGCAAGGGCCTGTTGGCGATTAGATGATCGACAACGCCTGGATCGGCAAGGGTCGAGGTGTCGCCAAGGTTGGAGACATCGTTCTCGCCGATCTTGCGCAGGATCCTGCGCATGATCTTGCCCGATCGGGTCTTGGGCAGGCCCGGTGCGAACTGGATGACGTCCGGCGTGGCGATCGGGCCGATTTCGTGGCGGACCCACTTGACCAACTCCTGGCGCAGCGCCTCGTCGGGTTCGACCTCCGCATTGCATGTCACAAATGCGTAGATCCCCTGTCCCTTGATCTCGTGCGGCATGCCGACGACCGCCGCTTCGGCGACCCTCGGATGCGCGACCAACGCGCTTTCGATCTCGGCGGTGCCCATGCGGTGGCCCGAGACGTTGATGACGTCGTCGATGCGGCCCGTGATCCAGTAATACCCGTCCTCGTCCCGGCGGCATCCGTCGCCGGTGAAATAGAGGCCGGGGAAGGTCGAGAAGTAGGTCTGGAAGAACCGGTCGTGGTCACCCCACACGGTCCGCATCTGGCCCGGCCACGAATCCGCGATGACGAGGCAGCCGTCCGTCGCGCCCTCCAACGGTGTGCCCTCGTTGTCGACCAGCATCGGTTGCACGCCGAAGAACGGACGACTGGCCGACCCCGGCTTGAGGGGCGTCGCGCCGGGCAGGGGGGTGATCATTGCCCCGCCGGTTTCGGTCTGCCACCAGGTGTCGACGATCGGGCAGCGCCCTTCGCCGACGACCTTGTGGTACCATTCCCAGGCCTCGGGGTTGATCGGCTCGCCGACCGAGCCGAGCACGCGCAGGGTCTGGCGGCTGGTCTTCTTCACCCACTCGTCGCCCTCTCGCATCAGCGCACGCAGCGCAGTGGGGGCGCCATAGAAGATTTCGACGCCGTACTTGTCCACGACCTGCCAGAACCGGCTGGGGTCGGGAAAGTTGGGCACGCCCTCGAACATCACGGTCGTCGCGCCGTTCATCAGCGGGCCGTAAACGACATAGCTGTGGCCGGTCACCCACCCCACGTCCGCCGCGCACCAATAGACCTGGCCGGGGCGGCAATCGAACACGTACTCGTGCGTCATCGACGCCCACACTGCATAACCGCCAGTGGTGTGGAGGACACCCTTGGGCTTGCCGGTCGAGCCGCTGGTGTAGAGGATGAACAGCGGGTCTTCCGCGCTCATTTCCGCGGGCTCGCAGGTTGCGGACTGGACGGAGCAACCCTCCGCCCAGTCCACGTCGCGACCCGGCACCATGGGCACGTCGGCCCCGGTGCGGCGCAGGACGATGACCGTCTCGACGCCAGGGCAATGGGTAAGAGCGGCATCGACGTTGGCCTTCAGCGGCACCTTCCGGCCGCCGCGCAGGCCCTCGTCGGCGGTGACGACGATGCGGCTGTCGCAGTCCTCGATCCGTCCGGCGAGTGCTTCGGGGCTGAACCCGGCGAAGACGATCGAATGGATCGCCCCGATCCGCGCACAGGCCAGCATCGCCACCGCGGCTTCGGGCACCATCGGGAGATACAGCGTGACCCGGTCGCCCTTCGTCACGCCGCGTGCCTTGAGCAGGTTGGCGAAACGGCAGACCTCGGAGTGGAGCTCGCGGTACGTGATCCGGCGTTCCGGTTCGTCCAGGCCGTCCGGCTCCCACAGGATCGCGATGGCATCGCCGCGCTCGGCGAGATGGCGGTCGAGACAGTTTGCCGAGAGGTTGAGCGTGCCGTCCTCGAACCAGCGGATGCGGAAGTCCTCGGCGGAATAGCTGGTGTCCTTCACGCGGGTGAACGGCCGGATCCAGTCGATCCGCTGCGCTTCCTCGCGCCAGAACGAGTCGGCGTCCTCAACAGAGCGACGATACAGTTCATGGTAGCGCGCTTCGTCGATCAACGCGCTTTCGGTCCACTCGGCGGGGACGGGGTAGACGGCTTCGGCCATCGCAGGGTTCCTCTTCCGGCTGTGCTTTTGCCGGACTGCATAGCGTATCGACCGGGGCAGGGGGGATTAGACCAAGGTCGTAGATGATCGACCTTTGTCCGGCTGTCGGCACGGGCGTTCAACCGCGATGCTCTCCACTGCCCGTACCAGAGGCATGAAACGGAGAGGGGTCGATGCAGGGACATCGGATGAAATGGACGGTCGCGCTGCTCGCCAGCGCGTTGGCGCTGCCTCACGCGGCGCACGCCACCGCGCGTGAAGACGCGATGGAAAAGCGGCTCGAAGCGCTTGAGGCGGAAGTCGGTGCGCTCCGTCAGGAATTGCAGGCCGAGCGCGCTGCGAACGCCGAGCTCGCCGCCGCCGCACAAGCCGCGACGACACAGGCCGCCGCCGCCACCACGCAGGCAAGCGAAGCCAGTGCGAAGGTCGCGTCGCTCGAAGCGAAGCCGGCACCGGAAGGCATCCGCAGCGGCTCGACCACGATCAAGCTCGGCGGCTACCTCAAGTTCGTCGGCGGATCCGTCCGCTATTCGGAAGGCGAGGTTGCCTCGAACACTGCCGGCCGCGACTTCTACCTGCCGCAGGCGATCCCGGTGGGGAACGGCCCAGCTTCGCGCGATACCGACCTTTCGGCCAAGCAGTCGCGGTTCTGGCTCAACTTCGCCACCGACGCTTCGGGTCATTCGCTCAAGGGCTACCTCGAGACCGATTTCGAGACGTCGCCCGGCACCCAGGGGTCGCAGCGCACAACCAACGGCTACAACCTTGCGCTGCGCCGGGCCTATCTTCAGGTCGACAAGTGGACCTTCGGCCAGGAATGGACGACCTTCCAGTACGTCGCCGCGCTGCCCGAAAGCACCGATTATGTCGGCACGACCGAGGGCACCGTCTTCGTCCGCCAGGCGCAGATCCGCTACAGCCAGCCGCTGTCGAAGGAGCTGACGCTCCACCTCGCGCTGGAAAACCCGGAGAGTGGCACCGCGACGCTAGGCTCGCCGACCCTGGTCGAGAACGGCGACGACAAGCTGCCCGACTTCGCCGCGCGGCTGGCCTATGCCGGGAGCTTCGGCGAACTGTCGCTGGCCGGGCTCGGCCGTCAGGTCCGCGTCCAGAACGCCGGCGTCGCTGCCGACACAGCGGGTTATGGCATCAGCACGGCGGGCAAGATCTACCTCAACGACAAGAGGTCGAGCGACTTCCGCTTCATGGCGACTTACGGGCGCAACATCGGCCGTTATGTCGGTTTGAACTTCGCGCCCGACGCGGTGCTGGTTCCGGCGACGGGCAAGCTCGAGGACGTCGATGTCTTTGCCGCCATGGCGGCGGCGCGGGTCTCGCTGACCCCGCAGCTCAGGGTCAACCTGATGGGCAGCTACCAGACCGTCGATTACGCCGACGCGCTGCTAGCCGGGGTCGGCACCTTCAACAAGCGCGCGTGGAGCGTCGCCGGCAACCTGTTCTGGTCGCCGATCAAGAATGTCGACCTCGGCATCGAGGTGCGGCACGGTGAGCGCAAGCTCGTCAACGGGGCCGACGGCGCGCTCGACAAGGTCGAGGTCGCGGCGAAGTACAGCTTCTGACGGACAACAAGAGGAGAGGGGCCATGAGCCAGTTCGAGATAGCGGACGACGTGTCCGGATTACCAAGACACCATCAGGCGACGCACAGCGAAAAGCTGATCATCACCGCGTCGTCGCTGGGCACGGTGTTCGAATGGTACGATTTCTACCTGTACGGCCTGCTCACCGCGATCATCGCGGCGCAGTTCCTGACCGGGCTCAACCCCACGACCTCGTTCATCATGGCGCTGCTGGTGTTCGCGGCGGGCTTCATCGTACGCCCGTTCGGCGCGCTGGTGTTCGGGCGGATCGGCGACATGGTCGGCCGCCGTTACACTTTCATCATCACCCTGCTGGTGATGGGCCTGTCGACCTTCCTCGTCGGCTGCCTGCCCACCTACAAGACGGCCGGCGTGGCCGCGCCAATCATGCTGGTGGTGCTGCGCATGTTCCAGGGCCTGGCTCTGGGTGGCGAGTACGGAGGCGCGGCAACGTATGTTGCCGAACATGCGCCGGACGGAAAGCGCGGCCTCTACACTTCGTGGATCCAGATCACCGCCACCGCGGGCCTCGCGATGGCGCTGCTCATCGTCATCCTCGTCCGCTCGCCGGTGACCGGCGTCGGTGAAGAGGCGTTCAAGGAGTGGGGCTGGCGCGTGCCTTACCTGCTCTCGGGGCTGTTCCTCTTGATCGGGCTGTGGCTGCGCCTGAAGCTGCATGAATCGCCCGTGTTCCAGAAGATGAAGGCCGAAGGGACCTCGTCGAAGCGGCCGCTGTCGGAAGCGTTCGCCGAGTGGAAGAACCTCAAGATCGTGCTCATTGCGTTCTTCGGCGCGATCGCCGGTCAGGCGGTCGTGTGGTACACCGGCCAGCTCTATGCGATGTACTTCCTCGAGAAGATGCTCAAGGTCGACGGCCTCACCGCCAACACCCTGATCATCATCGCGCTGGGCTGCGCGACGCCGTTCTTCCTGTTCTTCGGCTGGCTGTCGGACAAGATCGGACGCAAGAAGATCATCCTCACCGGCTGCGCCCTTGCCGCGCTGACCCTGTTCCCGGCGTTCCATGCGCTGACCGAGGCGGCCAACCCCGCGCTCGCTCATGCCCAGGCCAATGCCCCGGTCAAGGTCACCGCGTTCCCGGGCGAATGCTCGTCGCAGTTCGACCCGGTCGGCGCGAACAAGTTCGACACGACCAGCTGCGACATCGTCAAGAACGCCCTCGCCAAGGCGGCGGTGAATTATGAGAACGTCGCCGCGCCCGCCGGAACGATCGCCTCGATCACCGTCGGCAGCACCACCATCGTCGCGCCGGACCCGGCCAGGGTCACCGGTGACGAAAAGAAGGCCGCAATCGCCGCGTTCACCGCGCAGGTCGTCGGCGCCCCGGCGGTTCCGGCCAAGCCCGCAGAAGGCGGCAAGCCGGCGGTCGAGGCCAAGGCGGCGGTCACTGGCGAACTCGTAAAAGTCGGCTACCCGGCCAAGGCCGATCCCGAACAGATCGACAAGCCTATGGTCGTGGCGATCCTGTTCTACCTCGTGCTGCTGGTGACCATGGTCTATGGCCCAATTGCGGCGATGCTGGTCGAGCTGTTCCCCAGCCGCATCCGCTACACCTCCATGAGCCTGCCCTACCACATCGGCAACGGCTGGCTCGGCGGGCTGCTCCCGGCGATCGGCTTCGCCATGGTCGCAGCCAACGGGGATATCTACCACGGCTTCTGGTACCCCGTCGTCGTGGCCGCTGCGACGGTGGTGATCGGGCTGATCTTCCTGCCCGAAACCTACAAGCGCAGCATCGACGACTAAGCTCCCCCGGGAGGTGCCGCGCCCATGATTTCAGGCTCTTGTTGTCCTGGATCAAGGCGCGGCGCCGACCATCCGCATAGCGGCGGCGCATCCTCTCCAAGGAGTTACCACGATGTCCGATCCCGACACCCTGATCCAGCTCGCCACCGGCAGCGGCACCGCCATCACGGTCCGCCCGGCGACCGAGCAGGACGAGCCCGCGCTCGCCGCGTTCTTCGACGCGGTCAGCGACGAGGACCGCCGCTTTCGCTTCTTCGTGGCCGGCGAGCATGTCAGCCATGAACAGCTCGATCCGCTGATCCACGCCGACCATTTCCGCAGCGAGAGCTTCATCGCGATGGACGCGGCGACGGGCAACGTCATCGCTTCCGCGCTGCTCGCCTGCGACAACGCGCTCGACACTGCCGAAGTCGCGATTTCGGTGCGGCGCGACTACAAGGGCATGGGCGTGGGCTGGGCGCTGCTGGACTTCATCGGCCAGGAAGCGCAGCGTCGCGGCGTGCGCCGGGTCATTGCCATCGAAAGCCGCGACAACCACGCGGCGATCGAACTGGAGCGCGAGAAGGGGTTCGTCCCGGAACCGTTCGAGGGCGATCCGACGCTGGTGATCCTGTCCAAGACCTTCCGCTGATCCCAGAGAGGCCGATATGAGCGAAGCCTACCAGCAAGCCTTCCGCCAGAGCATTGCCGATCCCGGGGCGTTCTGGGGAGAGGCTGCCAGGGCCATCGACTGGCATGCCGCGCCGGTTGTCGCCTACGCCGAAGGGCAGGGGTGGTTTCCGGACGGCTCGCTCAACACCTGCCACAACTGCGTGGACCGGCACGTCGCCGCCGGAAGGGGCGATGCGGCGGCGCTGGTCTATGACAGCCCCGTGACCGGCCTCGTCCGCAGCTTCTCGTACGCAGAGCTGCTGGACGAGGTCGGCCGGGTAGCCGCGATGCTGGCGAGCCTCGGCGTAGGCAAGGGCGACCGGGTCGTCATCTACATGCCGATGGTCCCCGAAACGGTCTTCGCGATGCTCGCCTGCGCACGCCTGGGGGCGATTCATTCGGTGGTGTTCGGCGGCTTCGCCCCGCTCGAACTGGCCAAGCGGATCGACGACGCGAAGCCGAAGGTCCTGCTCACAGCGTCGTGCGGGATCGAGGGCGCCCGCGTCCTGCCGTACAAACCGATGGTCGACGAGGCGCTCGACCTCGCAGGCCACGAGGTCGAGGCGGTCATCCTGCTCCAGCGCGACCGGCTGCGCGCGGACGAAGGCGAATATCTGGACTGGGCGGCTCTGCGCGCCGAGACGGCTGGCGATCCGGTCCCGGATCCCGTGCCGCTGGCATCCGACGACCCGCTGTATATCCTGTACACCTCGGGCACGACCGGCACGCCCAAAGGCGTGGTCCGCGAGAACGGCGGCCACGCGGTCGCACTCGCGTGGTCGATGGCCAACATCTATGGCATCGGCGCGGGCGACACGTTCTGGGCTGCCTCGGACGTGGGCTGGGTCGTGGGCCACAGCTACATCGTCTACGGCCCGCTGCTGGTGGGGGCGACGACGGTGCTGTTCGAGGGCAAGCCCGTCGGCACGCCCGACCCCGGAACATTCTGGCGCACCATTGCGCGGCACGGCGTGAAGACCTTCTTCACCGCGCCGACTGCCATCCGCGCCGTGCGCAAGGAGGACCCCGACGCCAGGTACCTCGCCGAGATCGGCACGGGCACCTGCCGCGCGATTTTCCTGGCCGGCGAGCGCGCCGATCCCGACACCATCGCCTGGCTCGAGGAAAGGTCCGGCCTACCGGTGATCGACCACTGGTGGCAGACCGAACTCGGCTGGCCGGCCATCGCCTCGTGCTTTGCGCTGGGCGACCTGCGCCGCAAGCGCGGCTCCGCCGGGTTCCCGGTGCCCGGCTTCGAGTTTGCGGTGCTTGACGAAAGCGGCACCCCGGTGCCTGCCGGACAAAGCGGATCTGTCGTCATCCGCGCTCCGCTCGCACCCGGCGCGTTCCGCACGCTGTGGAACAACCCGGACGGCTTCGCCAGGAACTTCGCCGGCTTTCCCGGCTTCTACGAAACCGGCGACGCCGGGTTCATTGACGAGGACGGCTTCGTCCACATCATGGGCCGCACCGACGACATCATCAACGTTGCCGGGCACCGCCTTTCGACCGGGCAGATGGAGCAGATCGTCGCCCAGCAGGACGGTGTGGTCGAATGCGCGGTGATCGGCGCTGACGATCCGATCAAGGGCATGATCCCGGTCGCGTTCGTGGTCATCGGCAGCGGGGCCGAGAGCGATGCCGGAATTCCCGAACGGGTCATTGCGGCCGTGCGCAGCGAGCTTGGCGCGGTAGCCGCCCTGAAAACGGCCCACGTCGTCGACCAGCTTCCGAAGACCCGCTCAGGCAAGATCCTGCGCAATCTCCTGCGCAAGATCGCGAGCGGCCAGCCGTTCGAAATCCCGCCGACCATCGACGATGCCAGCGTGCCTGAAAGACTGCGGGCGAGAGTCATGGCGCACAGCGCCTGACCGCTAGGCAGCAGGATCAGGCCCGGCCAGCCGTTCCAGATCCAGCGGCCGGCGGAAGCGCAGCCCGATCTCGCCGCGCTCGCACCACCGGACATTGGCGGGGATGACGCCGACGCCGGGGATTTCCACGCCGACCCACTCGCCGGTTTCGACGGCCGCCTCGCACCAGCCCATCGCGCCTTCCGCAGAAATGTTGCGGATGGACATGGTCGCTGCCTCGTCGCCCCGAAGGTACAGCGCCGCCTCGATCGACACCGCGAGGCGCGGGTTGCGCGGGGGGTAGCGGGCGGGAATCTTCAGCGACAGGTGGGGCATGGCTGCGACATTGCTCCGCATCGGATGAATTTTCCTTGCATTACCTGCGGTTACCAACTCGTTAGCCAACGCCTGTCGATCCGCGCCAAACGGTTGACATTGTGGCAGTTTTGCGAGCAGCCTGCCGTGAAGGACCCACGCAGATATAGCGCGGGCGAAGACCGGTGGAGTGGAACGCGATGCAGTACGACCTGGTGATCCGCGGCGGGCTGGTGTTCGACGGGACAGGTGCCGATCCGGTCCGCGCGGATGTGGCGGTGCTGGAAGGGCGCATTGCCAAGGTGGGCGAAGTGGCCGGGCAGGGCGCAGAGGAGATCGACGCGGCGGGCCGCATCGTGACCCCCGGCTTCGTCGACATCCACACCCACTACGACGGCCAGGTGACCTGGGAAAACCGCATGGCGCCCTCGTCCGGCCACGGCGTCACCACCGTGCTGATGGGCAACTGCGGAGTAGGCTTCGCGCCGTGCCGCCCGCACCAGCGCGACATGCTGGTCAAGCTGATGGAGGGGGTGGAGGATATCCCCGAGGTCGTGATGACCGAAGGGCTGCCGTGGAACTGGGAAAGCTTCCCCGACTACCTCGACGCGCTCGAGCAGCGCGAGCTCGACATCGACGTCGCCGCGCAGCTGCCCCACTCGGCGCTGCGGACCTACGTGATGGGCCAGCGCGCCGCCCGGCACGAGCCGCCGACGGGCGAAGACCTCGAAGCGATGCGCGGGATCGTTGCCGAGGCGATCGAGGCGGGTGCATTCGGGGTCACCACCTCGCGCAACATGATGCACCGCACCCGCGCCGGGGAACTCGCGCCGAGCCTCTATTCGGAGACCGACGAGCTCAAGGCGCTGATGGACGGGCTTGCCCGGGCCGACGCAGGCGTGTTCCAGGCGATCCCTTCGCCCCACAGCGACGCGGCGGACGAATTCGCGATCCTTCGCGAACTCGCCGAGCACGGGAGGCGCCCGCTCTCGTTCACCCTGCTCGATGTGCCGAACCAGCCGGGCCCCGGCTATCGCGCCATGCTGCGCGGGCTCGAGCAGGCGCGCGAGGACGGGCTGGAGATGCGCGGCCAGGTCGCGCCGCGGCCCGTCGGCATGTTCTTCGGGCTGGACCTCAGCCTGCACCCGTTCAGCGCGCACCCGAGCTACCGCGCCATTGCCGATCGCCCGCTGGCGGAACGGGTGGCCGCAATGCGCGATCCCGTGTTCCGCGAAAGGCTGCTGGCGGAGCAGCCACAGGACAGCAATCCCGTCACCCTGACCCTGATCGACGCGTTCCGCGGCACGCACGAGTGGACCGACAGGCCGGACTACGAGCCGAAGCGGGAGAAGCGGGTCGATCAGCTGGCCAAGGCGGCCGGGCTGTCCGTGCCCGAGTATGCCTATGACCGCTTGCTGGAGAACGAGGGCCGGCAGGTGTTCTACCTGCCCGCGGCCAACTATGTGTCGGGCGATCTCGTTCCGGTGCGCGAGATGCTCGGCCATCCCGACACGCTCATGGGACTGGCTGACGGCGGGGCGCATTACGGCCTGATCTGCGACGGCAGCTTCCCGACCTATTTCCTCCAGCGCTGGGCCCGGGATGCGGCGGAGGAGGAGCGGATACCGCTCGCCGACGCCATTGCCGAACTGACCTCGCGCCCGGCGGCGGCGGTGCGGATGAACGACCGCGGGCGGATCGCGGAAGGGCTCAAGGCCGATCTCAACGTGATCGACATCGACCGGCTCGACCTGAAGGTCCCGTTCGTCGCCTATGACCTGCCGGCGGGCGGCAAGCGGATGCAGCAGAAGGCCGACGGTTATGTCGCGACCGTCGTCTCGGGCGTCGTCACCTACCGCGACGGCGAGCATACCGGGGCGCTTCCGGGCCGGCTGGTGCGGCGAGGTCGGGGGCTCCTCGCCGCCTGACCCTGGGCTTCCGGCACACGAAAAGGGCGGGACCGCGAGGTCCCGCCCTTTCCTTTTGGCCCTGAACCGTGGCCTTAGAAGTGGAAGCCGAGGCGGGCACCAAGACCCTTGGTATCGCCCAGGTCGCCCCACACGGTCAGCTGCGGAGCGCTGCCGCCGTTGGCGCCGACGCCGCCTTCCACCCGCACCCAGGTGCCGCGGCCCGGACCGTCGACGCGGCCCACTTCCGTCCCGCCGTTGGCGACGAGAAGGTAGGCGTTGTCACGGAACTCGTGGAACACCTTGGCACCCACGAACAGCCCGGCGTAGTCCTCGGCGATGATCCGCACGCCGGCGCGGCCGCGCAGGCTTTCCATGTCCTCATAGGAGAAGTTGAGGCCATAGTCGGCGTAATCGTCGATGTCGGTCTTCACGTACGACAGACCGGCGTTGAGGTCGAACTTGAACCCGGTGCCGAAGCGCAGACCCAGTTCGCCGTCGACGCCTTCGGACTTGGCATCGCTGGTGAAGCCGAACGCGCGCCCGCTGTTGCGGTACTCGAGATCATAGTCGTCGCGCTTGTACATCACGCCGCCGTAGATACCGTTGCTCATGCCGAACAGGGCGTAGGCGCCGTAGTTGTAGCCTTCGATGTGCAGTTCGGAGGCCGCGCCGAATTCCGGCTTGTTGTGCTCATAGCCGCCGGTGATGCCGACCGTGAACATGCTGCCCCGGTACTCGAGCCCGCCCTGCGCGCCGCGACGGTGGTTTTCCGCACGCTGCGTGTAGGTGACGGTCTGGCCGAACGGGGTGCCGGTGACGGTCTCGTCGCCGTACTTGTCGCGGCTCATGTAGAGGTTCGCCCAGATGCCGAGCTTGCCTTCGCCGGCGTTGTTGCCCTGACGGCCCATGATCGCGTCATGGTAGGCATCGAACGACTGGTACCACATGTCCGGCCCCGCGCTGGCGAGGAGGCTGAGTTCAGCCGCCGAACCATCGAGGTTGCTGGCGAGGAAGTAGTCGTTGCCCGACTGGCGGATGCCGTAGTTGAGCAGCCCCTGCTGGACGTCGCCCGGAGCGATGACGAACGCATTCGCCGCGCCGGTCCCGCCCGCATCGACCACCAGCACGCCGGTCGGATTGAACAGCGGGCCGTTGCCGACGAAGTTCACGTCGACCACGGTGGTGCCGCTGGCATTGCCGCCGATGACCAGGCGATCCGCGGCCGAGAGGCCGGGGTTGGCGTCGATCCGCAGCGTTGCCCCGCCAGTGCCGGTGTAGTTGCCCGGCAGGGTCAGCACGTCATTGGTCGCGCCGTCGGCAAGGGAGATCGTCCCGGCGTTGTTGAACGCCGTGATGCCGGCCAGCGTGGCATTGCCGCTGGTCGCCTGGACGAGACCGCCAGCCAGGTTGTTGAACGTGGTTCCGGTCAGCGTCGTGGTCCCGGCAACGTTTGCCAGCCCCGCGTTGTTGATCGTTTCGAGACCGAGGACGGTCGCGCCGCGATCGAGCAGCAGGTTGCCGCCGGTCTGGTTGTTCAGGACATCGGTGCCGAGCCCGAAGTCGCTCGTCCCGTTGAACCCGAAGTTCCCGGCATTGTTGACCGTGTCACCGTTGGCGGTCAGCAGGACCGGGCCGATGAACGATGCGCCGCTCTGGTTGTTGATCGTCGCCGCGCCGCCGGTCGCCCGGACAACGTATCCGGTGGCGGTGTCATCGATGAAAAGCGAACCACGGTTGTTGATCGTGCTGCCACCGGTGGCGGTCAGGTCGATCGCGTCGAAGGCGCCCTGGCCCTGGACCGGGACGCCCGCTCCAATGTTGACCGTCGCGGTGCCGAGCGTGGCGACGTTGATCGCATCGCCGGCGGTGGCCGTGGTACCGCCGTTGACGTTGACGACGACCGGAGCCGCACCCGCCGCAGCGACGCGCACCGCGCCCAGACGGCCCGTTGCGCCGGTCTCGGTAACCGTGATCGCACCGGTCGTTCCGGTGGCGACGATCGCCGTGCCGGTGGTGCTGACGGTCGGGCCTGACGAGTTGATAGTGATCGCGCCGGTGCCGGTCGTGATCGCGGTGATCGCGTCGAAGTCAGACGTCACGCCATCGACATTGATCGTCTGCGAGCCGGTGGTGTTGGTCGAGAGGATGCCCTGCGCCAGCGCGCCGGTGGTCGAGATACGGCCGAGGTTGAGCGCGACCGGACCCGCGGTGGTCACGACCACGCCGTGCGAACCCGCACCGGTGGTGATGATCGTGCGGCCGCTGTTGTTGACCGTGACCGGACCTGCCGAGGTGACGAGGACGCCGAGCGAGCCGTCACCGCTGGTGGCGATGTTGTTGGTAGCGAGCGTCACCGCGCCGGTTCCACCGGTCACGACCACGCCGTTGCTTCCGTTACCCGTGGTGAGGATCGTCCCCGAACTGGCGGTGATCGCACCCGGAGCGGTCAGGTTGAGACCGTCCGACAGGTCGCCTGTGGTCGAGACGTTGCCGACCTGCGCGTCGATCGAATTGGTGGCGATGGCAGTGAGGCCATCGGCATCGAGACCCGTGGTCGAGATATTGCCACAGCGCACGACCACATCGGTGCCGACCGCGACGACGCCGTCGACGCCGTCAGCCGTGGTGCTGACGTTGCCGCAGGTGACCGAGGACAGTCCGGCGGTGGCGGTGCTGCTGATTGCCGCGCCAATGCCGGCGCCGCCTGCAACGGTGACGTTGCCGACGCGGACGGTCGAGGTCAGGCCCGATGAGACGACGCCCGAGGCGCCCGCTCCGGTGCCGGTTGCGGTGACGTCACCGTTGATGATGACGCTCGCGTCGCCTGCCGGGGCAGCGACGGTTACGCCGTAGGTGTTGGCGCCCGTCGCATCGACGTTGCCGTTGACGATGACGGCTGCATCGCCGGCCGGGGAAGTCAGCGAGAGCGCCCCTGTCCCGCCGCTGCTCAGCGCGCCGGTGGTGAGGCTCGCGTCATTGGTGGCGGTTGCAAGAACACCGAAGCCGCTGGCCGAGGTGGCCGTGCCGAGGGTCGCGTTAAGCGCGTCGCCCGAGGTCAGGACGAAGGCGTTGCCGGTGCCTGTCGCAGTCGCGCTCAGGGCGCCGGTCGTGCCAGCGAGGAGGTTGAGGTCGGTCAGGCTGGCCAGCACGACGGCGCTGCTCGGATCCTGGGTGACGATGGTACCAGAGCCGGTCACCGTCTGGTCTGCAGTCGAGACGATCCGCAGCCCTTCGAGCTGGCCGCCGACGGTCGTTCCGACGGTGTTGTAGGTCACCGTCGCGACGGTGGGCGCACAGTCGATCCCGGTGGCTGTGGTCGTGCAGACGCTCTGCGCCTGTGCGGGCGCGGCGAGCGCGAACAGCGAGCTCGCTCCGGCCAGTGCGGCCAGTGAAAGCCGCTTGGAAATTGTATTCGTCATCGGGGATCTCTCCTTGAACTGCCGCCACATCAAGGACTTGGCGACCGCACGGAGAACCCGGCGTGGTCAGGATGTTTCCCGTCGATGAACGAGAAAATGCAACTGACGCATTTGAGCAACACTTTGTCGGAGTTGAATTTTTTGGGAACTCGTGGGCTACTTGAGGGTAGCTGGGGGCGATGAGCCGGCCCGGTAGATCTTGAGAAAAGCACCGACGGCGACCTCGACGTCCTTCATCAGAACGTCCATCGGCGGGCGCGTGATCGTCCCCATCAGATGGCGGTAGAATGATGTCGCCTGGCACAGTGCGACGAATTGCTGCGCGGCAACATCCGCGTCGGCAATGGAGAGGCGTCCATGCTGGCTTTGCAGCGAAAGCCATTCAGCCAGCCGGCGTTGGCCGAGCATTGCGCCGCGTTCCCAGAGCATCACGCCAAGCTGCCGGGAACGCCCCGCCTCGGCGACGACCATCCGGTGCATGGCGATGATCTGCGGCTTGGTGATCGTCCGCATCAGGGACTTGCCAAAGAGTTCGAGGACCGCAGCGGAATCGCCGTCGGCCGGAAGTTCCAGGCGCAGGGCTTCGCCATACTGCTCGACCATCGCGTCGATGACCGCTGCGAACAGGTCCTGCTTGTTCCGGAAGTAGCTCCACAGCGTCGTCTTGGATCCTCCGAGTGCAGTGGCGATCGCAGACATCGTCGTCGCGCCGTAACCGTGGCGCAGGAACTCCGCACGCGCCGTTTCGACGATCTGGCGGCGTCGCTGATCCTGTCTCTTTCGGGTCACGGCGGTCATAGATACCGTACTAGGCCGTATCATCTCGGTTGACAAGCCGGTGCGGCGGGGCTCAAGAGGCGTACCATGTCGTACACTGATCGAACCCGGGGATTCGTCGCCGCAGCGGCCGCGGCCGGGATGCTCGCCGGGTGCGCGGTTCCCGGCAAGATGGCGCCGGGGGCGATGCGCACCGCCGGTGATCTCGGCGCTGCCGCGCTGGCCGGATCCGCTGCCGAATTCCCGGCGGACGATTGGTGGAAGGTCTATGGGGACCTAGCGCTCGATGCGCTGATCGCCGAAGGTCTCGCCAGTTCGCCGGACGTCGCGCTGGCCGCGGCGCGGATCCGCGCAGCGGACGCGGCTGTCGAGCAGGCCGGCGGCGCACTTTCGCCCAACGTTTCCGCCGAAGGCAGCGTCGGCGGCCAGAAGCAGAGCTACAATCTCGGCTTTCCCAAGCAGTTCGTGCCCAAGGGTGTGCAGTCCACCGGCAGGCTTTCACTGATGCTGGGCTTCGACCTCGACCTGTGGGGCAGGAACCGGGCCCTGCTGGCAGCGGCCCGGGGCGAGGCGACTGCGGCGCGGGTCGACGCGGCCCAGGCCCGGCTCCTGCTGTCGAGCGCGATCGCGCTGCAATGGGGCCAGCTTGCCGCACTCGAGGCCTCGCGGGCCGAGGCCGCTCGATCGCGCGATGCGCTGCTCGAGGTGGAACGGCTTACCGCCCAGCGCCAGCAGGCCGGTCTCGACAACAAGGCCGACGTCGCGCTTGCCACCGGACGCCGTGCCGGGGCGGATCAGGGGCTCGCCGCGCTCGACGAGCAGATCGCACTACAGCGCAATGCCATTGCCGCGCTGGTCGGAGCCGGGCCGGGTCGTGCAGCTTCGCTGCCGCATCCGGCGCTCGACCTCTCCGCCGCGACCCCCGTTCCGGCAAGCCTCGCGCTCGATCTGGTCGGACGGCGTCCCGACCTTGTCTCGGCGCGGTTGCGGGTCGAGGCGGCGTCGAGCCGGGTCGAGGCTGCCCGCCGTGCTTATTATCCGGACATCAATCTCGCGGCGGTGGTCGGTTTGCAGACGGTCGGCCTGTCGAAGCTCGTCGAGGGCGACAGTACCTATGCCCAGTTCGGACCGGCGCTGAGCCTGCCGCTGTTCGACGGCGGCAGGCTTCACGGCAACTACGAGAATGCCGGGGCCGGATATGACCAGGCCGTCGCGCAGTACGACAAGGCGCTGGTCGACGCGGTCCACCAGATCGCCGACGTCCTCGACTCCCGGCGTGCGCTCGATGCAAGGCTCGCCGCGGCTCGCGCCGGGGCCGCTGCCGCGGACGATGCCGCGCGGCTTGCTCGCCTGCGCCGGGGGGAAGGTCTCGCCAACCTCCTGCAGGTTCTTGCCGCCGAAGATGCCGCAGCAGAAGCGCGCCGAGCCCTGCGAGAGCTCGAGGCGCGTGCTTTCATTCTTGACGTCACCCTCGTCCGGGCGCTGGGCGGCGGCTTTGCCGCGCCGGCCACGGGCACGGAGCCGAACCAGCCATGACCGAAGCGATATCTGCCGACCTCCCTGTCGAAGGAGAGGCCGCTCCGTCCGGAAACAAGGAGAAACGTCGCAAGTTTCTTCGCATTTTCGCGATCGCGCTGGTCACCATCGCCGCAGTTTGGGGTGTCTGGTATTTTCTCACCCAGGCTGGCCGGGTTCACACCGACAACGCCTATGTCGGCGCGGATCTCGCCCAGGTCACGCCCCTTGTCGGCGGTGCGGTTAAGGAAGTGCGGGTGCGCGGAACCCAGCAGGTCCGGAAGGGTGACGTCCTGGTGGTGATCGACGATGCCGACGCGCGGATCGAACTCGCCAATGCCGAAGCCATGCTCGCGCAGGCGCGCCAGCGCTTCCGCCAGGCCCAGGGCGGGACCGCGGCGACCGGCGCAGCGGTCGCGGCGCGGGGAGCGGAGGTCTCGCAGGCGCAGGCCCGTCTCGATGCCGCGCGGGCGGACTATGAAAAGGCGAGCGACGCCTACCGCCGCCGCAGTGCGCTCGCGGGAAGCGGGGCGATCTCGGCCGAGGAACTCGACCAGGCCCGCGCCGCCGCCGCATCTGCCCGTGCAGCGCTTGCCCAGGCCCAGGCGGCGATCGCCGGAGCGACGGCGCTGCAGCAGGCCGCGCGCGGCGAAGCAGCGTCGAGCGCCGCGCTGACCAGCGGTTACAGCGAGGCCACCGCGCCCGATGTTGTCGCGGCCGAAGCCCGCGTGGCAGCGGCTCGGCTCGCTCTCGAACGTACGGTGATCCGTGCGCCGATCTCGGGAGTGGTGACCAACCGCAACGTCCAGGTCGGCCAGCGGCTTCAACCGGGCGCGCCCATCATGACGCTGGTTCCGCTCGACGCAATGTTCGTCGACGCCAACTACAAGGAAAGCCAGCTGCGCAAGGTGCGGATCGGCCAGCCGGTCGAGATGACCAGTGACTTCTACGGCAGTTCGGTCGTGTTCCACGGCAAGGTTGTCGGGTTCTCCGGCGGGACCGGTGCGGCCTTCGCGCTGATCCCGGCACAGAACGCGACCGGCAACTGGGTCAAGGTCGTCCAGCGCCTTCCGGTCCGCGTTGCGCTCGATCCGGCGGAGGTCAGGGCCCACCCGCTGCGCGTCGGCCTGTCGATGAATGCGGTCATCGATACGCGGGGCGAGTAAGGCCGGATGGCCAGCGCCCCGCTTACCTCGACCGGCGCGACGCCGCTGACCGGCCGCCGACTGTGGCTGGCTGCGTTCGGGCTGGCGCTGGCCAACTTCATCGTCATCCTCGATACGACCGTCACCAACGTCTCGGTGCCGCATATCGCCGGTTCTCTGGCAGTATCGCCGTCGCAGGGGACGTGGACGATCACGTCCTATGCCGTGGCCGAGGCGATCACGGTGCCGCTCTCCGGTTGGCTGTCGAACCGCTTCGGTCCGCATCGCCTTCTGATGATGTCACTAGGCGGGTTTGCGCTGTTCTCCGTCCTTTGCGGCCTGGCGCGCTCGATCGAGCTGCTCGTCCTGCTGCGGATCTGTCAGGGCCTGTGCGGCGGCCCCCTGATGCCCATGACACAGACATTCCTCATGCGGATCTTCCCGCCGGAGAAGATGGGTTCGGCCAACGCGATCTGGGGAGTGACGGCGATTTTCGCGCCGATCATCGGCCCGATCGTCGGCGGGTGGATTTCCGACAACTGGTCGTGGCCGTGGATCTTCTACATCAACGTCCCGGTCGTCGCGCTCAGCCTGTTCCTCGTCCATCGCCTTGTCGCGCGTTACGAGTTGCCAACCGTGCGCGCGCCGATCGACACCGTCGGCCTGGTGCTGCTGGTCCTGTTCGTGGGCGGGTTCCAGCTCGTGCTCGATCTTGGGCGGGAGCACGACTGGTTCGGATCCTCGATGATCGTCGCGATGGCGATCATTTCCGCCGTCGCGCTCGTCGCCTTCGTCATCTGGGAGCTGACCAGCGACCACCCCGTCGTCGATCTGAGGGTCATTCGGCACCGTACATTCTGGGTCGGCCTCGTCCTCGTGGCCTGCGGGTACGGCGGGATGTTCTCGATGATCGTCCTGGTGCCGTTGTGGTTGCAGTCCGCGCTTGGCTATACCTCGAGCGATGCCGGCCACCTGATGGCGCTGGTCGGCGTGCTGGCGGTCATGGTGGCACCGATCGCGGGACGACTGATCCAGACGGTCGACATGCGTATCATCGTCACTGGCGGCATGCTCTGGCTGGCGTTCACGGCAACGCTGCGGACCGGATGGACCAGCGACACCACCTTTGCACAGTTCGCGATACCGCAATTGCTGCAAGGGCTCGGCATGCCCTTTTTCTTCATCGGTTCGATGACCCTGGCCCTGAGCGCCGTGCCGATGCGGGATATTCCCGGCGCGGCAGGACTGCTCAGCTTCGTGCGGACAATGAGTGGTGCGGTCGGCACGGCGCTGGCCACCTCAGCATGGGACGATGCGACGCGGATGGCCCGCGCCGACATGGTCGGAACGCTCAACGGTGCCGACGCGACGATCGCAGCGCTGCACGCGCAAGGCCTCGGCGATGGGCAGGCGCGTTCGGTGATAGAGAGGTTGGTCGATGTCCAGGCGATGACGATCGGATCACACGAGGTTTACTGGTTCTCGGCGGCGGTGATACTTTTCTCGATCGGTCTCGTCTGGCTTTGTCCGAGGCCGCAGGTGCGGGAAACGGGCGGGATGGGAGCGCACTAGTCGCTGTCGAGTTGCCCGCACGCGCGCAACGCCGCGACGTCTGGCACCATGATCGTCCGCCCTTGCCAGTCGAGCAGCGTTTCGGCTTTCAACGCCTTGAGCGTCCGGTTGACGTGGATCGGGGTGAGGCCGACGAGATCGGCCAGGTCCTGCTGAGTGAGGGGAATTGTGGCGCTGGTCGGATGTTCCGGAAGCGTGCCGCGCAGGCGCGCGAACAGGTCTGAAAGGACCAGGCAGATGCGCTCCATCGCGCTCAGCCGGCCAAGTCCCACAAGCATGCGCGACTGGCGGTTGCATCCCTCGTGCAGGGCGCTCAGCACTTCCTCCGTGATCGCTTCGGCGCGCGGCGTGCAGATAGGAGCGAGCTCTACCTCCGCCGCACAGATCGGGGTCAGGGCAACCACTGGATAGGATGCATCCGGCGCGATCAGCCATTCCGGCTCGCAGATTTCACCCGGAAGATAGAGCGCGATGATCTGCCGTCGTCCGTCGCGCAGCGTGCGGTATCGGCACGCCCAGCCCTCAACCACCCTGTACAGAGAACTGCGGCGATCTCCGGGGCGAGCCAGGTGCTGGTGCCGGGCGAAGCGACGGCTTCCAAGCGGGTCTCGGAGAGACATCGTGATTACACTCCGGACTGGACTTATCTAGGATGAAAAATGCAATTATGACTTAGGTTTAAGTTTCCAAAGGGTGCGCCGGAACGTGCACCTGAAGCGTTGTGCCGAGCGAGAACCGGGTTCCGCCGCGCTTGAGACGTGCGTTTGCGGATTGGTTGTAGCCTACGCTCGCCAACCCGGACCGCGCTTGATGGCTAAAGATGGCGCGGCCGCCGGACGATTGGCCCTTCGCCCTTTTCCTGTGGCGCAGCGGCGAGCCTGCGGTTACCCGTTCGGAATGACGTGCTCAGCCATGCCACATTGCGCGCGACCGGGCTGAGCGCGGTGCTCGATTCCGCCGAATGTGCCGTTGTCGCGCTGTCGCTCAAGGTCAGCCTTGTGGCGATCGCAGCCATTTTGCCACTGGCGTTCGCGCTGGCCTGGGTGCTCGCCCGGAAGCGTTTTCCCGGACGCGTGCTGCTCGACGCGCTGGTCCACTTGCCGCTGGTCCTGCCGCCGGTGGTCACCGGGTGGCTGCTTCTGCTGGCGTTCGGGCCGCACGGACCCGCCGGCCGGTTTATCGAGACTGTATTCGGGGCGAGCCTGATGTTCCGCTGGACCGGCGCGGCGCTGGCGGCGGCGGTGATGGCCTTGCCGTTGATGGTCCGGGCGATCCGCCTGTCGCTCGATGCCATCGACACCCGCCTCGAAGGCGCGGCGCGAACCTTGGGGGCAGGACCTTGGCGGGTCTTTGCCACCATCACCCTGCCGCTGACCGTTCCCGGCATCGCCGTGGCGCTGGTCCTCGGCTTGGCCCGCTCGCTCGGCGAATTCGGCGCCACCATCACCTTCGTGTCCAGCGTCCCTGGCGAGACGCAGACTCTGCCACTGGCGATCTACGCCGCGCTCCAGTCGCCGGGCGCGGACGAGCGCGTGCTGCGGCTCGCGCTGGTATCGGTGGTGCTCTCGCTCGGCGCGCTGATGGTTTCCGAATGGCTGGTCCGGCGCAGCGGCTCGGGCAGGGGTGGCCATGTCCTTTGAGATCGACATCGCCATGCGGCGCGGCGATCGGCTGATCGAGGTGGCCTTCACGACGGAAAGCGGGGTCACCGCGCTGTTCGGGCCTTCGGGTGCGGGCAAGACAACCACGCTCGATGCCGTCGCGGGATTGCTGAAGCCCGAGCGCGGCCGGATCGTCGCGGCGGGGACGGTGCTGTTCGACAGCGCCGGCAAGATCGATCTCCCGCCAGAACGCCGCGCCTGCGGGTATGTCCTCCAGGACCTGCGCCTGTTCCCGCACCTCACGGTGCGCGACAACTTGACTTATGGCTGGCGGCTCGCGCCCGAAGAGCGCCGCTGGATGGATCTCGACGAGGCGTGCCGGTTCCTCGACATCGGCGCGTTGCTCGGCCGCATGCCGCGCACCCTGTCGGGCGGAGAGGCGCAGCGCGTGGCGATCGGCAGGGCGCTGCTCTCGGCACCGCGCGTGCTGCTGATGGATGAGCCGCTGACTTCACTCGACTCGCTCCGGCGGGAAGAGGTTGTCCGCGTGATCGAGCGGATCCGTGATGACCTCAAGCTGCCGATCCTGCTGGTCAGCCACGACCGGGTGGATGTGGAGCGCCTGGCGGACCGGGTGGTGACGCTGGGCTGACCTGGTTCCGGGACGACGCCAGCAACCCCCGCAGCGCCGCCACGAGCGCGATGGGCTGTTCGATCATGATGTGATGATGCGAAGCCGGGATCATGACCGGCTCGCCCAATTGCGGCAGGTGCTCGCAGAAGCCGGCCAGGGCCTGCGGGGTGACCGTCTCGCTGAACTCGCCGTAGATCAGGTCCACTGGCACTTCGATATTGGCGAGCTCGCTGCGAATTCGCTCGGCATGGATCGAGCGGACGATCTCGGGATCGAACTTCCACTCCCAGCCTCCCGACCTCTCGCGGACCGAGTGGCGGGCGAGGTACCGGACGATCTCCGCCACCGGCCACCGCCCAGGCGGGCTGAGCCGGTAGCGGGAGAGCGCTTCGTCGATGGTCGCGTAGCGGCGAACAGGAAAACGGCGGTCACCCGGTTCATCCTCGGCGCGATAAACGTGGGCGTCGATCACGATGACCCGCTCGGCCAGTTCGGGCGCGAGCTTTGCGGCATAGAGGGTCGAAACAGACCCGAACGAGTGCGACACCAGCGTCGCCGCCCCGCCGCCTTCGCGCGCCAGAACGGCGAGGATCTCGCGACCGTACTGCCGCCGCGAGTACGCCGGGCGGCGGTCGCTCTCGCCCATGCCGGTGAAGTCGAGCGCGAGCGCGCGGTATCGTCCGGCGAAATGCGGGGCGATGTGGTCCCACCAGTGCGAATGCGCCTGAAATCCGTGGACGAACAGCAGCACGGGCAGCGATGGATCGGCCTGCCACGCCCGGTAGCGGACTGTCGCGCCTTCGACCGCAACCTCGCGCTGCTCTGCCGGATGCGCCCAACCACGCTCCAGCCATTCGGCCATCTGTGCGTCGGTCACCTCAGATCGAACTTCTTGGCCTTGTCCGCCATCAGCGCGGTGCGGTCGACCTGCGGGACGCCGACGGGATAGCCGATCTGCGGGAAGGCGAGCCCGCGCGCCAGGGCGATCGAGCGCGGCAGATCGAGGCTCTGCCAGATCGCCTTGACCGAACCGGCGGTCGCAGCCGGCGGCTTGGCAGCGATCTGCGCAGCGAGCGCGGCGGCGCGGGGCCACAGGTCTTCGAGCGCCACCACCTCGCTGACGATCCCCATGCGCATGGCGGAGTGGGCCGTGACCCGCTCGTCATTGCCGAGCAGGACCATCCGCAGCACGTCCTGCAGCGGCATCTTGTAGGTCATCCCGATGGGCTCCAGAGCCGAGGTCATGCCGTACGTGACATGCGGATCGAAGAACGTCGCGTCTTCCGAGCAGATCACGATGTCGCTCTCGTTGAGCCAGTAGAATGCACCGCCCGCGGCCATGCCGTGGACCGCGGCGATGACCGGCTTCCAGAACTCCTGCGATTTTGGGCCGAGGTATTTTCCCGGGTCATCGCAGTGCCAGGTGTTGGCAAGGTCGACCACCGGCCCTCCGTCCTCGCTCTTGACGTCGACCCCGGTGCAGAACGCGCGGCCGGGTGCGGCGCGCAGGACGCAGCAGTGGACGTCGTCGTTGACCTTGAGTGATCGCCAAAGATGCTCGAACTCGTCGCACATCCGCTTGTTGAAGCTGTTCATCGCCTCGGGGCGGTTGATCGTGATCGTTGCGACATGATCAACGATCTCGACAAGGATCGTGCGGTAGTCCATCGGGCTGGTCCTGCTTTGCTATTTTACCTGGTTATATAACTCAGGTGAGGCAGCGCAAGCCGGTCAGGCGATCGCCATCAACGTCGCGTTGCCTCCCGCAGCGGTCGTGTTGACCGAGATGGCCCGCTCTTCGCCTAGGAAGGGCAGGGCGCGCTCCTCCCACGCGAAAAGGGGGATGACTGCGCCATCGGCGTCGGCCAGTTCGCGTTGCACCGACAGTATGAACCGGGAATCGCCGGCGACGACGCAGCGATCCGCCGGGAGCGCCCCGACCGGGACCAGCCCGGCGCTGCGCAGCGAACGCTCGATGTCGGCGCGGATGGCGCCTTGCGCGGCCCGGACGAGCACGCGGTTGCCGCCCTCGAGCGCGTAGCGGTTGTCCTCGCCGACCGGGCCGGGCAGGGCGAGTGCACCGCCGAGTGTGACAGCGGGCATGCCCCCGCGCACCAGCCGGTGGAGATAGAGCGGCCCGCCGGCCTTCGGTCCTGTCCCGGACAGTTCGCGTCCCCCGAACGGCTGCACGCCCACAACCGCGCCGATCATGTTGCGGTTGACGTAGAGGTTGCCCGCCCGCGCGGCTGTGGTCACCCGCTCCACCGTCTCGTCGAGACGGGTGTGCAGCCCGAAGGTCAGGCCATAGCCCCAGGCGTTCACCTGCTCGACCGTCGCGGCCAGGCGCTCGCGGCGGAAGCGGACGACGTGAAGCACCGGGCCGAACACCTCGCGGTCGATCTGGGCGAGGTCATCGAGTTCGATGATCGTCGGCGCGACGAAGTAGCCGGCCTGCGTTTCGGCCTTAAGCGGCAGGCGGGTGACGCGGTGGCCGGCGGCGTCCATCGCCGCGACGTGGCGCTCGATGCCCGCCTTCGCCTCCGCCGAGATGACCGGACCAATGTCGTTGGCGAGGATATCGGTGCGCCCCACCCTGAGCTCAGCCAGCGCGCCGCGCAGCATGGCGAGGGTGCGCTCGGCAATGTCCTCCTGCAGGCACAGCACCCTGAGCGCCGAGCAGCGCTGCCCCGCACTGTCGAAGGCCGAGGCGATGACGTCGGCCACGACCTGCTCGGCCAGCGCGGAGGAATCGACCACCATCGCGTTGAGCCCGCCAGTTTCGGCGATCAACGGGATCGGTTGCCCGGCAGGTGAGAGCCGGCCGGCAAGTTCGCGCTGGATCAGCTTCGCAACCTCGGTCGACCCGGTGAATACCACCCCCTGCACGGCCGGATCTGCGACCAGCGCCGCGCCGACTTCGCCGGCCCCGGGAACCAGTTGCAGGACATCCGCCGGGACGCCCGCCTCGTGCAGCAGGGCCACGGCCCGCGCGGCGGTGAGCGGTGTCTCCTCCGCCGGCTTGGCCAGAACCGGGTTGCCCGCCACGAGCGCCGCCGCGACCTGCCCGGTGAAGATCGCCAGCGGGAAGTTCCATGGGCTGATGCAGGCGATCGGGCCGAGCGGCACCGCGTCCGCCAAGCCCTGCCGCGCCTCGCCCGCGTAATAGCGCAGGAAGTCGATCGCCTCGCGCACTTCGGACACGGCATTGGCGGCGCTCTTGCCGGCCTCGCGCATGACCAGCGCCATCAGGCGCGGCATCTCGCGCTGGAACAGGTCGGCGGCGGCTTCGAGGCGGTCGGCCCGGGCGGTGGCGGGGAGGGCGGCCCAGTCCTCCGCTGCAGCCTGGGCGATGGCGAGGGCCTGCGCCACGCCTGCGGAGGTCGTCTCGCGCACCGTGCCGACGATATCGGCGGCGAAGGCCGGGTTGGTGACCGGATGTGCCCCGCCGGCCTCAACCCGCGGATCGGGCGCAGCGGTGAAGCTGTGCGCGCCTTCTGCCGCGAACACCTGCGACAGCTCGGCCAGCACGCTCACGTCGGCCAGGTCGAGCCCCGTGCTGTTAGAGCGGCTGCCGAGGATATCGCGCGGCAGGGCAATCAACGGGTGCGGCGCGCCCGGATCGGGCTCGCTCGCCACCACCGCGACCGGATCGGCGACCAGCGCGGTCACCGGCACGCTGGTGTCCGCGATCTGGTTGACGAACGAGGAGTTGGCCCCGTTCTCCAGCAGCCGCCGGACCAGGTACGCGAGCAGGGTTTCATGCGTCCCCACCGGCGCATAGATCCGGCACGGACGGTTCAGCTGCGCCTTGGCGACCACCAGTTCGTACAGTGGCTCGCCCATGCCGTGGAGGCACTGGAACTCCCAGTCGCCGGTTGTGAAATCCGGGCCGGCCAGCTCGTGGATCGTCGCCAGGGTATGCGCGTTGTGCGTGGCGAACTGCGGGAACACCGCGTCCTTGGCCGCGAGCAGGCGGCGGGCGCAGGCAATGTAGGCGACGTCGGTATGGACCTTGCGGGTATAGACCGGAAAGCCCGCCTGCCCCTCGACCTGCGCACGCTTGATCTCGGCGTCCCAGTACGCGCCCTTGACCAGTCGGACCATGATCCGCCGCTGCGCGCGGCGGGCGAGGTCGACGATCCAGTCGATCACGAACGGACAGCGCTTCCCATAGGCCTGCACCACGAAGCCGAGCCCGTCCCACCCCGCGAGCGCCGGATCGAGCGCCAGCGCCTCCAGCAGGTCGAGCGAGATCTCGAGCCGGTCGGCCTCCTCGGCGTCGATGTTGAAGCCGATGCAATAGCCCTTGGCGAGAAGGGCGAGATCACGCAGCACTGGCAGCAGTTCGCCCATCACGCGGTCGAGCTGGCTGCGGGCATAGCGCGGGTGGAGCGCCGAAAGCTTGACCGAGATTCCCGGTCCCGCGATCGGCCCGCGCCCGGCCGCGGCCTTGCCGATGGCATGGATCGCGGCCTCGTAGTCGGCGCGGTAGCGGGCAGCGTCGGCAGCGGTCATCGCGGCCTCGCCGAGCATGTCGTAGCTGTAGAGGAAGCCCTGCGCCTCGGGCCCGCGGGCGCGGGTCAAGGCTTCGTCGATGGTTTCGCCCATCACGAAATGTTCGCCCATCAGCCGCATCGCGAGATCGACGCCGCGGCGGATGACAGGCTCGCCGGCGCGGGCGATCAGGCGAGTGAGCGCCGCGCCGAGGCCGCGCTCGTCGACGCTGCCGACGAGCTTGCCGGTCACCGCCAGGCCCCAAGTCGCGGCGTTGACGAACAGCGGGCGGTCGCGCCCGACATGGCCGTTCCAGTCACCGCCGGCGATCTTGTCGCGGATCAGCGCGTCGCGGGTATCGTCGTCGGGAATGCGAAGCAGCGCCTCGGCAAGGCACATCAGCGCGACCCCCTCCTGGCTGGAGAGCGCATATTCGTGGACCAGCTGCTCGATTCCGTTGCCGCGCGGACGGGCGCGCAGCTGGGTGACCAGCGACGCGGCGAGTGCGGCGGCGCGGGTCCGGACGATGTCGGGGAGCGTCGCCTCCGGCAGCAGCGCGGCGATGCAGGCGCGTTCGTCGCGGCGGGTGGCCGCGGTGATGGCGGCGCGCAGCGGGCTCGGCGCGGCTACGGCAGGGGCGAAACGGGAAAAGGGAAGGGCGCTGTCCATTGCGCGCATCCTAGCACGCTTCGCTGGCGAATTTGGCTGCGTTTTGGTTGCGGTTGATACGGGTTTGCTGTCGTGCGCATGCACCTCGCTGAAGCAAAATTGCGCACGCCTTCCGCCGGCCTTGACAAAACGAACCATATCGGTTAATAGCTCGTTCGACGGGTGCGGTGGAGCGGTAGCGCTTCGCGACATCGCTCCCCGCACGGCGGCCGGTGCACGTCCGGGGCGGTTTACTTGAAGCCGAGGCCTCGCACACGCGCGCCACCCCGCCATCGAGGCATTTCGCGCTCGCGGACCGCGCCGTTCCCTCCTTTCGGGACGGACCTCCACGGGACCATATAGGAAGGTATTACAATGCCTTCCGCCCAGCCGGCTCCCATGCGAGCCCGGACTCCGGCGGGTCGCCTCGATGGATACAGGGCCGAGCTGGCAGGGCGCGTATCCCTTGCCGGCCGTTCGCGTAATCGAACGCACCGCCCCGGGCGCGAACACGCGCCGCACCGGCCGCACCGTCGTCCTGCGCTGGTTGGAGCGGTGCGAGGGGAAATCCAACAAGCCCGTCGCCAACGTCGCTCGGGGCTGGACCCGGGTCCGCGCACAAACGGGCCGTGGCCTGGCCAGCGCAATTCCACGCTTCACAGAACGGGATACGGCGTTAATCGTGCGGTTAAACTCTCACGGAGATCCTGCATGGCCGCGCTGTCCGATTCCATCTCGTTCGACAACGGCCCCGACTGGGCCAACCGCTTTGCCCTCGCGCCGCTCACCAATCTGCAGAGCCACGCCGACGGCACGCTGTCCGACGACGAGTTTGCCTGGCTGGTCCGCCGCGCAGAAGGCGGCTTCGGACTGACGATGAGCTGCGCGGCGCATGTCCTCCAGCAGGGACAGGGCTTTCCCGGCCAGCTTGGCGTGTTCAGCGACGATCACCTGCCCGGGCTGACCCGGCTCGCCGACGCGATCCGCAAGGCCGGGTCGGTGTCTTCGGTCCAGCTCCACCACGCCGGCGAACGCGCCCCTGCCGATCTCGCTGGCGATCCTGTCGCGCCCTTCGCGGTGCCCGAAGCCGGGGTGCGCGAAATGACCACGGACGAGGTCAAGGCCGCGATCGATGCCTACGTCGCCGCCGCCGTCCGCTGCGAGAAGGCCGGGTTCGACGGCATCGAACTCCACGGCGCACACGGTTACCTGCTGTGCAGTTTCCTCGACGACCGCAACGTCCGCGGAGACGGCTATGGCGGCGACTGGGCGGACCGGACCCGCGCGATCCGGGAGGCCGTCGACGGCGTCCGTGCCGCAACCCGCCCCGACTTCCAGGTCGGCCTGCGGCTCTCGCCCGAGCGATTCGGGTATTCGACCGCGAGTGCCCTGGCGTTGGCCGGGGATATCATGACCGGCGGCAGGATCGACTACCTCGACATGAGCCTGTGGGATTGCTTCAATACGCCGCGGGATCCGTCCTTGGCCGAAAAGCCGCTGATCGACTGGTTTACGGCGCTCCCCCGCGGCACCTGCAAGCTCGGCGTTGCAGGGAAGATCCAGACCGCCGCGACCGCGCAGGCCTGTCTTGATCACGGCGCCGACTTCGTCCTGATCGGCCGCGCCGCGATTCTCCACCACGACTTCCCCCGCCGTGCTTGCGCTGATCCGGCGTTCGAATGGAAGGGCTGGCCGGTCAGCCGGTCCTACCTCGAAAGCGAGTCGGTCGGTCCCGCGTTCCGCGACTACCTCGCTACCCAGTGGAAGGACTACGTCACCGACTGAGCGAAGCGGCCGCGCACGAAGTCGTCGTGGGTCGGCGCCCGCGCCGCCTCCGCCGTCATCGCGCCGCGCAGCTTGGCGAGCCATGCCCGCCCGTCGATGCCGCGGTGGTCGGCCAGCGGATCGCTGCGCTCAGGGAAGTTGAGCTGGCCGATGTGGACGGCCAGCCAGCTGGCCGGGGCAAACAGGTCCATCTCGCGCGCGACCAGACGACCATAGCGGCGGAAGTGCTCGATCTTTAGCGCAAGCGTCTCGGGAACCTCCATGCCGGCGCAGTACCGCCAGAGCTCGCTGTCCCGGCGCTCGGTCAGCTTGTAGTGAAGGATCAGGAAGTCGCGGATGCGTTCGAACTCGGTTTCGGCGACGCGGTTGTATTCGGCAATGGTCAGCGGGTCGAACGACGTGTCGGGGAACAGCGCGATCAGCTTGGTGATCCCGGCCTGGATCAGGTGGATGCTCGTCGATTCAAGCGGCTCGAGGAAGCCCGAGGACAGGCCGATCGCGACGACGTTCTTTGCCCAGAACGCCTTGCGCCGCCCGGTGACGAAGCGCAGCCGGTTGGCCTCCGCCAGCACCTCTCCGTCGAGATTGGCGCGCAAGGTCGCCTCGGCCTCGTCGTCGCCGATGAACCGGCTGCAATAGACATAGCCGTTGCCGGTGCGGTGCTGCAGCGGGATTCGCCATTGCCATCCGGCCTCGCGAGCGGTCGAGCGGGTGTAGGGGGTGAACGGCTCGGCCCGGGAGCAGGGCAGGGCGACCGCCCGGTCGCAGGGGAGCCAGTGGCTCCAGTCGTCATACCCGGCCTTGAGCGCGCCCTCGATCAGCAGCCCGCGAAAGCCGGTGCAGTCGATGAACAGGTCGGCCTCGAGCCGCTGGCCGTCTTCCAGCGCCAGCGCGGTGACGAAGCCGGTCTCGCCGTGCTGCTCGACCGCGGCGATCTTGCCCTCGATCCTCCGCACGCCATTTCGCTCGGCATGGCCACGCAGGAACCGGGCATAGAGCCCGGCGTCGAAGTGATAGGCATAGTCGAAGGTCGACAGCACGCTGCGCGGATCGGGGGAGGGCGCGGTGAAGCGCCCCGCCTTGGCCAGCGCCCAGGCCATCGAGTGATCATCGAGCGGCGCGGTCTCGCCCTCGGCGCGGGCGCGCAGCCAGTAGTGGTGGAGGTGGACGGTGTCGAACGGCCGCCCGTGCGGCCCGAACGGGTGGAAGTAGCGGTGGCCCTCGCGGCCCCAGTTCACAAATTCGATGCCGAGCTTGAATGAGCCTTTGGTGGCGGCAAGGAATTCGCCCTCGTCGATGCCCAGCGTCTGGTTGTACAGGCGGATCGGGGGGATCGTTGCTTCGCCGACGCCGACCGTTCCGATCGCCTCGCTTTCCACCAGCACGATTTCGCAGCCGGTGCGCAGGGTGTGGCCGAGCAGCGCCGCGCTCATCCACCCGGCGGTGCCGCCTCCCGCAATCACGATCCGCCGGATAGGGCGGGGTTCTCCGTTCATCGTCTTCCTCCGGTACGACGGGTTTAAGGGCAGCGTCCGAAAAAAGAAGGGCGGGGAGATCGCTCCCCCCGCCCCAAGCCTCCATGGGTGGAGGTCAGGAGGAACTTTAGAAGCTGTACTTGAGCGAAGCCGACCAGGTACGGCCGAGGCCGACGCGATTGGTCGCGGCGAAGGGAACCCCGAACACCGCGCCGGTCGAGGCGAGCCCGCCGACGGAGCCCTGGTCGAGACGGCCGGCCTGATCCCACGCGTTGAACAGGTTGTTCACGTTGACGCTCGCCTCGAGCCCTTCGACCGGGCGGACCGCGACGAAGGCCGAGAAGATGTTCTGGCCCTTCTGCTTCAGCCCGTTGGCGTCGTCGGTGTAGGTCGAGGTCTGGCCGAGCATGGTGAAGCCGATCGAGGCCATGCCGAAATCATAGCTCGGCGCCACGGTCCACGCCCAGGTCGGAGTCGCGCGCGGGGTGTTGCCCTTGTTGCCGCCGATCAGGTCCTGGACGATCCGCGAGTGGGTGTAGACGAGGTTCGCCGCGAGGCTGAACCCGCCGGTGCGGAACTGCGATTCCAGCTCCACGCCCCAGGTGCGGTACTTCTGGAAGCTGATCTGCTGCCCGCTCGGCTTGGTCAGGTCGTAGTTGAACTCGGTGGCCTGCGAACGGAACGCGGTGAGGTTCAGGCCGTAGCTGCCGCCCAGGAGGAAGCCGCGGTTCTTCACGCCGATTTCCTGCTGGGTCACCGGGTTGATGATCGCGGTCTTGCCACCCGCCGCGATCGAACCGTCGGCCGCCAGCAGCGCACCGTAGTCGCCCGAGACGACGCGGTCGGCGTTGGCGCGGTAGCCCTTCGAGGCGCGGGCGAAGACCGCCAGGGTGTTCGAAATTCGGTAGTTCGCACCCAGCGACCAGCTGGTGTAGCCGAGCGAATAGTCGATCAGCTGGGTCGGGTTGATCGACGCGCGGTAGGCGTTCTGCTCCGCGACGCTGAGCGAACCGTTGCCGTCGACGTCGAGCGAGTAGCGCGCGCTGGTCCCGCGGAATTCGCCGCTGGCATCGATGCTGTCGTGGCGGATGCTGGCATCGAGGTCGAGTTGGTCGTCGGCGTAGTTGAGCGAGGCGTAGGGCGCGTTGTCGACATAGGTCAGGTCATAGTTGCGCGCGCAGCAGGCGCCCCACTGGTTGTTGTAGCCGGTGAGCCCGTTGTCCGACAGGCGGGTGCCATCGGCGGCGAACAGATTGACCAGGACCGGATCGGTTAGCCCGGTCTTGACCGACATGTTCCAGTGCCAGTCCATGTTGATGGTCTGGCGCGAGTAGTACCACCCGGCGCGGGCGGTGATCTGCCCGGCACCGACCGGCAGCTTGCCGGTAATGGCGATGTCGTTGCCGACATGGCCCATGTCGTTCATGTCCGTGTAGAGGTTGGGGTTCTGGTCGACCACGGTGCCGACGGGAACGAGCGCACCGGCCTGCGGCCCGGTGGCATAGCGGGCAAAGGCGGCGGTGTAGGTCGTGCCGTTGGCCGAGACGGTGTACGGGCTCGCGCCGCCGACAAGGATGTCACGCAGCTGGCTGACGCTGCCATAGAACGGCGCGGCGAAGATGCCGCTGTTCTCGGTATAGGCGAAGCGTTCATCGACGGTGATGTTGTCCGACAGCTCGTAATGGAACTGCGCGCCGACCGAGTTCGACTTGACGTGGATGCCCTCGCGGTTGTTGCCGGTCTTGACCACCCCGTCCGAACCGATCGTCGGGTAGGTCAGGTTGTACTTGGAAAAGACCGTGTCCTTGCGGGCGTCGAAGCCGGGCAGGGCATAGTAGCCGGTGATCGTGTTGCCGCTCACCTTCACCCCGAACGGTGCCTGGGTGTAGGTCGGCGAGCGGTCGTCGAGGCGCTTGAAGAACAGGCGCAGGTAGCCGCGGCCCTCGCCGAAGTCCTTGGTCACGTTGGCCTTGATCTGGTAGCCGTCCTGGGCGTTGTAGGGGATTTCGCGCGGGCCGCTGCCATTGCGGTAGAAGCCGCCGATGTTGAAGCGCAGGCTGTCGGTGATCGGGCTGCCATAGTTGAAGTCGATGCGCTTCTCGTCATAGCCGAGGCCGACGGTAACGCCGACTTGGCCGCCGGCTGTCTCGCCGGTCTTCGAGACGTAGTTGATGACCGCACCGGGCGCCTGCGAGGCGAAGGTCGAGGCCGAGCCGCCGCGGACCACCTGGATGCGGTCGACGGTCCAGTCGTACTTGGTCCAGTAGTCGTTGTTGCCGAAGGCGATGTCGCCGTACTCGACCGTGGGGACCCCGTCCTCCTGGATCTGGACGTACTTCGAACCACCCGAGGCGAGCGGCAGTCCGCGCACCGTGATGTTCGAGTTGCCGCCCGAACCGGCGGTCGATTCCGCGCGGATGCCGGGGATCAATTTGAAGATTTCCGCGTCAGAACGGGGGGCCTGGCTGGCGATCAGCTCGGGCGATACGTCGGTGACCGAGATCGAGCTGTTGAGCTTGGACTTGTTGCCCGGCGCGGCGGTGACGACGATCTGTTCGCCGAATTCGGGCGCAGCCTGCTCGGCGTCGGCCGGGGCGGCGTCCTGCGCGAATGCAGGCGCGGCGGAGGCCAGCGATACGACGATGGCGGCGGTCGACGCGCCGATCAGGCGATTGCGGAAATTCATCGGTTCCCCTCCCTTGGGATCTGCGAGTCCGGGTACGGTCATGCCTGCCCGGTGCTCAAGTCATAAACTTGGAGCAATCGATTGCAAGAGGATTCTTGCAATCGATTGAACTCTGGTGAAATCAGTACTTTGACACTCGTGTAGCGGCCCCGTCTAAGTCGATCCGGAACCGGGGTGCCGGGCTTCCCGCGAATCGCTTGCGCCGCCAGTCTCGATCATCGACGACGTCGCTGCCGTTGGCGCCGAGGAGGTCAGCGAAGCCGGCCACCTCGAGCTCGCCTGTCACGGCCCAGCTGTACGCCTGGAACGGTGCGTCGTCCGGATTGCCGGCGACGAGCCCGCTGCCATTGAGCGGCAAGTACGCGCCGTCGATCCGGTCGGAAACCATGCCGTACAGACCATTCGGCCCGCTCGGCACGCCGGGGGCGAAGACCTTTCGCTGGGTCGACCAGAAGAGATAGTAGAGGCCGTCACGGTACACCATTTGCGGCCGCTCCTGCTCGTTGTTCAGGCCGTCCGCCGCGATGATCGGTGGCAGCAACTGCCAGTTGTCGAGCTGTCCGGGGTTGGCTCGGGCGAGCCCGATGCAGCCGTTCCAGGCGCTCACCGATTGGCGCAGCGAACCGGTGAAGAGCAGGTAGTGCGCGCCGTCGGCCGGATCGCGAAAGAAGAAGGGATCGCGAAAGCCCTTGATGAAGCCCGGCACGCCCTCGCTCTGGTTGACGACGATATAATCCACATCGTCGGCCTGCACCGATTCCGTCGGGACACTCCAGCCTGATGCGGATGCCGTCCCGTCGAGAACCTCGAGCCTGGCTCGCGTCTGGAACAGGCGCTGCGTGAAGCTGGGCGAGACTTCACCGGGAACGCCGGCCACCGTGTAGAACAGGACGATCTCGCCGGTTTCCGAAAGGTGCAGCGCAGAACCGGCCCATTCCCGCGTGCCCGGATTGAGACCGTCGGGGAGGAGATGGCCGCAATCGCGCCATTCGCCGGCGCGCTCTGTCACGAGCCGGATCCGTGCGATGTGATGGCGTTCATCCGGATCGGGCAGGATCGGGGCGGAAAGGATCAGCCACACTGTCCAGCCATCGAACTTGGCGGTCGAGCCGTCGAAGTTCTGGACCGGCCACATGTCCCACAGATCGAGCCCGGCGATCCGCGGCAGCACGGCATCGGAGGCGATGTGCGGGATTGTGGTCGCCGCGTCCTGTCGCAGCACAGCGAGATGCTCGGGCAGCCAGTCCGACCGTCCGCGAAGGGCGAGGGCAGGGTTGGAAGTCACTTCAGGTCCTTGTGTTTCTGTCCGGGTCGCAGTGGGTCGAATCGGGTCAGTAATCGATTGCATTGGAAGAGCTGACTTGGCTCTCCCCGGAGAGCGCGGGGCAGCGTCGCTTGTCAGGGAGTTACGTTCCGAGCTCGTCGTCGCGGACGCGGAGGACGGCAATTGCGGCGCAAGCCAGCAGCAGTCCCGCCAGCATCAGCGCATTCCGCGCATCACCGTGGAGCAGTGGCTCGTAATAGAACGGGAAGGTCGCCGCGTTGAGCAGCATCGGCACCACGATCATCATGTTGAAGATGCCCATGTAGACGCCCGTCCTGCGCGGCGGGATGCAGCTGGCCAGCATCACGTAGGGCGTCCCCATGATTGAACCCCAGCAGATCCCTACGCCGATCGCGGCCGGAAACAGCAATGGCACATCGCTGACTTGAGGGATCGCGAGCATGCCGAGGCCGCCTGCGACGAGTGCGCCGGCATGGACCTTGCGCGGGCCGATCGCGCGGATCAGCGGCATCATCGCGATCGCCGCGACGAAGGCGACGAAGTTGTAGAACGCGGCCATTGTCCCGTTGGTGAGGACCGCGCTGCGGAAGCCGTCGCTCACCGGCTCGCTCGTCTGATAGACCGAACGCGCGATCGAGTAGGTCACGTAAGTCCAGTAGATCGCCATCGCATACCACTGGAACAGCATCATCACGCCGAGCTTGCGCATCGGGCGGGGCATCTCCCGGATCGCCTCCCAGATCTCGCGAAGGGTCGCGGCGGCGCTGCGGGGCTGGGCGGCGATCTCGGCCTGCTGTTCGGGCGAGAGCGGGAGCTCCGGTACCCGGATCACCGACCACAGGATCGTCGACAGCGACAGGACGGCGCCGATGGTGAAAACGATGTGGACCGTGTCGGGGATGTTGTTGCCGCCGATCGCGTCCTTCTCGACGCCGAGGAGGCCGACGAGCAGCGCCGGGGTGCCGAGCGCCAGACATTGGGCGAGGCCGGTGAACGCGCTCTGGGTCAGGAAGCCGGTGCCGTGCTGGCTCTCGTCGAGGCGGTCGGAGACATAGGCGCGGTACGGCTCCATGGTGATGTTGTTGCCGGCGTCGAGTATCCACAGCAGCGCCGCCGCCATCAGGATCGATTGCGACAGGGGCATGAAGAACAGCCCGAGCGAGCAGAGGATCGCGCCGAACACGAAGTACGGCGTGCGCCGGCCCCAGCGCGAATTGGTCCGGTCGCTCATCGCGCCGATGATCGGCTGCACCAGCAGCCCGGTGATCGGCCCGGCGAGTTGCAGGATGGGAAGGGCGGCCTCTTTCGCCCCGAGGTACGAATAGATCGGCGCCATGTTGCCCTGCTGCAGCCCAAAGCTGAATTGCAGGCCAAGGAACCCGAGGTTCATTTCGAGAATGCGCCACAACGGCAGCCGCGGCTTGCTTTCCGCGGGTATCTCAGTCCTTGCGCCGGCTGTCGCCAATGCCATCGCCCACCTCTCCGCCGGACTGTTTGGAAAGCCCGTACGACGCCTGCGTACAGCTTTCACCACGAATTGCAACAATCGATTGCAATTGATGTGAGTGTAGCGCCGGAAGAGCCTATCGGGCAGAGGTCAAAATGTTCGAAAATCCGCCTTAGGCGCTGCCGCGGACAACCAGTTCGGGTGGGAGTACCGATGATGGGGTCGTCTCGCCAGCAATTCGCTGCATCAGCTTTTCAACCATCAGCCGCGCGCCGCCAGCAATATCCTGGCGGATCGTGGTGAGCTGGGGGACGGTCTGGGTGGCGATCGGCAGGTCGTCGTATCCGGTCACGGCGATCTGGCCGGGCACGTCGATCCCGCGTTCGTGCAGTATGCGGACGGTCGCCATCGCGATCATATCCGACGCGGCGACGATTCCGTCGACCTCGTTGCCCAAACGGTCGAGTTGTGCCGAGATCTGCTCGCCCATTTCCTGGCTCGAAAGATGAATCGGCAAGTCGAGCAGGCCCACGCCGGCTGCGCTGACGGCGGCTTGCACACCGGCGAGGCGATCGGCGATCTCCGGACCGCGCGGGTCGCCGAAGAACGCGAGCTTGCGACAACCACGCTCGATCAGGCGTTCGGCCGCGAGTTTGCCCCCGGCGACGTTGTCGCTGCCGACCACGCAGTGAACCTGCCCGGCACGGTGACGTCCCCAGACGACCATGGGAAGAAATTCGCCGGCCACTCGCTCGATCGCTTCGAGCTGGTCCGACTGGCCGATGACCAGTGCCCCGTCGAGCATGCCCGAATCGACGATCCGGTCGAGCCACTCGGGATCGCCGGGGATGACCCGCGACAGCATGATGTCGTAGCCGTTCTCGGTCAGCGCGTCGGCGAGGTGGCCGAACAGCGTCATGAAGAACGGATCAGAGATGTGCTGGCGGCGCTCGTGACCGAGCGGGATCACCACGCCGATCACCCCGGTCCGCTGCGTCCTGAGGCGCCGCGCCATCTGGTTGGGGCGGAAGCCGTGTTCGCGGGCGATCGCCTGGATTCGCTCGCGCGTCTCCTTGTTGACAAGGTCCTTGTTCGCGAGTGCCCGCGACACCGTTCCCGCCGAAACCCCGGCGATGCGTGCGAGCTCGGCAATGTTGCGGATCCGGTGCGGTTTGGGGCGATCCGCTCCGGGGTCCTGATCGTCGATTATGTCCGCCATCGATCCGAACCAATACGGACTGGACGCCGCGATGCAAGGTGCATCACGGTCTGCCGCGAAAAGTCATCGTTCCGGCTTATGCGAGGATGGACCGTCCCAGCGCGATGGCGCCGGTGATCCCGGCATCGTCACCTAGGCCGGGGCCGACGATATAGCTGCCAAGGCCGGGGCCAAGCCGCGGATGGCTGACGTAGCCGGCGAGCGTGCTCTCTGCCTGCCGGCGAACGGACTCGAGCAGCCCCGGCGCCTTCATCACCCCGCCGCCGAAGATCAGCCGGTCGGGCATGTGCAGCAGCACCAGCGTTGCCGCGAGATGTGCGACGTAACCGGCGATGAGTTCGACGTCGTCGGGCCCGAGATTGTCAAGGCTCTGCCCGTAGCGCGCGATGATGGCCGGGCCGCTGGCGAGGCCTTCAAGGCACGCGCCGTGGTAGGGGCAGTTGCCAGCGAACGGATCGCGCGCGGGATCACGCGGCGGGAGGATGTGGCCGCTCTCGAAGTGCGAGATCCCCATCAAGGACCGGCCATCGCGCACCACCCCGGTGCCGATGCCTGTGCCGACTGTGGTGTAGGCGAGGGTGCGGCAACCTTGTCCGGCGCCGGCCAGCCACTCGCCGATCGCGGCGCCGTTGACGTCGGTATCGACAGCGATCGGCACGCCGAAACCACCCAGCGCGTCGTGGAAACGCGCACCGCTCCAGCCCGGCTTGGGCGTCGTAGTGAAGGTGCCATAGGCGGGCGACGCCGGATCAATGTCGATCGGGCCGAAGCTGGCGATACCGAACGCGGCGATCGCGCCGTGGCTTGCGGCGGCGGTGCGGAAAAACTCCGCCATGGCAGGCATCGTCACGGAGGGATGTTCCGTGGGGATGCGCGCCCGTTCGAGCACCGTTCCGTCCTCTCTGGCCAGCGCCAGAACGAACTTGGTTCCACCCGCCTCGACCGCGCCGATCAACTGCTGTGCCATGTCTTCGCGCCTCTGTTCCTCTCGCGGGCGGGATCGCATGGGGCGTTCCGGACGGCAATCGGCGCGCATACGAATATCCGGTCATCGCCTCCTCGTCCCGGTCGCGCCGCCGACTTCCGAATACATATTCGCGGAATACCAATGCGTGATGCATAAGCCCGGGCTTGCCGATAAGCCGGCTCCACCAACGGGGAGACAAGACCGATGCCCGACAGCCGTTCCTCCGCCTTGCTCCTGTTCGGGGCGACCGGTGACCTTGCCCGGCGGATGCTGCTGCCATCGCTTTATGCGCTGCACGAGGATGGCCTGATCGGCGAGGGGCTGCGCATCGTCGGCACGGCCCGTTCCGAGCACGACGACGCCGAGTTCCGCGAGATCGCGCGGGCGGCACTGGCCGAGTTCCTGCCGGAGGACCGCCGCGACGAGACCAAGCTCGCGAGCTTTCTGGAGCGGCTGTCCTATCAGACGCTGGACGCGTCGCAGATCGACGGGTTTGCCGCTCTGGCAGACAAGGTTGGTGATACGACCGGCGGCCTGTCGATCTTCCTTTCCACCGCGCCGTTCCTGTTCGAGCCCACCATCGCCGGCCTCAAGCAATCAGGCCTGGCCCACGAAGGCGTGCGGATCGGCCTCGAGAAGCCGCTTGGCAACGACCTCGCTTCCTCGTGCCGGATCAACGACGCGGTCGGCGCGGCGTTCAGCGAGGACCGGATCTTCCGGATCGACCACTATCTGGGCAAGGAAACCGTCCAGAACCTGATGGCGCTGCGCTTCGCCAACATGATGTTCGAGCCGCTGTGGAACGCGGCCGGAATCGACCACGTGCAGATCACGGTGAGCGAGACGGTCGGCCTCGAAGGGCGCAAGGGCTTCTACGACGACACCGGTGCGCTGCGCGACATGGTCCAGAACCACATGCTCCAGCTCCTCGCGCTGACCGCGATGGAGCCACCGTCGGACTTCGGCTCGACCGCAATCCGCGACGAGAAGGTGAAGGTCCTGCGTGCGCTCCAGCCGGTCAAGGCGTCGGAGATGGTCCGCGGCCAGTACAGCGCGGGTGCGGTCAAGGGCGCGGCAGTCGCCAGCTATGCCGACGATCTTGGCGATTCCTCCGGCACCGAAACCTTCGTCGCAATCAAGGCGCATGTCGAAAACTGGCGCTGGAGCGGGGTGCCGTTCTACCTGCGCACCGGCAAGCGCCTGGCCGAGCGGCGCAGCGAGATCGTCGTCCAGTTCAAGCAGGTCCCGCACAACATCTTCGCCGAACGCGGCGGCAAGCTGCGCGCCAACCGGCTCGTGATCCGCCTCCAGCCCGAGGAATACGTGCGGCTCCAGGTCATGGCCAAGGAGCCGGGGCTCGACCGGGGCGGGATCGTCCTGCGCGAGGTCAATCTCGATCTTTCGCTCTCGCAGGCCTTCGCGAAGGCGCGCAAGCGCATTGCCTATGAACGCCTGCTGCTTGACCTGATCGAGGGCGAGCAGACCCTGTTCGTCCGCCGCGACGAGGTCGAGGCGCAGTGGCGCTGGGTCGATGCGATCCGCAAGCTCTGGGCTGAAGGCGACGACGAGGTGAAGTCCTATGCCGCAGGCTCGTGGGGTCCGAACGCCGCGATCGCCCTGACCGAGCGCGACGGGAGGAGCTGGAATGACTGAGGTCCGCTGGGCTGATCCCGGCGACGCGGCCGCGGTCGCCGACCGGATTGCCGGGGAAGTCGCGAAACCGGGACGCAAGCGTATCGCGGTTCCTGGCGGCTCGACCCCGCTCAAGGTGTTCGCCCTGCTCGCCGACCGCGACCTCGACTGGTCCGGGGTAACGCTGTGCCTGACGGACGACCGCCAGGTGCCGGACGATCACCCCGCCAGCAATTACGCCAAGCTCACCGCCGCGCTTGGCGCGAAGGGCGCGACGATCGAGCGTCTTGAGGAAGGCATGGAGACCCGGCCGTTCGACCTCGTCTGGCTCGGCATGGGCGAGGATGGCCACATCGCCTCGCTGTTTCCGCACATGGTCGCGGTCATCCGGCCCGGCCCGACCGTGATCGCCACGACGCCGATCCCGCTGCCGCCAGAAGCGCCGTTCGACCGGCTGACGCTGAACTGGGCCGCCTTGAAGCGCGCCGGGGAAATCATCCTCGTGGTCACGGGTTCGAACAAGCGGACCGTGATCGACCGCGCCCTTCGCGGCAGCGAATCCTATCCCGTTTCCGACGTCCTCCGGGGGGATGGACCGCCGGTAACAATTTACTGGAGCGAATGAGATGCCCCTCAACCCCGTTGTCGCCAAGGTCACCGACCGGATCATCGAACGCTCGCGGGCAAGCCGCCGTCGCTACCTCGATCTGATCGACAGGGCGCGGGACGAGGGCGTCAACCGCCCGAACCTGAGCTGCGGCAACCTCGCACACGGGTTTGCCGCGGCGGGTGACGACAAGATCGCCATCCGCACCGGCAAGGCGACGAACATCGGCATCGTCACGGCCTTCAACGACATGCTGTCGGCGCACCAGCCCTACGGGCGCTATCCCGAGCAGATCAAGCTGTTCGCCCGCGAGGTCGGCGCTACCGCGCAGGTCGCCGGCGGCGTCCCGGCAATGTGCGATGGGGTGACGCAGGGCCAGCTCTCCATGGAGCTGTCGCTGTTCAGCCGCGACACCATCGCCATGGGTACGGCGGTGGCGCTGAGCCACGGCATGTTTGAATCCGCGCTGCTGCTGGGGATCTGCGACAAGATCGTCCCCGGCCTGCTGATCGGATCGCTCCGCTTCGGGCACCTGCCGACGATCCTTGTGCCGGCCGGACCGATGCCGACGGGCCTCGCCAACAAGGAGAAGGTCCGCATCCGCCAGCTTTATGCCGAGGGCAAGGTCGGCCGCGACGAACTGCTCGAGAGCGAAAGCGCCAGTTACCACTCGGCCGGCACCTGCACGTTCTATGGCACGGCCAATTCCAACCAGATGATGATGGAGATGATGGGGCTGCACATGCCCGGCTCCAGCTTCGTCTATCCGGGAACCAAGTTGCGCCAGGAACTGACCCGGGCCGCGGTTCACCAGGTCGCGAAGATCGGCTGGGACGGCGACGACTACCGCCCGCTCGGCCACTGTGTCGACGAGAAGGCGATCATCAACGCGATCGTTGGACTGCTGGCAACTGGAGGTTCGACCAATCACGTGATCCACCTCCCGGCCATCGCCCGCGCCGCCGGCGTGCTGATCGACTGGGACGACATGGACGAACTGAGCCGCGTCGTCCCGCTCGTCGCCAGCGTCTATCCCAACGGCGCGGGCGACGTGAACTACTTCGCCGCGGCGGGCGGGATGCCGTTCGTGATCCGCGAGTTGATCGGGGCAGGCTTGGCCCATGCCGACATTCGCACCGTCTATGGCGCCTCGCTTGATGAAGGCGCGCAGGAGCCGCGGATGGAGGGCGATAGCCTCGTATGGGACGCTGCACCTGCGCGGAGCCGCGACGAGACCATTCTTCGGGGCGTCGCCGATGCGTTCCAGCCCGAAGGCGGCCTTCGCCTGCTCACCGGCAATCTCGGCCGCGGGACGATCAAGGTCAGTGCCGTCGATCCCGCCCGGTGGACGATCGAGGCCCCGTGCCGGGTGTTCTCGGACCAGAACGAAGTGCTTACCGCATTCAAGGCGGGCGAGCTCGAACGTGATGTCGTCGTGGTGGTTCGCTTCCAGGGGCCTTCAGCCAACGGCATGCCGGAGCTGCACAAGCTCACTCCGCCGCTCGGCGTCCTGCAGGATCGGGGCTTCCGCGTTGCGCTGGTCACCGACGGGCGCATGTCGGGGGCCTCGGGCAAGGTCCCCGCAGCCATCCACGTCTCGCCCGAAGCCGGCCACGGCGGACCGCTGGCCAAGCTTCGCGACGGCGATGTGGTGCGGGTCTGCGCCTCGACGGGCGAGCTTGTCGCGCTTGTCGATCCGGCGGGGTGGGCAGCGCGGCCCGACGCCGAAGCGCCGGCGGAGGGAGTAGGCGTGGGGCGCGAACTGTTTGCCTTGATGCGCCGTCATGCCGACCCGGCCGAGAAGGGTGGCTCGGCAATGCTCGCGGCCGCCGGGCTCTGACAACAACAGAAGGGTGAGGACATGCAGGTCGTCGCGGTCGATATCGGCGGAACCCACGCGCGCTTTGCTCTGGCCGAGGTGGCTGAGGGCAGGGTCGTCTCGCTGGGCGATGCGGTCACGCTCAAGACAGCCGAGTACGCGAGCTTCCAGACCGCTTGGGAGGAGTTCGCGCGTCTGGTCGGCGGCACGCTTCCCCGCGCCGCCGCCATCGCGATTGCTGCGCCGGTCATCGGCGACGCGATCAAGTTCACGAACAACCCTTGGATCATCCGTCCGGCCCTGATCGCGGAGCGGCTGAACGTCGACAGTCATGTGTTGATCAATGATTTCGCGGCAGTCGGGCATGCCGTCGCGCAGGCCGGCGACGAGCATTTCGTCCACCTGACGGGGCCTGAAACGCTGCCTGCTGCCGAAGGCACGATCAGTATTCTGGGTCCGGGGACTGGCCTCGGCGTGGCGCACGTCTGGCGCGGGGAGGGGCGTTACCACGTCCAGCCGACCGAGGGCGGGCACATTGATTTCGCCCCGCTCGACTCGATCGAGGACGCCATTCTGGCGCGCTTGCGACAGCGCTACCGCCGCGTTTCGGTGGAGCGGGTCGTCGCCGGTCCAGGGATCGTCGACATTTACGAGACACTCGCGGGAATCGAGGGGAAGGCCGTCCAGCCCATGGACGACAAGGCCATCTGGTCGCTGGCTCTGTCCGGCGAGGACAGCCTCGCCACTGCCGCGCTCGACCGCTTCTGCCTGTCGCTCGGCTCGGTCGCGGGCGATATCGCGCTCGCCCAGGGCGGGTGCTCAGTGGTGCTCGCGGGCGGGCTCGGTCTGCGCATCAAGGACCATCTCCTGCGTTCGGGTTTTGCCGAGCGGTTCCGCGCCAAGGGACGGTTCGAGCACCTGATGGCGGCGATGCCGGTGCGGATCATCACCCATCAGCAGCCTGGTCTGTTTGGCGCAGCCGCTGCCTTCGCGCAGTCGCATAGGGGTTGATCGCTGCCCCTACCGGGCGGTAGCTCTCGCGCGACAGGATACGCGAGAGAGGAAACCGCCATGGCATTCAAGCCCTTCGACCTGACGGGAAAGGCCGCGCTCGTCACCGGCGGCAATGGCGGGATCGGCCTCGGGATGGCGGAAGGACTGGCGCAGGCCGGGGCCGATGTCGTGGTTTGGGGGATGAACCCGGAAAAGAATGCGGCGGCGAAGGCCCGGCTTGAAGCCATCGGCGGAAGGGTGCTGGTCGAGCGGGTCGACGTTTCGGACGAAGCCGCGATCTGCGAGCATATGGCGCACGCGGTCGATCGTTTCGGCAGGCTCGACTTTTGCGTCGCGAACGCTGGCATGGGCAAAGGTTCAAAGTTCACGGAGTTCTCGACAGAGACCTGGCGCGAGGTCATGCAAGTCAATCTCGACGGTGTGTTCTGGACGCTTCGCGAGGCGGCGAAGCACATGGTTGCGCGGTCGGAGGCCGGGGAGCCGGGTGGATCGCTCGTGGCGATTTCGTCCACCTCGGCCATCCACGGTGCGCCTGCCAACCAGGCATACGCCGCCAGCAAGGGTGCGCTCATTCCGATGGTCCGCGGCATCGCCGTTGAACTGGGCAAGCACAACATCCGCGCCAACGCCATCCTGCCGGGCTGGACCCGCTCTGACATGACCGCGGGGCTGCAGGCCTGGGACACCTTCAACAAGAAGGCGATCGGCCGCGTCCCGGTGCGCCGTTGGGGCGAGCCGGAGGACTTTGCCGGCATCGCGGTCTATCTCGCCTCGGACGCCTCGTCGTTCCATACGGGCGATGCGATCGTCATCGACGGTGGCTACACGATCTTCTGACTGGACCTGCGCCGAGCCTTGACGCTACGTCACATACGAATGCGCATGATGCGACGCAGCATCTTGCCAAGCGCGTCCCCCTCGCATAGCGGCGAATTTAATCGCGCGATGAACGGGTTGTCGCGAAAGATTCGCAAAGGTTGGGGTCAGGCTTATGAAGCTCGGTCGGCTGAATCACATCGGCGTCGCCACGCCCTCGATCGCGGATTCAATCGTGTTCTATCGCGACGTGATGGGCGCAACCAAGATTCACGAGCCGTTCGACCTCGAATCTCAGGGCGTGAAGGTCTGCTTCGTCGACACCCCCGGCGCTGACGGTGCGCTTAACGGGACGCAGATCGAACTGATCGAGCCGCTGCCTGGCAACACGTCGATCAAGGGCTTTCTCGACAAGAACCCCCAAGGGGGGCAGCACCACATGTGTTACGAGGTGCCCGACATCCACGCCGCCAAGGCGGAGTTCGAGGCCATGGGCAAGCGTGTGCTGGGCGAACCGCGCATCGGTGCCCACGGCACGATGATCTTCTTCGTCCACCCGAAGGACATGGGCGGGGTGCTGACCGAAATCATGGAAACGCCCACGGAGGGAGCGCACTGATGGCCTATGAAATGATCCTCGTCGACGTCAGCGACAAGATCGCGACCATCACGCTGAACCAGCCCGATCGTCTCAACGCTTGTCCGCCGCGGATGGCCGACGAAATCGGCGATGCCATCGATGATGTGACGGCCCTCGGAGCGCGGGCACTCGTGATAACCGGCGCAGGAAAGGGGTTCTGTTCGGGCGCGGACCTCCAGGCCAAGGCAAATTCGACGAGCTCGATTTCGGGCGGCGATAACAGCTATCGCGTGCTGACCCGGAACTACAATCCGATGATGATGAAGATCGCGCGAGCCAATTTGCCGGTGATCACTGCCGTAAACGGGGCTGCCGCCGGAGTTGGCTGCTCGCTGGCGCTGGCTGGCGATTTCGTGTTTGCGTCGCGGCGCGCGTTTTTCCTCCAGGCATTCGTCAACATCGGCCTCGTCCCCGATGGTGGGGCAAGCTGGATGCTGCCGCGCCTCGTCGGCAAGGCGCGTGCGACGCAGATGATGATGCTCGGTGAACGGATTTCGGCGCAGCAGGCCGAAGACTGGGGCATGATTTACAAGGTTGTCGACGAAGGCGATTTGCTTGCGGAAGCGCGCGCTCTGGCCACCCGCTTCGCCAACGGGCCGACGGTTGCCTATGCGACGATGCGCAAGAACATTCTCACTGCACTCGAAAATTCCTATGCGGAGGCTTTGCTGGCAGAGTCCGAAGGGCAACGTCTGGCCGGTAACTCCAAGGACGCGGCGGAGGGCGCGGCAGCGTTTGTCGAAAAGCGTACCGCGCAATTCCAGGGTCGCTGAAACCGGCCAGGACCACGGTTCTCTCCAGGGAAGTTGAAATGGCGAATATCGAAGACTGGCAAGGCGCGGCGGCGAAGGAGGTCAAGGGCAAGGACCTGACCTGGCAGACGCCGGAAGGCATCGCGGTGAAGCCGCTTTACACGGCGGACGACGTCACCGCCGATCCGGGCCTGCCGGGCTTTGCCCCGTTCACCCGCGGGGTGCGCGCCTCGATGTATGCGGGCCGGCCGTGGACCATCCGCCAGTATGCGGGCTTTTCCACTGCCGAGGAATCGAACGCCTTCTATCGCCGCAACCTCGCTGCCGGGCAGAAGGGTCTCTCGGTCGCGTTCGACCTCGCCACCCACCGCGGCTATGACAGCGACCACCCGCGCGTCGTGGGCGACGTCGGCAAGGCAGGCGTTGCGATCGACAGCGTCGAGGACATGAAGATCCTGTTCGACGGCATCCCGCTCGACCAGATGTCGGTCTCCATGACCATGAACGGCGCGGTGATCCCGATCCTCGCGTTCTTCATCGTCGCAGGGGAAGAACAGGGCGTCGACCGCAAGCTGCTCGACGGGACCATCCAGAACGACATCCTCAAGGAGTTCATGGTCCGCAACACCTATATCTACCCGCCCGAACCCAGCATGCGGATCATCTCGGACATCTTCGGCTACACCAGCCGCGAGATGCCCAAGTTCAACTCGATCTCCATCTCCGGCTATCACATGCAGGAAGCCGGCGCGACGCAGGTCCAGGAGCTCGCGTTCACCATCGCCGACGGCATGGAATACGTGAAGTACGGCGTGGCGAGCGGGCTGGATATTGACAAGTTTGCAGGCCGTTTGAGCTTCTTCTTCGCAATCGGCATGAACTTCTTCATGGAAGTCGCCAAGCTGCGCGCAGCGCGCGTGCTGTGGCACCGGGTGATGACGAAACTGGGCGCGCAGGACGAACGCTCGAAGATGCTGCGCACCCACTGCCAGACCTCGGGCGTCAGCCTGCAGGAGCAGGACCCCTACAACAACGTCATCCGCACCACGATCGAGGCGATGGCCGCGATGCTGGGCGGTACCCAGTCGCTCCACACCAACGCGCTCGACGAGGCGATCGCGCTGCCGACCGATTTCTCGGCGCGCATCGCCCGCAACACCCAGATCGTCATCCAGGAAGAAACCGGGATGACCAAGGTCGTCGATCCGCTGGGCGGCTCCTACTACATCGAGGCGCTGACACAGGAACTGGTCGACAAGGCCTGGGAGATCATCGAGCGCGTCGAGGCCGAGGGCGGCATGGCCAAGGCCGTTGCGGCGGGCTGGCCCAAGGCGATGATCGAGGAAGCCGCCGCCGGACGGCAAGCGCGGGTCGACAAGGGCGAGGACGTCATCGTCGGCGTCAACAAGTACCGCCTCGCCAGTGAAGACCAGCTCGAGACACTCGAGGTGGACAACCACGCGGTCCGCGAAGGGCAGATCGCCCGGCTCAAGACCACCCGCGCCAACCGCGACGAAGTGAAGTGCCGCGCCGCCCTGGCCGCGCTGACCGAAGGCGCGCGAGGCAAGGGCAACCTGCTCGAACTCGCGGTCGAAGCCGCCCGCCACCGCGCCACGCTCGGCGAGATTTCCGACGCGATGGAAGAGGTGTTCGGCCGCCACGGGACCTTCCCGACCCCGGTCAAGGGCATCTACGGATCGGCCTACGCCGGGGACCGCCGCTACCAGCAGGTTCTCGACGGCGTCGGGGCGGTTTCGACCCGCCTCGGCCGTGCACCTCGCATGCTCGTCGCCAAGATGGGCCAGGACGGCCACGACCGCGGGGCGAACGTGATTGCCTCGGCCTTTTCGGACATGGGCTTCGACGTGACCAGCGGCCCGCTGTTCCAGACCCCTGAAGAAGCCGCCAAGCTGGCGCTTGAACAGGATGTCGACGCGGTCGGCGCCTCGTCGCTGGCGGCCGGCCACAAGACCCTGATCCCCGAACTGATCGGCCACCTCAAGGCCGCCGGTCGCCCGGACATCAAGGTCGTCGCCGGCGGCGTCATCCCGCCGCAGGACTATGACTTCCTGCGCGAGGCGGGGGTGCAGGGGATCTATGGGCCGGGTAGCAACGTGGTCGAGTGCGCGGCGGACATGCTGCGGCTGCTTGGGCACAATATGCCGCCGCTTGGCAGTGAAATCGCCGACGCGGCCGAGTAGTTTTTTGTTCCCCTCCCGCTTGCGGGAGGGGTTAGGGGTGGGCATTCCACTTCGTCACCATCGACTAACGCTCGCGGAAGACAGGCCCACCCCCGGCCCCTCCCGCAAGCGGCAGGGGAGCAGTACGTGTTCAAGAAAATCCTCATTGCCAACCGTGGCGAGATCGCCTGCCGCGTCATCAAGACCGCGCGGCGCATGGGTATCCAGACAGTCGCGGTTTATTCCGACGCCGACGCTCGCGCGCCGTTCGTGCAGATGGCGGACGAGGCGGTGCACATTGGCCCGGCACCTGCCGCGCAGTCTTACCTGATCGCCGACAAGATCATCGCCGCGTGCAAGCAGACCGGCGCGGAAGCCGTGCATCCGGGCTACGGCTTCCTTTCCGAGCGCACCTCGTTCGCCGAGGCGCTGGCGGCGGAAGGCATCGAGTTCATCGGCCCCCCTGTGAACGCCATCGCCGCGATGGGTGACAAGATCGAGTCCAAGAAGCTCGCCAAGGAAGCCGGGGTCAACGTCGTCCCGGGCTTCGTCGGCGAGATCGAGGATACCGAACACGCGGTGCGGATCTCGAACGAGATCGGCTATCCGGTGATGATGAAGGCCTCGGCCGGCGGCGGCGGAAAGGGCATGCGCCTCGCTTATAATGAAAAGGATGTGCGCGAAGGCTTCGAAGCGACCAAGCGCGAGGGCCTGAACTCGTTCGGCGATGACCGTGTGTTCATCGAGAAGTTCATCCTCAACCCGCGCCACATCGAGATCCAGATCCTCGGCGACAAGCACGGCAACATCCTCTACCTGAACGAGCGCGAATGCTCGATCCAGCGCCGCCACCAGAAGGTGGTCGAGGAAGCGCCGTCGCCGTTTGTCACGCCGAAGATGCGGAAAGCGATGGGCGAGCAGTGCGTCGCGCTCAGCCGCGCGGTCGGCTATTACAGCGCCGGCACGGTCGAGCTGATCGTCTCGGGCGCGGACCCGACGGGGGAGAGCTTCTACTTCCTCGAAATGAACACCCGCCTTCAGGTCGAGCACCCGGTCACCGAAGCGATCACCGGCGTCGATCTCGTCGAGCAGATGATCCGCGTCGCGGCCGGCGAAAAGCTGGCGATGACGCAGGATGACGTGAAGATCGATGGTTGGGCCATCGAGAACCGCGTCTATGCCGAGGACCCGTACCGCGGTTTCCTGCCGAGCACCGGCCGCCTGATCCGCTACAACCCGCCGGTTCCGGGCTGGACCGACGACGGCGCGGAGAACGGCCGCCGCGGCGTGGACGGGGTGCGGGTGGACGACGGCGTCTATGAAGGCGGCGAAGTCTCGATGTTCTATGACCCGATGATCGCCAAGCTCGTGACCTGGGGCAAGACCCGCGACGAGGCGGCGGACAAGCAGATCGAGGCGCTCGACAGCTTCGAGATCGAGGGCCTTGGCCACAACATCGATTTCGTCAACGCGATCATGCAGCATCCGCGCTTCCGCTCGGGCGAGCTCACCACCGGGTTCATTGCCGAGGAATACCCCGAAGGCTTCACCGGCGCGCCGGCCTCGGCGGAACTAGCAAAGTCTCTCGCGGCGATCGCCGGGTTCCTGTCGACGGCCCGCTCCGATCGCGCTCGCCGCGTCGATGGCCAGCTCGGCGACGACCTCGACCCGCCGAGCGAATGGGTGGTCAAGGTCGCCGGCACGGATCACGCCGTGACGGTGACTGAGAACGCGATCCTGGTGGACGGCGAGGAAATCGACCTCAGCCTCGAATACACTCCGGGCGACCGAGTGATCCAGGCCGAAGTGGGTGACGAGAAGCTGGCGGTGAAGCTCGAGCCGCTGACCACCGGCTACAAGCTGACGACCCGCGGTGCGATTCACAAGGTCTCGGTGCTCCCGGCACGGATCGCGCACCTGACGAAGCACATGATCGAGAAGGTCCCGCCGGATCTTTCCAAGTTCCTGATCTGCCCGATGCCGGGCCTGCTCGTCGCACTGAACGTCAAGGAAGGCGATGCCGTCGAGGCCGGCCAGCCGCTCGCGGTGGTCGAGGCGATGAAGATGGAGAACATCCTCCGCGCCGAGAAGGCCGGCACGGTGAAGAGCGTGAACGCGGCGGCGGGCGAAAGCCTTGCAGTCGACGCGATCATTCTTGAAATGGAGTAGATGCACCTAGACCATGATCTCGCCGCAGCCCCTGCCGATCCGATCGCCTTCGAGGAGTTCCTCAAGGTCGATATCCGGGTCGGCACGGTGGTCGTTGCCGAGCCCTATCCCGAAGCCCGCAAGCCGAGCCACAAGCTGGTGATCGACTTCGGTCCTGCCATCGGTACCCGCAAGTCGAGCGCGCAGGTCGCGGTGCTGTACGGCGCCGATGAACTGGTCGGGCGGCAAGTCGCGGCGGTGGTCAATTTCCCTCCGCGCCAGATCGGCAAGTTCATGTCCGAGGTGCTGACGCTCGGCTTTGCCGATGCGGAGGGCAGGGTCGTGCTGTTCGCACCCGACAGCCCGGTTCCCAACGGCTCACGGCTGTTCTGACCATGCCCAGGATCTGGACCATCGGGTACGAGCAGGCCACTGTCGCCGGGGTCATCGACGCCCTGAAGGATGCGGGCGTCGAGGTGCTGGCCGATGTCCGCGCCCTCCCGCTGTCGCGCCGCCCCGGCTTCTCCAAGTCGGCGCTGGCGGGGGCCGCGCAGGAGGCGGGCATCGCCTATCGCCACTTCAAGCCACTCGGCACGCCCAAAGAAGGCCGCGACGCGGCGCGACGGAACGATCACGCGACGCTCGAGCGCGTTTACGCCGGCCAGCTCGAATTGCCCGAGGCGCTGGCCGCCGGGGCGGAGCTGGCGAGCCTCGCAGCCGAGAAGAACGTCGCCCTCTTGTGTTACGAGCGCGCGGCCGCGGGCTGCCATCGCACGCTTCTCCGCGAAGCGTTCCTTCCCGGGTTCGAACCTCTTGACCTCCTGCCAAAGGACCCTGCGTGAACCTGTCCCAGATCATCGCCACGGCCGCGCCGCTCGAAAACGGCTTCAGCGCAAGCATTCCCGATGGCTGGTTTCAGGGGCGGACGGCTTTCGGCGGGCTTTCTTCGGCGCTGGCGCTCCAGGCGGCGATGCAGGTGGGCGGCGAGCTACCGCCGCTGCGTTCGGCGCAGGTGAGCTTTGTCGGCCCGGTGGCCGGCGAGGCGCAAGTCACGGCAAGAGTTCTTCGCCGCGGGCGCAATGCGACATGGGTGGGCGCGGAGATCGTCTGCGGCGACGCCGTCGCCTTCGCCGCGACCTTCGTCTTCATGGGCGCGGTCGAGAGCGATATCCACTACAATGGCACCCCGCGACCCGAGGGCCTCACTCCGCCGCACGAGGCCAAGCAGGCGAGGGGTGGGCCGAGCTTCATCAACAACTTCGACTGGCGCTATCCCTGCGGCCCGAACGAAGAGGGCCCACCCCAGGTCTTCCGCTGGGTCCGGATGAACGAGCGCGACGGCTTGCACCCGATGGTCGAGCTGCTGTGCATTGCGGACGTCCTGCCGCCCGGTGTCATGCGCCTGATGACCCGGCCTGCACCGATCAGTTCGATGACCTGGATCTGCAACCTGCTCACCCCGGAGCCGCGCACCGACGATGGCTGGTGGCTGCTCCGTTCGATCGGGACTTATGCGGAGAAGGGCTGCTCGGCGCAGGAGATGACGGTCTGGAACGCCGCCGGCGAACCGATCGCCAGCGGCATGCAGAGCATTGCGGTGTTCGGCTAGGGCATCGCCGGCTTCTCCAGCCGCGAGCCCATCAGCACCTTGAAACCGACAAAGCCGACAAGCCCGACGACCGCGGTGCCGACATGGATCAGCCAGAACGTTGGCGTGTCCATCGTCGAATAGAACCCACCGAGCCAGCCGACCGTCTTGTTCGCGCCGAAGAACGCCAGATAATAGATCCCGATCACCGTGGCGTTGAGCTGGCGCGGCGCAACCTTCGAGAACAGGGCGAGGCTCACCGGCAGGATGTGCGCAAAGCCGATCGAGTTGAACAGGTGGAACAGCACCGGCCAGCCAAGGCCAATCTTGCCGCCGCCCGAAATTGTCGCCGCGGCGACGAGGCACAAACCCCCGGCGATGGTGAAGAAGCTGCCGATGATCATCTTGCCGAGCTCGTCGGGCTCCTGCCGGGAACGCCCGTACCACTTGTAGAACGCGGTAACCGCGACCAGCATCGAAAAGCTCAGCGCCGCGTCGATGGTAATCATGTAGCTGGTGGGCAACGTAACTCCGAAGAAGGTCAACTGGAACTTCTCGTCCGCCCAGACGAGATAGGCGTTGAAGATTTCCTGGTTGGTGAGCAGGCCGATCGCGAGGATCGGCACGAGGAGAACCAGCGCGACAACACGTATCCAGTCGTTGCTGGTCAGCGGAACTTTCGGCGCAGCGGATGCGGAACGGTCGGGCCGGTTGTCCTTCGGCAGCCACGGTCCCGCCATGACGTAAAGGATCAGCCCGGCGACCATGACGACCCCGGCCGCGCCGAACCCGTAATGCCAGCCGTACTTCTCGCCCAGCGTGCCCGAAATCAGCGGGGCGACGATCACGCTGACGTTGATCGCGATGTAGAAGATCTGGAACGCCATCGCCCGGCGCAGATCGTTCTCTTCATAGAGTTCGCCGACCTGGCTGGCGATGTTGCCTTTGAACAGGCCGACCCCGACGATCAGCGAGACCAGCGCGAACAGGAACAGACCCTCGAACGCCATCAGGAAATGGCCAAGCGCCATGACCGCGCCGCCGAGGATGAGCGTCGCACGCCGCCCCACCCAGCGGTCCGCGACGATGCCGCCGAGGATCGGAGTGAGGTAGACGAGGCTGGTGTAGTCCCCGAAGATTGCCGACGACAGCGGCTGCGCCTCCAGAGCGCCGTAATAGTTGTCCCGCAGCCAGTCGAGGCCGATGACCTTGCCGATATTCTCGGGCAGCAGCAGGTACTTGACCATGTACAGGACGAGCAGCGTCTGCATCGAATAGTATGAGAACCGCTCGCAGCCCTCGACGAAAGCGAGGTAGCCAAGCCCCTTGGGATGGCCAAGGAACGCGCGGTCATGCGCGGCCTTTTCCAGCGTGGCGGGTTCGATGGCGGGCGATGCTTCGGCTGCGGTCATGCGGGCTCGTTCCGGTTGCGAATGTTACCGGTTAACGCGGGCGCGGCTGACTGTCGCGTGAATTGTCGACTGTAGCGTCCCCGCGAAGGCGGGGACCTCGTGCAGCAAAAGGTCCGTCTGGTTGATGGAGGTCCCCGCCTTCGTGGGGACGCATCAGAATTAGCTTAAGCGCAAAGTTCCTCATCCAGGAACGCCGCGACATCGGCGAGCGCCACGTCCTTCGCCACGAACGTCTGCCCGATCCCGCGCATCAGCAGGAACGGCAGGGTGCCGCCGTCCATCTTCTTGTCGTGGAGCATGTGGTCGGCCAATCGCCGCCCGTCGCAGTCGAGCGCGAGGTCCTTGAGCGAGGCCGGCAGGCCCGCGGCGGCGATATGCGCGGCGACGCGCGCGGCGTCCTGTCCATTCATCAGGCCCTGACGGACAGAAAACCGCGCCGCCAGCACCATCCCCAGCGCCACGCCCTCGCCGTGGAGCAGGCGGTCGGAAAACCCGGTTTCCGCCTCCAGCGCGTGTCCGAAGGTGTGGCCAAGGTTGAGCAGGGCACGGATGCCGAGCGTCTCCTTCTCGTCTGCCGCGACGATCCGTGCCTTGGCGGTCACGCTGGTCGCGATGGCGTGTTCACGTGCATCGGCATCGCCCGCGAGCAATGCCGGACCGTGCGCCTCGCACCATTCGAAGAACGGCGCGTCGTCGATGAGCCCGTACTTAACGACTTCGGCGTACCCGGCGCGAACCTCCCGCGCAGGCAGCGTGTCCAGCGCGAGCGGATCGGCGAGGACCAGCGAGGGCTGGTGGAATGCACCGACCAGGTTCTTCCCCGCAGGCGTATTGATCGCGGTCTTGCCGCCCACGCTCGAATCGACCTGCGCCAGCAGCGTGGTCGGCATCTGGATGAACCCGCAGCCGCGCTTGAGGATGGAGGCCGCGAATCCGGTGAGATCGCCGATGACCCCGCCGCCAAGGGCAACGATGTTGTCCTTGCGCTCGACTTCCTGTGCCAGCAGCCAGTCGACCACCGCGGCGAGGTGTTCCCACGACTTGGTCTGCTCGCCGGGGGGCAGCACCAGCCAGCGGCTGTCGATTCCTGCTGCCGCGAACGAGGCCGCGACAGCTTCACGCCACGCCGCCGCCACCCGCTCGTCGGTGACGACGCAGACCGTGTCCTTGCGCACGAACGGCCTGCATTCCGGTCCCGCCCGGGTGAGCAGGCCAGCCTCGATCCGCACTTCATACGGGGCATTGGCGATTGCAACGGGGATTACAGCCATTGGTCGATCGCCTTCAGGATGCGGTTGGCAGTGTGCTGGTGCGGCGCGTGACCGCTCACGACATGGATCGGCGCCTGCGAATAGGCCGGACGGCGCTCGTTGCGAAGGCGGGTGAGGATCTCGCGGGGATCGCCTTCACGCAGCAGCGGGCGGGTGTCCTTGCGGCCGACACGCTCGACCAGCACGTCCACTTCGCTGTCGAGCCAGACGGTGATGGCCTTGTCGAGAATCAGCGCGCGGGTCGCCGGATCGACGAAGGCGCCGCCGCCGGTGGCGAGGACCTTGGCCGGACCACCCATCAGCCGCGCGATCACCCGGCGCTCCCCGTCGCGGAAATAGGGCTCGCCGTATTGCGCGAAGATTTCGGAAATCGACATCTGCGCCGCTTCCTCGATCTCCTCGTCGGCATCGACGAACGGCAGGTGGAGCATCGCCGCCAGTTTGCGGCCGACAGTCGACTTGCCGACACCCATCATCCCGACCAGCACCACCGGCCGGTCGATGCGCCGCGCGATGCGGGCAATATCCGCGCTGGACAGGGGGGCGGCGTCGACTTCCATTGCGGCGCTGCCTATAGTTGCGCTAGGTCGCAGCGCAAGCGCCGCGAATAACCCCGCGGATGCCCGGATTGCGTGGATTTAGCAGGTGGGTCGAAAAGCGGTGATCGGTTTTGTGGCAGCAGTGACGTTCGCGCTCGTGCTGGCGGCGGCATGGCGGGCGGGCGGCGCACAGCCTGTCCGCACGATCGAGCAGCCCGTGGCGAACCCCGCATGAGCCCTGCATTCCGCGCCCGTTCCCTTTGGTTGTCCGGCATTGCCCTGCTCGCCCTGTCCGGCGCGGTGGTGGCGCAGAAGGCACCGGAATCGCTGCTCCCGCCGGGCTTCGACAATCCTCCGCCCGCGCCCAAGCCCGCCCCGACCAAGGCGGCGCCGGCCCCATCGTCACCGCAGGCACCCGGCCCGGCAACTACATCCGTGCCGGTGGTCCAGGCGCTGCCCGGCGGGACAAGCGCTCCGGCGGCAGCTCCCGTCGATCCCGCCAAGGCGATCGCGGATTCGATCGATCCCGAGCTGCTCGAAGAACTGATCGAGAAGGCCCGGCCGAAGTACGACATTCCGCCCGGCAGCCAGCGCAGCCTGCTCCAGGTCGGCGCACTGGCCGAGCAGGATGGCGGACTCCCGATGTTCTCGACGGTCCGGCTCAATGGATCCTTCATCGGGCCCATCATCGAGAATACGCGTGGTCAGTTCGTCTCGCGCTGGGGGCAGATCCTGATGCGCCGCGCCTTGGCGAGCCGGCTTTCGACTCCGGTCGGCATGAACGGCGCGGACTGGGCGGCAATCCGCGCTGCTGCCCTGTTGCGCATGGGTGAAGCCGAAGCGGCCCGGGCGGTGGTCCAGTCGGTGGACAGCGGTGCATTCACGCCGAAGCTCGAAGATGCCGCGCTGAACGCGTTCGTCGCAACCGCCGATCCTGTCGGAATGTGCCCCATTGTCGGCCTGACCGCGGCGAAGCGGCAGGGGCGGGACTGGGATCTCGTCCGCGCGATCTGTTCGGCGTTCACCGGGAACGGTCCTCCGGCCATGTCCCAGTTCGACCGGCTCCTTGGTGCCGCCAAGGACGACAAGATCGACGTGCTGCTTGCGCAGAAATACGCGGGCACTTCGGCGGCGAGCCGCCGCGCGGTGACGGTCGAATGGAAGGACGTCACCACGATGACGCCGTGGCGCTATGGGATGGCGCTCGCCGTCGGGATCGAACCGCCGGCCGAGGCGATGAAGGACGCCGGGCCGGGATATGCGTTGCTGGCGGCCCGTGCGCCGATGCTGTCGCTCAACGCCCGCGCCGGCGCTGCCGACGTCGCCGGTGCGCGCGGGGTACTGTCGAGCGCGGCGATGGTCGATCTTTACAGCCAGATTTATGCGCTGGAGCAGGAAGGCGACGAACGGTCGACGATCGCGGACAACCTGCGATCGGCCTATGTCGCTCAGGCGGAAAGCGACCGGATTGCGGCGATACGATCGGTCTGGGGCAGCAGCAGCGATTCGGCGACGGCTTATTCGCGCCGCGTGCTGACCGCTTATGCCGCCGCCCGGATCATGCCTGCGGAGGGACTGTCGAGCGACGCCGCCGACCTGATCGGGTCGATGCTGGCGGCAGGGCTCGACCGCAATGCGCTGCTCTGGGCGCCGGCGGTCAAGATCGGCAGCCACGCGTGGGGCATGCTGTCGCTGGCCGCCCCCAATCCGCCGGGCCCGGTCGCCGGAGACGCCCTTGGCGCGTTCTACGATGACGACGGCAGCGACGACTATCGCCGGTCGCAGTTCCTGCTGGCAGGGCTGATGGGCCTGAAGCGGGTGACGCCTTCCGATGCGGCGGCCTTTGCGGGCAAGCTCGAGATCGACATGAACCGCTCGACCGCGTGGACCAAGGCGATCGACGCCGCGGCGGATTCGAACAACCCCGCCTTGGTCGCCTTTCTCGCCGGTTACGGGATGCAGGGCGACAGCTGGACCGACATGACCCCGGTCCACCTCTACCACATCGTCGGCGCGCTGCGCCGGGTGGGGTTGGAGGCAGAGGCGCGGATGATCGCGGCGGAGGCGGTGTCGCGGGTGTGAGCCCGGAGATCGAGGACTTCCTCGCCATGCTCGCCGCCGAACGCGGCGCGGCGCGCAACACGCTGCTGGCTTATCGCCGGGACCTTGAAGGCGCGGCCGAAGTCCTTGGTAATATCGCCACGGCAAGCCGCGAGGACCTTGGCGGGCTGGCTGCGCAGTGGTCCGATCTGGCCCCCTCGAGCCTGGCCCGCAAGGCCTCAGCGCTGCGCCAGTTCTATGGATTCCTCGTCGACGAGGGCCGCCGGGGCGACGATCCCTCGTCCGGACTGCCGCGGCCGAAGCAGCGCCGCCCGTTGCCGCGGCTGCTCGATCACCGCGAGGTCGACCTGCTGTTCGCGTGCGCAGAGGACGAAGCCGCCGCCGAAAGACCGGAAGCGGTGCGGATGCTGGCCCTGCTCGAACTGCTCTATGGGTCGGGCCTGCGCGCGACCGAGCTGGTCTCCTTGCCGCTGAACGCTGTCCCGCGCGATGCGCCGTTCCTCAACGTGACCGGCAAGGGCGGCCAGCAACGCCTTGTACCGGTCAGCACCCGTGCCCGGCAGGCGCTGTCGCGCTGGCTGGCGCTCAGGCCGGGGGAGGGGCGCTTCCTGTTTCCGTCCCGCGCAGGTCACATCAGCCGGGTTCGGCTGTTCCAGCTGCTTCGCGAACTGGCGGCGAGAGCCGGGCTGGATCCGGAAAAGGTCAGCCCGCACGTCCTGCGCCACGCGTTTGCCACGCACCTCCTTGAAGGCGGCGCCGATTTGCGCGTGCTCCAGACCCTGCTCGGCCATGCCGACATTGCCACGACGCAGATCTACACGCACGTCGATGCGGCCCGGCTCGTCGACCTCGTCAACACCCGCCATCCGCTGGCAGTTGACCGGCGGCGTCCGCGTCCCTAGCGGGGTGAGCCATGATTTCGTACCTCGAATTCGAGAAGCCGGTTGCGGCCTTGGAAGCCCGGATTGCCGAGCTGCGTGCCACCGCCGAGAGCGGTGAGCTTGATATCTCGGCCGAGATCCGCCGACTCGAGGCCAAGAGTGCGGACCTCCTCGCCAGCACGTACAAGGCGCTGACCCCGTGGCAGAAGACGCAAGTCGCGCGCCACCCGGCGCGGCCGCATTTCCGCGATTACGTCGAGTCGATGTTTACCGGGTTCATCCCGCTGGGCGGTGACCGCCTGTACGGCGAGGACCAGGCGATCATCGGTGGCCTGGCTCGCCTGGGAGATCGCCGGGTCGTGCTGATCGGGCACGAGAAGGGCAACGACACGCAGAGCCGAATCCGTCACAACTTCGGCATGGGCAAGCCCGAAGGCTATCGCAAGGCCGTGCGCCTGATGGAGCTGGCCGACCGCTTCGGTCTCCCCGTCGTCACGCTCGTCGATACCTCCGGTGCATTTCCGGGCGTCGAAGCGGAAGAGCGCGGGCAGGCGGAGGCCATCGCCCGCTCGACCGAGGCGTGCCTAGCCTTGGGCGTGCCGATGGTTGCGACCATCGTCGGCGAGGGCGGATCGGGCGGCGCAGTGGCACTCGCCAGCGCCGAGCGCGTCCTGATGCTGGAACACGCGGTATACGCGGTAATCTCGCCGGAAGGCTGCGCATCGATTCTCTGGCGTACGAACGAAAAGGCTCCGGAAGCTGCAGAGGCGATGAAGGTCACGGCCCAGGACCTGCTCTCGCTGGGGGTGATCGACCGAATCGTGTCCGAACCGGTCGGCGGCGCGCATCGTGATCCGGCAGCCACCGCCGCGACCCTGAGCAAGGCCATCGGCGAGGAGCTCGACGCGCTGGCTGGCAAGCCTGCCGACAAGTTGCGGAAATTGCGCGAAGAACGCTTCCTCAGGATCGGCGCGTAGGGCTCACGGTCCAGAGCGGCGGGAACCACATTTGCAGGGTAGGGGTTTCCGGGTGCAAGACACCCTTGACCGCCCCGGCCCAACCGGGAGCGCGAACGCTGCTGGAGGATGCATGAAGCGCCACCGTTTTCTTTCCGTCACCTTCACCACTCCGACGCTCGCCGTCCTCCTCCTCGGCGCTTGCGCGACCGAAACGGGCGGCGCGGCCAACGCGGCCTCGACCAGGCCTGCCGCGAGCAAGGTCCAGACGATCAGCGCCGCCGACAAGAAGCAGGGCGCTGAAGCACACCCGCAGCTCGTCGCCGAATTCGGCGGGGCGGAGACGGGACCGCAGGCTTCATATGTGGAAAGCGTGGGCAAGACGATCGCGGTCCAGTCAGGCCTGTCCGGAGCGCGCGACGATTTCACCGTCACGCTGCTCAACTCCTCGGTCGACAACGCGTTCGCGATCCCTGGCGGCTACGTCTATGTGACACGACAGCTGGTCGGCCTGATGAATAACGAAGCCGAGCTCGCCGGCGTGCTCGGGCACGAGGTCGGGCACGTCGCGGCGCGGCATGCCGCGAAGCGCCAGAGCGCAGCCCAGAAGAACGCGATCTTCGGCGCGCTCGGCACCATCCTTTCCGGCGTCCTTTTCGGCAACAATGCACTCGGCCAGCTCGGCCAGCAGATTTTCAGCACCGGCAGCCAGCTGCTCACGCTCAAGTATTCGCGCAAGCAGGAGACGGAGGCGGACAACCTCGGCATCCAGTACCTGCGCTCGGCGGGCTATGATCCGCGTGCGATGTCGACAGTGCTCAAGAGCCTCGCCGCGCAGAATTCACTCGATTCGCAGTTGCTCGGTGCCAACAACCAGGTGCCCGAATGGGCGAGCACGCACCCCGACCCGGCCTCGCGCGTCAATGCGGCACTGAACCGGGCCGGCGCCAACGCGACCGGTGTGACCAATCGGGACACGTTCCTGACCCGGATCAACGGAATCATGTATGGCGACGATCCCAAGCAGGGCATGGTCGAAGGGCGCACCTTCACCCATCCCGAGTTCCGCATGCGGTTCGAGGCGCCGAACGGTTTTTACCTCTTGAACGGCACCCGCTCGGTCTCGATCGGCGGTCAGTCGGGCAAGGGTGAGCTGACCACGGCGGCGTACAACGGCAACATGCGCGATTACATCACCGCCGCGCTCGCCGGACTGACCGGCGATGGCCAAGCCAAGATCCAGCCGGGCGAGATCCGCACGACGACTGTCAACGGCATTCCGGCCAGCTACACCACGGTCCGCGTCAACAACGGCAATGGCCAGGTCGACGTGACGGTGTTCGCTTACGAGTTCTCGTCCAGCCAGGCGTTTCACTTCGTCACGATCAGCCAGGCGGGCAAGGCCGCGCAGTTCGATTCGCTCTACAGCAGCATGCGCCGGATCACCTCGGCCGAGGCTGCTGCGATCAAGCCGCGCAAGATCCAGGTGGTCACCGCCAGGGCAAGCGACACGGTGCAGTCGCTGTCCTCGCGCATGGCTTACACCGACAAGCCGCTCGACCGGTTCCTGGTGCTCAACGGGCTGTCTTCGTCGAGCCGGATCACCGCCGGCCAGCGGGTGAAGATTGTCACCTACTGATCGTTCGACCGCAAATGCAGAAAGGGCGCCGGTTTCCCGGCGCCCTTTCGTTTAGGTCTCTGGCGGGAGGGGCGGACCCATCCCGTGAGGGCTATTAGCCGCTCATCGAACCCGAAACGCTGTTGAAGGTGTTGCCCAGCGTGCCGCCGAGCGAGGTCATCGCGGCGATCGCGGCGATCGAGATCAGCGCGGCGATCAGGCCGTATTCGATCGCGGTGGCGCCAGCGTTGTCCTTCACAAGGTTACGGAAAAGCTTCATGGTCGGTCTCCTCGGTTGCAGTCTTCAGTCTTCCCGGCTTTTTCCCAGTCGTCCCGGAAGCAAGCGTCTTGATGGTTAATTCCCAATCCCTAACAAGCAGTTATCCGGATCAAGGCTTTTTCATCGCGTTTTTGCTTGCAGTTTCGACATGGCTCCACATGTTGATCGTCGTATTTGCGAAACGCGTCATGCCGGCGATAAGAGCCAGAACAATAAGCGCGAGTATCAAACCGTATTCAATCGCAGTGGCACCGCTCTTGTCCTTCCAGAGCGCGATCAGATTGACTTTCATCGGCTCCCTTCCAGATTTCAATTGCGGTAGAGGCTGATTACTGCACCAAGTGCTAACAAATGGTTGACCGGAACAGCGCAGATGAAAAATTTTCCGACAGCGGTTCTGGTGGTCGCTATCGCCTTGGTCGACCCGGACGGGCGCGTGCTCATGCAAATGCGCCCGCAGGGCAAGGCGCACGGCGGCCTGTGGGAGTTTCCCGGCGGCAAGGTTGAGCCGGGGGAGGGGCCTGAAACCGCGCTGATCCGGGAGATTCAGGAGGAGCTGGGGGTCGAGGTGAAGGCTCGCGACCTCACACCCCTCTCGTTCGCCAGCGGCGCGGCAACCGGCGATCCCGCCTCTGCCGGACTTGTCATGCTTCTTTACACCTGCCGCCACTGGACCGGCGAACCGCGCAATCTCGATGCGGAAACAATCGCCTGGATCGAGCCGCACAGGCTGTCCGAACTCGCGATGCCGCCTGTCGACGTGCCTCTCGCAAAAAATCTGGCAGAGGCGTTCAAGTGACTTGCCAAGGCAGAATCCCCCCCCTATGAGCGCGCTTCCAACGCGCCCGTAGCTCAGCTGGATAGAGCATCAGACTACGAATCTGAGGGTCGGACGTTCGAATCGTTCCGGGCGCGCCATTTTTCAAAGACTTAGTGAGAATATCCGGGATACCTAGCAGCGCTAGGTATCGCCCTAGGTAACAACCTGGGGCTTCGGGAGTGACCGGTCCAAGATCGTCTGCGAGTGTTCTTCACGTTCGGAAGACGCGAATCACCGAATTCACCTAGTAGGGGACGCGGGCCATAAGGCTTTGCTTCGGCACAGTTTTCAGTGATGGAGGCTGGTATTTGCTACCCCAAGTTAGCCATGGCGCGAAGGCGTTAGGCCCCTTGAGCGTGTTCGCCAGTGGAGCCGATCCAATCTGCCCGAAGGCGATCGAGGCCTATCACGTTCCCTTCGACGATTACCTCATCGCCGACAAAGCGGTCGACCGGCTCGTCGCTCTCGATGATCCAGAGGGCATCTTCTGTTCGCAAGGTCAAACCCCGGCTGCCCAGGCTCAACTGACCTGACACGCGGATTCGATTTGCGCTCACCGTTTCCCTCTCAATATTGCCAGCTGCTAAGCACGTTGCGGACGTAAGACGGTGTCTCCCCGTTTCTAGGGATGCCGCCTGCTCGCTCTACGGAACGTGGCCCGGCATTGTAAGCGGCGAGGGCCAGATGCACTACCCCGAACTTGTCGAGCATCTGGCGCAGATACCGCGCCGCGCCAAAGATGTTCGCCATTGGATCGAAGCGGTTTGAAACGCCAAGGTCGCGGGCGGTCCCCGGCATCAACTGACCCAGGCCAGCGGCACCAGCCTTGCTGATCGCCAAAGGATTATACCGGGACTCCGTCCATACCAACGCGTCGAGAAGGCCCGCCGGCAACGCATATTGCGTCTCCGCGGCATAGACATGGGGAAGGAAGCTTGCCCGGCGAAAGCCCGACGGCCCCCTCCTTTCGGGCTTCGTATAGCGATAGGGAAGATAGGTCCGGCCCGCTTCGAGGCCAGGGGCGGCGGACGAAGCGATATTTTGGGGACGCTGCCAAATCCCATGTTCGACCAATTGGAAACCGTTCGCCCCCTCGGCCACGCGGAAGCCGCCAGGTCCAATCTCAGGTGCAGCAGCAGCCTCAGGGGCCGTTTCCTCCTGCGCCTGAGCCGGGACGACGAACGCCATACCGATCACTGCCGCTGTGATTGTTGCCCATCTCAGTCTCATATCTCGATCCCTTCTATGGCCGAATCGAATGAGAACATATATAGAACATGACGTGTAGGAAAACACATTGGCAGCAGCGCAGAGCGGAGGCTGCGCGGGTGGAGGCATGTCATGATGGAGATGCCCCATGTTCCAGGTTCAAGGTCGCGAAACGCTCGAAGTCCGTGCTCGTAAGATTGTCGAGGCGCTGAACGGCACCTGGTCGCGTTCGCGCGGCATGTGTCGTTGTCCGGCCCACGCTGACCGTACCCCCTCGCTCAGCATCACGCTCGGCAAGCGCGCGATCCTGGTCCATTGCTTCGCCGGCTGCACCAACGAGGCAGTCATGCAGAGTCTAGCCAAGGTCGGGGTTCGGATTTCGGACCTGTTCGACGGGACGGGCGGCCCGATAGCACCCGAGCCGCGTGAGGAAGTCGCCAACCGCAACGCACAGAGGCTGTGGCGCGAGGCATCGATGCTCGCAGGCAGTCCGGCCGCCCGCTATCTCTCGGCAAGAGGTATCACGATCTCATCTTCCGATCTCCGCTTCCATCCACGCATGCCGCTGGGGCCCAAGGGCGCGGTGCGGTTCCTACCGGCCTTGGTGGCAGCGGTACGCAACGACGCCGGTATTCTGGCTCTGCACCGAACCTTCCTCGATACCGCGAGCGACCGTCTTGCAACATTCGAGCAGCCCAAACGCGCCCTGGGTAGTCCAGGCTCGGGTGCCGTGCGCCTTGCTTACCCGCGGGGTGGCCGCCTTGGTCTTGCCGAAGGAAACGAGTCCGCGCTTTCGGCAATGCAGATGTTCGGCATTCCCTGCTGGGCGACGCTCGGCAACGAGCGGTTTGGCTTGGTCACAATCCCGGAATCGGTGCGCGAGCTCCATCTGTTCGTCGACAACGATGCCGGTGGCCTGCTTGCCGAAGAACGCGCGCGCGAAGCTTATGCCAGCGAGGATCGACGGATCGTCACCCGGAGCCCTGAGCGGGCCGACGAGGACTGGAACGACGTGCTGATGCGGCGATTGCGCGCGACGGCGTGAGCATCAAGAGAGGAAAGATGGCTTGGGGCCTTTTGAGGCCCCCAGACGGACTTGGGCCTCGTCAGGAGGTTTCCCATGTCCCACGCTTCACCCGCTTTCGCATTTCCTTGTCCTCCCGAACCGCAGGTACTGGCCGCGGCCAGGTCGCTTGCCGCCCGGCTCAGTGCCGACCAGGCTATCTCGCGCGCCGTGCTGAATGCAGCGATGCGCGAACGCTTCGGTGGCAGCGATGCCGAGGGCCGTTGGTCAGTGCGAGATGCCCATGCCGCGCTCGAATTGGCCCAGGTGCTGTTCTTGCAAGGCGAGGCCGAACTCGCCGCCACCATGTCGCCCGAATTGGCCGATGAGGCCTTTTCTCGCCTGGAAGCGCTGGTGCCGAGCCAGACCACTCGCAGTGACGAGCAGATCGAATGGCAGCAGTTCGCAACGCCGCCCCGCATCGCATGGCTCGCCGCCCGGGCCTGCGGCATTTCTACGGGAGAACTGGTGCTCGAACCCTCGGCCGGGACGGGGATGCTTGGCGTATGGGCCGCAAAGTCCGGCGCTCGCCTCGCGCTCAACGAAATCTCGCCGCTACGCCGCGAGTGCCTTGGGACTCTTTTCCCAGCGGCGCGCGTGACCGCCTACGATGGTGAACTGATCGACGAGCTGCTCGATCCGCTGGTCGCACCAAGCGTCGTGCTGATGAATCCACCCTATTCGCATGGAATCGAGCGTGGCCACGACGGACGCACCGGTGCCCGGCACCTGCGCTCGGCCTGGAAGCGGCTGCTTCCCGGCGGTCGCCTGGTTGCGGTGATGCCCGAATGGTTCGATCTGCCACGCTTCCTAGCAGGGATCACTGGCCCGGTGGCGCTGCGGCTCAACGCCACGATCGAGCGCGGTTTCGTCAAGCAGGGCACCTCGATCACGACCCGGCTGCTGGTGCTCGACAAGGCGGATGGCGGCGACAGCCCGATGATCGCCAAGCCGGCAAATCTCGCGGAATTGTTCTTCCTGGTCGATATGTTGCCTGATCGAGCGGAGCAGGCGGTCGAGCCGACCATCGCCGCAAGACCAGCCTTGCCGCTGCGCCTGATCGCTCCGGCGAGGAAACCGGTTCCGCTTGCGGCTCGCCCGGTTGCAGCCGCGCCGTCGATCCTGCCGCTCGCCTACCAGCCGCTCGAGGCACCTGCGCCGATCTCCGAGCAGGTTGGGCACTACCTGCCGTACCGGCCGAGCCGTATCGCGATCGCAGGTGCGGTCGAGCACCCGACTCCGCTGGTCGAATCCGTCGCCATGGGTTCTATCACCGCGCCGGTGCCCGAGACGGTCCCCCAACTACCTTCCGACCTTATTGCCAAAGGGGTGCTTTCGTCCGCTCAGGCAGAGACGCTGATCTATGCCGCGAGTGCTCATGCCCGCGATTTGGCAGGCCGGTTCGAGCCCGAGGACAAGGGCTGCGCCTTGAAGGCAAGCGCTGAGGGCCGGATCTATCGCATGGGCTACTTCCTGGGCGACGGGACAGGTGCAGGCAAAGGCCGTCAGGTCGCCTCGGTCATCCTCGACCGCTGGGTCCGGGGTGAGCGTCGCCACATCTGGATATCCAAGAACGAGGCCCTGCTCGAAGACGCACGCCGCGACTGGACCGCGCTCGGCGGTCTGCCGATCGACGTCCAGCCCCTCGGGCAGTGGAAGCTCGGCGTGCCCGTTGGGATGCGCGAAGGCATTCTCTTCATTACCTACCCAACCCTGCGCTCAGGCCGCAGCGATGCGACCCGGCTCGAGCAGATCCTCGACTGGGCGGGCGGCGACTTCGATGGCGTAATCGTCTTCGACGAAGCCCACGCCATGGCCAATGCTGCTGGCGGAGAGGGCTCGCGCGGCAAGGTCAAGGGATCGGAGCAGGGGGTCGCCGGGGTCCGTCTGCAGAACCTCCTGCCGCGCGCCCGCGTGCTCTATGCCTCGGCAACCGGCGCGTCCGACGTCAACAACCTCGCCTATGCGACCAGGCTTGGCCTCTGGGGACCAGAAACCGCCTTCGCCAATCGCGAGGCCTTCGTCGCCGACATCCGCGATGGCGGAATTGCCGCAATGGAACTGGTCGCCCGTGATTTGAAATCGCTTGGGCTCTACACCGCGCGAGCGCTGTCGTTCGCCGGGGTCGAGTACGAAATTCTCGAGCATTGCCTGACCCCCGATCAGGTCGCGGTCTACGACGCCTATGCCGATGCCTGGGCGATCATCCATGCCAACCTGCGCGACGCGCTCGAAGCCACCCGGATTGTCGACGCGGACAGCGGCGACACCCTCAACTCCGGCGCCAAGGCGGCGGCGCTCTCGATCTTCGAAGGCACCAAGCAGCGGTTCTTTGCGCAATTGCTGCTCTCGATGAAGCTGCCGAGCCTGCTTCCCGCGATCGACAGTGCTCTCGCGGATGGCAATGCCGTCGTGGTGCAACTCGTCTCGACCGCCGAGGCGATGCTCGACCGGCGCCTGGCCGACCTTTCTGACGCCGAACGTGAAGCGCTCGAGATTGACCTCTCTCCCCGGGAATATGTGATTGATTACCTCACCAAGAGCTTCCCGGTGCGGCTGATGGCAGTGTTCAAGGACGAGAACGGCAATCCGCGTTCCGAGCCGATGTTCGACGAAGCCGGCATGCCGGTGCTGTGCCGCTCGGTGCTGGACGCGCGCGACCGGATGATCGAGCAGCTCTGCGCGCTGCCACCGATCGCCACCGCGCTTGATGCAATCATCGAGCGGTTCGGGGTCGAGCAGGTCGCCGAAGTGACGGGGCGAACCCGGCGCCTGATCGTCGGGCGCGACGGGCGCCAGCTCCTCCAGTCCCGGTCTCCACGAGCCAATGTCGCCGAGACCCAGGCGTTCATGGACGGGATCAAGCGGGTCCTGGTCTTCTCCGATGCCGGGGGGACCGGGCGCAGCTACCATGCGGACCTTGCCGCCAAGAACCAGGCGCGCCGCGTCCATTTCCTGCTCGAGCCGGGTTGGCGCGCCGATGCCGCGATCCAGGGGCTCGGGCGGACGAACCGCACCAATCAGGCCTCGGCACCGCTATTCCGCCCCGTAACCACCGATGTGCGCGGCGAGCGCCGGTTCATCTCGACGATCGCCCGGCGGCTCGACAGCCTCGGCGCGCTGACCCGCGGCCAGCGCCAGACCGGCGGGCAGAACCTGTTCGATCCCGCCGACAATCTCGAAAGCAGCTACGCCAAGGAGGCGCTCCACCGCTGGTTCGGACTGCTGTTCACTGGTAAGCTCGAAGCCGTGACGCTCGCGCGGTTCGAAGAATTGACCGGGCTTCGGATCGCAGGTGCTGACGGATCGATGGTTGACGACCTCCCTTCGATCCAGCGCTGGCTCAACCGCATTCTCGCTTTGCCGATCGCCTTGCAGAACGGCATTTTCGACGAATTCCTAGGTTTGGTCGAAGCACGGATCGACGCCGCGCGGCAAGCGGGCACGCTCGATCTCGGGGTCGAGACCATCGCGGTCGAGCACTTCGATGTACTCTCTGACACCCTGCTGCGCACCGATGCGCTGTCGGGCGCGACGACGCACCTGCTCAAACTCGAGATCGCCCGTGCGCTGAAGCCATTGTCGCTGGCTCGCCTGGAGAAGCTCTACGGTCTTTCTGGCGAGCGCCAACTATTTCTCCGCAACAGCCGCTCGGGCCGGATCGGACTGCTTGTCCCGGCGCGCAGCCTGCTGGCTGACGATGGGACGCGGATCGCCCGCTTCGAACTGGTCCGGCCGCTGAAGCACGGCCATCTCACCGCCGAGCAACTCGAGGAAAGCAGCTGGGGGACGGTCGATGCAGGCGAGTTCCGCCGCCTTTGGCAAGCCGAGGTCGACGAGGCTGCCACCAGCCATAAGCGCGAGCGGCTGCATCTTGCCACCGGCCTGCTCCTGCCGGTCTGGGACAAGCTCCCTTCTGATTATGTCCGGGTTAGCCGGATCTCGGCGCGCGACGGACGCTCGCTGCTTGGTCGCGAAGTCCCGCTCCACTGTGTGCCTGAGCTTTGCCAAGCATTGGGGCTGGAGAACGACAATGCATTCTCGGCCGAGCAGATTGTCGATGCGGTGCTCGGCCTTGGACGGCCGATGCAGATTGGGGGACGCGAAGCGCTCACCCTCAAGCGCAGCCTGGTCAACGGGACGCAGCGGCTCGAGCTTGCCGGTTGGTCGGCGGCGCGGCTTGACTGGTACAAAGCGCAAGGCTGTTTTACCGAGATCATCCGCTATCAGACGCGGCTGTTCGTGCCGACCGAGGGTGCTGCCAGTGTTCTCGCGCGGCTTCGCCAGTAGCTGCAACGTATATTGCCAAATGGCAACTAATGGTGCATATAGTGCCATATGGAGAACGATCATGCTGGCTTTGCAACCCATTGATACTGTCCCCCAGCCGTTCCGGCCCGATCCGGTCACGCAGGAGGAGGCCGCCGCGATGTTCCGCGCAGCACTGAACCTGTTCGGCAAATGGGAACTTACCGACGAACAGGCGGCGACGCTGCTCGATATGCCGGTGCGCTCCTATCGGCGCTGGAAGGCTGAAGGGCCGGGCCGGGTCTCGCGCGATGGCGCGGCTCGCCTCTCCAACTTGATGGGCGTTCACAAGGCGCTGCGGATCATCTTTTCCGAAGCCCAGCGCGGTTATGCCTGGATCAAGGCAAGCAATGCCGCCTTTTCCGGATCAAGCGCACTTGATGTCATGCTCGGCGGTGAACTCACCGACATCATGCGCGTGCGCCGTTACCTTGACGCCGAGCGCGGTGGCTGGTGACCGAACACGAGCATCTGCCTGTCAGTCATGTTGAGTGGAAAGGCGCTGTCAGGATCATCCGCAGCGCCTTTCCGCCGATCGACCTGTTCGAGGACATCGCCGACCCCGCCGAGTGGCCGCTGCTGATCTCGGCAGAACAAAAAACCAACCCTCGGATCATGGCGACGATCGGTAATCTCGACCTAGTGCCGGTGGATCGCCGGGTAGGCGGAAGCGGCGCGTCCTATCTGATGGCGCCGTTCACCCACGTCAGCATGGACCGGCCAAGCCGCTTCACGGATGGCAGCTACGGCGTCCTCTATGCCGGAAATGTCTTCGAGACGGCGTTATTCGAAACCATCCATCACCATGCGAGGTTCATGGCCCGGACAGTCGAAGCGCCTGGTTGGACCTCCCAGTTCCGGGAGATTGTCATGTCGGTCAGTGCCGACCTGAACGATCTGAGAGGTGCCGATGCGGCCGATCATCCAGCCCTTGACCCTGACAGCTATAAGGCGTCCCGAGGCGTGGCGATGACCCTCAAGGCTGGCGGGTCCGATGGCGTAGCGTATCCGAGCATCCGGCATCCCGGAGGGGAGTGCGTCGCGCTATTCTACCCGGACTGCGCGTCAAATCCCGTGCAAGGGCGGCACCTCGACTACCACTGGGATGGTGAGCGCGTTGATCTCGTGCGTGATGCGGGAACAGGCGCTGTCTTTCGCGTAGTGGATTTGCCCGTCAGCTAGCCGTGACGACTGCGCTCTGCTCCATCTTCTCGTTCTTTGGACGCGAGCGTGTAGATTTCCCGCACAATGACATCGTAAATGGCAGGCGCGCCGACTGGGTGCCCTGTAGGTGATGAAATGTATGGAGCTCTCCCGCCGACGAGAGCGTATCCGCGCGCGACTTGCTCCATGGCGCCAAATTCTTCGGTCTTGGTATCGCTACTGATAGAGGTGGCGGAATCGTTCGTGGTTTTGCAATGCCTCCGGTCGATACGGGCCTTCGCCGCCTTGCCTCGGCACGCTTTCGAGCCCGAACCTCTCCTCAACGGAAGGGTGCAGCGTTGCCGCCGCAATCGGATCGCGCAATTTTGCTTTCCACGTTAGGCGCCGGGTGAAGCGCCGAAGAACGGCGGGCGTACGCTGCATTATCGTGTCGACCATACCTGCGATCTCATCGTGCTGAACTCCGGCTGCCGACGGAAATATTCTGAGGCGGCCGTCGTCGATGATCAGCGGGTCGGGGACCGACCGCGCTTCATCGACCATCCATTGCAATGCGATATCCGACAGGCGCGATTCAGCTTCGGGGTAGCTTCCACCGATGTCGGAATGATTGCCCGCAAACCACAACTGAACGAAGGGCTTGGCCTCACCAGCGATCTCGGGCCTCCGCTCAACGCCTTTCCCCGGCCCCCACGGCAGCCGCGGAAAGTCGGCGCGGTTCTCATCGATCGCGATGGCGTGCCGGGCGTAGCGGACGGCTCGGCCGAGTAGTCGATCGAAATATTTGCCGCTCCATTGCGCGATATGAATGCTTGGGGATCGGCGTCCCTCAAGAGGGGGCCACATCACTTTCAGCGAGGTGCGCAGATAAGCCCAGAGCGCATAGATCCCGATCAGACCGGTCGCCATAAGGAACGACGTAGCCCACTCAATCCCGAGTGCCCAATGAAGGGCGATGGCTGTGGCTGCTCCGGCGACTGCGATCAGAAGCGCCAGCGCGACCGCAAGCACCAGGCGAAGTGGTCCTTTTGCTCCAAGTGAGGCCACAGTGTCGAAGACGCCGACAAAATAGGGAGCGACATTCGCCTCGCCGTCAACGTCGGACCCATACTCCACGCGAAACCGGCGACCAAGTTCTTCGCGCTCCTCATCGAATTTATCCCGATCGTGGCCGGCGCCATGCTCGGCAACGCGAATGACGGCGCGCTCTGCAATCTCTCGCACGCCGAGGCGAAACCTCGGCAGTTCGCCCTCGGGCGATTTCGTCGGGACACCGCAAAGTCTGATCACGTTGGCGACGCTGCGGGCGGTATATGCCCCGCGACTGAAGCCGAACAGCCAGATTCGGTCGCCCGGCCGATAGTGGTTGATGATGAATTCGTAGCAATCGGCGATATTGGTGGTGATGCCCCGCCCCGTCACCGAAGACAGGAGTTTGGCGAACCAACGCCGGACCGAGGTCAGTCCCGAGGCTCCAGCGTCGGTGCCGAGGCCTGGATCATAAAAGGCGACCTGTTCGTTCGGATCGATCGCGCTGTCGGGACCGGGCCGCGTGGCCCGGTACATTTTGAAGATATTGCTCATCCGTTGTTCGGGGCGGACACCGCCGTCCTGGCCTGTGCCATCGGAGTAGATCACGATATTCTTGGGCACCGGCACATTCCTTCCGTCTTATTCTGGTGGCCGTCCAAGAGGCGCATCACGCCAATCCCGGCTGACCGATCTTGAGGGCATAGACGAAGCCCTTATCCCTCTGCTGGTCATAGATTCTAAGTTCGGGATCGGCCTTGGGCATCCACACTCTGCCGGTTTCAACGGCGAGAGATGCCGGCAAGGCCGGGAACACATGAATGGGCACCCCATCGCCATGCCGGGCCTTGATCGCATCGAACAGCCGGCGCAATGCGGCGCGATAGCCGGCTTGATCCTCAGGGCTGCGAACAATGTCGTTATGGGGTGCATCCGCGCATAGGCTCCAGATCGCGGCATCGTGACCGACGGCACGCTCGATCCGATCATCGGTGATCGTCGCGCTAACGCCTAGCTTTAGCGCGACACAACCGCTGCGCCCTCCTTCGGGCTCCGCCGTCTGATAGCGCACGGGAGCGCTGTCGCGCTGCCAGGTCCAGGTTGAAGGCTCGCGGTGTCGCTGATGAACGACCGCCGGCACGATGTCGCAGAGCAGCCGACCAAGTTCGACGAGGAGTGGCTGCGGCGCCAGCGCGAACACGCTGAGATGCCGAATGTCCTGACGCTCGATCCTACCTCCGACCCTTGTTGCGAAATTGCGCTGGAGGTTGGCCTGCTGCATGGCCCAGAAAGCTGGGTCGCCGTCCGTGAAGGCGTGGCCTGTCATCTCAAGGTCGATCGTCTGCGCGCTCGCCGGATGGTGATCGGGCGGCATAGCGGCGAAAATGGCGCGGGTCGAAACCAGAGCCTCGTTCGCGCCGATGCGGGCGCCGAACCGCAGCGCATGCGACGCCCGATCCTTGTCGATACCGGCAAGCAGCGCGACGCGTGCCTCATGCTCGGCCTTCATCTCAACGAGCAAGGCCTCAGAATGATCTGCGAGACCGTCGACATCTATCAGCTTGTGATGGACCGCGCACATCAACATAAGATTGTCGAGGCTCTTGGCAAGCAGGGGCGATCGGACCAGATCGCCGCGCGGTCCCTCGGCGCTGTCAGCGACGATGTGCGCGATGAAACCGAACAGTGCGTCCTCATTGCCCGAGATGAGGTCGCCAACGAGGTCGTGATTGCAGCCGCGGTACTGACAGCGCCCCGCTGCGCGTGCCCAGAGCGCGGATTGAACCTTCTGCGGGACTTTGGTCTTAGCCACGAGCCGCCTCCACATGGCGGCCGCTCGCCGTCCACTTGCCAGTGGCGCGCCAGCCTTCATAGGCGGCCAGCCATTCGATGGTCCAAGGCACCGTTGTCTCGGCTAGAAGTTCGGCGGGCGACCAGTCGCCCGCTTCCGGGTCGAGAAGACAGAGCGTTACTTCGCCGTCCGGCCCGTAATAAACGTGCGGCAACCGGCCTTCGTGGTCACCGGGTCGGGGTCGGAGCGGAGGCGTCAGGACCGAGACGCGCGGCTGCAAGCGGCGCGCATCGAGATTTTCGATGAGCAGCGGCGCGCGGTACAAAATGCGGATACGGTAAGTCTGAAGGAGCGGGCGAACCGGGCCTTCCCAGGCAGCTGCATACGGATCGCGCGCAACCAGCGTAAATGCGGGCCACACTGCCCGCATCGCCTCGATCTGCGCATCAATGCCGTGGATCATCGTCAGCGCCGTTCGCCCATATTCGTATGGGCGCGTGCCGCCACCGGCGCGAGCGCGCTGGCCCCGGTGATGATGGCGGGTGCCGCCGGCGTGAATAGACCGCCGGAGCGCGTATAGCCATGCTGGCGCGCCTTCACTTGTTGACCGAGGCGCTTGTTGAAGATGTCGATTGAGCGCGTCACAACGCGTTGGCCGAACTGATCGCGAAGCCATTCCTGCAAATCCTCAAGCTGCACGCCGCGCTCGCGAGCGGACTGAAGGCCGTCGGCCAGACTATGCAGCGCGCGGGAATAATGTCGTTGCTGCGACTGGTTTTCGGGCCAGCGATCGGTGAAGCGCTCTTCGACAAACTCGGGATTGGCAACGTCGAGCAGCTTGTTCTGACTCATCGCCTGATCGATTGCCCGCGCAGTCCAGCGCGCCTGGCGCATCACCATGTCGGCAAGCCCCATGCCCGGCATCGCAGCGTGTCCCGCATGGCAGGACAGCACGACCGAAGGCGGCATCCGGCCCGCTTCATCGGCGTAGAGGATGTTGCGATGACGCTTAATGAGCTGGAGCGCGACGGTGGTCACGCTCTTGATCAGAAGCGGCGTCTGTTCGGGCACCTCCTCCACTTCGGCGGCGTCAAAGGTAAAGCCATGCTTGGCATAGAGTTCGTGATTGAGCGCAAGGGCGAAGCGCTCCTCGATCGGCGTCCTGTCATTGTACCAGGTGCAAAAGCCGTAAGCGTTCATCGGTATATAACGGTGCTCTTGCGGCCAGCCCTTCTTGGCGTGCGCAATGACGCCTTCTTTTTCCTTAGGGGCGAGCCGCCGTGACGGCGTCACGTCAAGGTGCATCCCGTCCGCGAAATAGAGCGTGATGCAGCGGGTCTTGCGTTCGATCCGCGAGACCGGATAGCCCTTTAGTGCGGCTTCCAGAAGGTCCAACAGCCCCTCCGGTCCTTCGCTGCCGCCGATGATCTCCACAACGGCGTCGAGGTCATATTCGTCGTCGGTGCCGCGCGTCGAAATCGTCGCGTCGATGGCCATCGACCCTTGCGGGTAGAAGCTCGATACCCGTCCTTCGAGCGGGCTACCGGGACGCTCGATGTGCCGGCAAACCGCCCCGTAGCGGTTGACCGCGATGGCGTGGAGGCCCGGCGGGAGCTGTAGATTGACGGCGATCACAGCGAGGATTGCGTCGAGCGGATCGCCGAACGGATCATGCGGCCTGCCGTCTCCGCGAAACATATTTGAGGCCATCGTGAAACTCCGGTTTACAATTTTGCGTTATGCTGCCATCGCAAACACGCATCTGGGGCTTCCGTTGGGGTGTTTCAAGGACTAGTGGTTTACAAAATATCCAAAATATAGATTTTTTGTAAACCGAGGAAAGCGAAAGGTAGCCATGCCATGATCGGCACGAGACTGAAGCTCGCCCGCGCATCCGCAGGATTGTCGCTGCGAGAACTCGCCGAGCGCATGGGCAATGTCGTCAGTGCGCAGGCGATCGGAAAGTATGAGCGGAACGAGGATATGCCGGGCTCGCGTGCGCTGATGGCGCTCGCGACCGCACTTGGCGTCAGCGAGTCCTATCTGCTCAGCGATGAGGAACTGACGCTAGAAGGCGTCGATTTCCGAAAAAAGCGCACCGCCAAGGAAGAGGCGACGATCGAGGCGCAGACGCTACAGCTGCTCGAGCGCTATCTTGCGATCGAGGACCTGCTTGGCCTCAAGAGCGTCGAATGGGAGCAGCCGCGCAGCGCGCCCTATCCACTGCACGACGTTCGCGATGCTGAAGATGCGGCCCGCTCTGTGCGCGATGAATGGGGGTTGGGCCATGATCCGGTGCCCAAGCTTGCGGAACTGCTCGAGGAGCGCGGCATCAAGGTGCTCTCGGTCGATCTCGAAGACATCGATGGTCTCGCTGCGCGAGTCATGCGCAAGGGGCGTGACGCGGCGCGCGTCATCGTCGTGCGCAAAGACATCTGGTCCGAGCGCAAGCGCTTCACGCTCGCGCATGAACTCGGCCATATGGTGATGATGCCTGCGGCAGGTGTCGACGATGAAAGCGCCGCCAACCGTTTTGCAGGCGCTTTCCTGATGCCGGCTGATGTCGTGCGTGCCGAGGTTGGCGTACAACGCTCGGCGATCAGCATCGGCGAGCTCGTGGCGATCAAGGAGCGGTTCGGTGTCAGTGTCCAGGCGATCGCATATCGCTGTCTTGACCTTGGAATCATCGATAAAAAGGCCTTCTCCTTCCTGTTCAAAGAGTTCACGAAGCGCGGATGGCGCAAGAAGCCTTTCGAAGAACCGGCGTGTATCCCATCCGAATATGAGGAGCCCAAGCGTTTCGAGCGTCTCTGCTACCGGGCGCTCGCGGAGGGCGTGATCGGCGAGAGCCGCGCGGCAGAGATGCTGGGGATTACTTTGCAGGCACTCGATCTGCGTCTGGCAGAGGCGGTTTGAACGCGTGCCGTTTCTCGTGTCGGATACCTCGGTCATCATCGATCTTGATCGCGGCGATCTCCTGGAAGCTGCATTCAAGCTCGATGACAGTCTGGTGGTCCCTGATCTTCTGTTCGAGCGCGAACTCGACGCCGAATTTGGTCAGCGGTTGCGCTCGCTCGGCGTCGTCATCGAATCCCTGGAGGGCAGCGAAGTCCGACGTGCGGCACAGCTAGGCCGTGCCGATCGACGGCTATCTGTGGCGGACACATTCGCCTTTGCCTTGGCACAGGGGCGCAAATGGACGCTTCTGACGGGCGACGGCGTACTTCGTTCAGTTGCCGAGGCAGAGGGAGTGGCCGTGCATGGTGTCCTATGGATCATCGACCGCATCGAGGCCGCAGATGTCTACGATGCCACGACATTACAAGAGTGCTTGACGAAAACCGTATCGCCTCCGCGGTGCCGTTTACCCCGCCGCGAAGTTGAGCTTCGTCTAAGGCGCTATGCAAGCCGGTGAATGCTGGGGAGGTCCCGAGTATCGGCCCTGACACCTGCGAAAGGGCAGTCATGAAAGCTTCATTGAAGCAATCCACTTAGAAGAGATTCTGCCGAACCATGCAAATGGTGGCGACGGTCGCTTACTTCCATTTCGCGCAACACCTGACTTTCGGCATTGTCCGACACCAAGGTCATGCCCCGAGTTGAAAGCGACATATGCTGCTCATGCGCACAAATAGAGGGGAGGGGGCTTTGCCCTGATTGAGCCAGTTGGGCGTCGGTGGTCGATGCTCTGAGCTCGCAATCAGGAGTATGTGCCATGATCAAGACGATCCCACTGAACAAGCTCGTTCCCTCGCCGCGAAATGTCCGCCGCCATTATGACAGGGCAGCCGACGCTGAGCTCAAAGCCAGCATTGCCGCGCGCGGCTTGCTGCAAAATCTCATCGTTCGCCCCGGTTCCAAGGGCAAGTTCGAGGTCGAGGCCGGTGAGCGCCGCCGCAAGGCGATGCTGGCTCTGGCGGACGACAAGGTCCTGCCCAAGGACCATCAGGTGACCTGCCTGGTACTCGAAGACACGGCCGAAGGCGCCATCGAGACCAGCCTGGCCGAGAACTTCCATCGCCTCGCGATGAACCCGGCCGACGAAGCGAAGGCATTCGCCGCGCTGATCGAGGCAGGTGCCTCGGCCGAGGAGGTCGCGCGCCGCTTCGGGCTCACGGTCCGGTTCATCGAAGGCCGCCTGCGCCTTGCGACACTTGCGCCTGTCGTTTTCGAGTCGCTGGCTTCCGGCAAAATCACGCTTGACCTCGCCAAGGCCTATGGCGCGACCTCGGACCAGCAGATCCAGGCCCGGGTCTTCGAGCAGGTCTCGACGGGCTACTATGCTCCGAACCCGGACTCGATCCGCCGCATGGTGCTTTCGGGCACGGTCCGGGGCAGCGACCCGCGCGCCCGGCTCGTTGGGCGGCAAGCCTATCTTGCCGCCGGCGGCCTGATCGAGCGTGAACTGTTCGACGATGAAGACAGCGAAGCCTGGGCCGATGTCGCGCTGCTTGAAACCCTCGCTGCGGCGAAGATGGAGGAGCAGGCCAAGGACATCGCTGCCGAGCAGGGCCTCGCCTGGGTCAAGCCCACACTCGACCCCTACGCCAGCCACGACCTCGTCGAGGGCCTGGTACGGCTCCCCGCCGAACCGGCGCCGCTCACCGAGGCGGAGCTCGCCCGGCTCGACGAACTCGACACGTCCTACGATGAGCACGCCGCGATCCTCGAAGACGAGGACAGCGCCGATGAAGCCGTTGTTGCGGCGGAAGCGGCCATCGAAGCGATCGAACGGGAATGCCAGGATATCCGCGCCCGTCCGCCCGTGATCGCGCCCGAACTCAAGGCCGAGGCGGGGATGATCCTTGTGTTGTCGCGCGACGGGACGCCGGTGCTCCAGCCGGTGTTCTACGGCGAACGGCAGGTCGATCCCGGGAGCGATGACGACATGGTCGAGATCGTCACGGGCGAGGGCGCCGAGGGCAATCGTCGCGCGGCCCTGTCAAAGCGCCTCGTCGACGAACTTGCGATGCAGCGCCGCGATGTCCTCGCACTCCATGTCGCTTCCGATCCCGGCCTTGCGCTTGACCTGATGGTCTTCACGCTCGCCGATGCCGATACGCTCGATTACCGCGCGCGCTCGGCAACGACCTTGCGAGGCGGCGCGCCTGCGGGGCCGATCATGGGGTTCGAGGCCAAGGATGCCGCGGCCAGTGCCTCGCTCGCCGAATTCAAGTCGGGGCTCGACGAGAACTGGCGTGCGGGTGAGACCGTTTCGGAGCGGTTCGACCGGTTCCGGACGCTTTCCGATGAAGCCCGGGCCGCCTGGCTCGGACATGTCGTTGGACGCACGCTCGAAGCGAGCCTGAACATGGCGGGCGAGCGCAACATCGCGTTTCACGAGCATCTCGGCTGCCTCATCGGCATCGACATGGCTGCCTGGTGGCGCCCGACCGCAGCGAACTACTTCGACCGTGTGTCGAAGGCTGTGATCCTCGACGCGCTGGCTGCGGTCGGCGGTCCGGACCTGTCGAGCCGGTTCGCCTCGGTCAAAAAAGGCGATCTCGCGATGAGCGCCGAGCGTGTCTTCGCCGGGACCTACATCACCGAGGTCGAGGTGCGCGAACGCGCGCTGGCCTGGGTGCCCGAGGTCATGCGCTTTGCGGGCTCGAGCACCGTCGAGGTCGAGAGGGACGAACCGCAGACCCCCGAACCCCCAGACAACACTGTCGCGGGCGTTGAAGGCGCAAACGACGACAATCAGACCCCCCGCGAGCAGGCTGCCTGACCTCCTCCTGACAGGCAGACTACTCGTCCCCCTGAAGCGGTCCCTTGGCACTCACCAAGGGGCCGCTTCTTTTTTGGAAAGAGAGCGGAGAAGGCGTCGGGGCGATTGGACCTGACTGGCGAATGTGCCGGCAGGCCGGATCAGGAGACCCGACATGGCCTATCGCAAGCCTACTGGCAGCACGCTGTCGCCCGCCGCCCGCATCACCCAGGAGATCATTGCCCGGCTTGAGGCTGGAACGAAGCCGTGGGTTCAGCCGTGGCGCGGCGTCCCGGTTTCGCGACCCCTGCGGGCCTGCGGCATTCCTTATCGCGGCATGAATGTATTCTGGCTGTGGATGGTCGCCGACATGTGCGGCTACGCCTCACCTTACTGGATGACCTATAACCAGGCGAAGGCCTTAGGCGCTCAGGTCCGCAAGGGCGAGAAGTCAACGATCGCCATCTTCTACAAGAGCTACACCAAGGAGGTGGAAGCCCCCGATACCGGTGAAAAGACCGACGAAGTCCGCCGCGTGCTGAAGGCCTATCCGGTTTTCAATGCCGACCAGGTGGACGGTCTGCCCGAGCGCTACCATCCCGCCGCCACGCTCGAACTGGTCGAGCCTGAGGGGCGCGAGGCCGAACTCGACGCCTTCTTCGCCGCGATCCCCGTCAATCTGCGCCACCAGGGCAATGAAGCCTACTATGAGCCGACTGCTGATCGCGTGACCATGCCTCCCGCGAGCCTGTTCGCGGGATTCGATCACTATTATGCGACGCTTGCCCACGAGCTTTCGCACTGGACCGGGCATCCCAGTCGGCTTGCCCGCGATCTCAAGAACCGGTTCGGCACGGCGGCCTATGCCGCCGAGGAACTTGTGGCCTTATCTGGACAGTCTGCGCCGTCCGCAACATTGCAGTAAGGTCGGCGATGGACGCCCACGGTAGGCAGTTATCAGGCTGGCCGTAGCGCTGACCCAAGAGCTGGCGGAGGCCAGCCTGATTGCTGCCGGGCCACAGGCGCAACGGTGCGAGGTCAGCTTCCGGGTGGGGGGTCCGGGGGGAGGGCTTCGCGCCGGTGTCGATCATTGCTGTTTGCGAGCGGCGCGAGGCCAAGGGCCTCGATGCGCATGTGCCGCTGATCCTGCGCGACGACGCGCTGTATGATGCCGATCTTGATCGCTTCTTTCTCGATCTGCCGCTGTCGGGGGTCCGCTCGCGGCACTCGCTTCGCGCCTACGCCTATGATGTCGTAGTCTGGCTTCGTTTTCTCGATGCCTGCGGCAAGACCGTGTGGGCTGCAACCCGCGACGATGTCGACGCCTATCATCGTGAGCGACGCCGCGACGATGCCGATCACCGGATCACGGCGGCAAGCTGGAACCGCGCCGTCGCCAGCCTCGATCGCCTTTACCGCTGGGCCGAGTATCAAGGGTTGATCGCCGACGCGCCGTTCAGCCGTCGCGCCGTCTGGCGACCGGCGCAAGGCGGCCGTCGCGGCATGATCGCGGCGCGCAACGACGCTTATGAACGTGTCGCCAGGCGATCGGATGTGCGGTTTGTCACGATGGACGACTACCGCATCTTCCGCGAGGTCGGCCTGCGCGGGCTCACCCCTGACGGCACCGAGCGCCCCGGCGCTCGCGATCGCAACGGGCTGCGCAACGCGTTGTTCGCCGATCTTCTCGTCACCACCGGCTTGCGCCTCGAAGAGGCGTCGGGCCTGCTCACCGCCGAGCTCGCGGCGATCGATCGCGCCGACGGCGACGCCCAACAACTTTGGCTGCCTCTCCCGCCGCCGCTCACCAAGGGCGACCGGGGACGCAGCGTTCTGCTCCCGCGCCGGCTGCTTCGTCAGATCGCCGCCTATGTCGCCCTCGAGCGCTCGGCGGGCGTGGTCAAGTTCGCCGCGCGCGATGGCGCGGCCAGCTTCGAGCGACCGATCCCTGTCACCCGCGCCGGTCTCGACCGCATGCGCGATGTCTGCACTCCGGAGGAACGATGTCGCCTGATCCTGTACGACGAGGATGGACCGCCCCGCGAGCCGGCGGCGCTGTGGCTGACCGAGGTCGGGCAGCCTGTCCGCCCCAACTCGTGGGAGGTGATCTTCACCCGCGCCTGCAAGCGGTGCGAGGAGAACGGCTTCCCGCTGTCGATCAGCCCGCACCAGCTTCGCCATACATTCGCGGTCCATATGCTCGCCTTGCTGATCCAGCAGCGGCTGCGCGAAGCCGCATTGCCGGCGGGGCCGGTGGAGAGCTATCGGCTGATCCTCGGCGACCCGCTGCAACAGTTGCAACGCCTGCTCGGCCACGCGAGCCTCACCACCACCTATATCTACCTCGACCATATCGCGACCCGCGCCGATACGGTGGACACGGCCGTCGAGGAGCTGCTGGCGTTGCTGCCGGGGCCGCAGGGCGTATGAGCGGCCGTCCCCGCAAGGGCCGGCCTGTCGCCTTCGCGCCGATCACGCCGGAGCCACAGAAGCCCGATCCCGTGTTCGGCCTCAAGTTCACCATCGAGGCGCGGCATGGCGGGACGGTCCTGGTCGATATGGCCGCACTCGATCCTCGCCCGCTCGCTATCGCCTTCGCCGGCGCGCTGCGTCGGTCAGCGGCGCTCAGCGGCCCCATCGGTGCGGCCACCGTCATTAAGCAGTATGTAAATGCCTACCGTCGGTTCTTCGCCTGGCTTGGCGATGAAGCGCTGAACGTGGCTGGCGTCGGCGACCTGCGCGCAGTCCATATCGATGGGTTCACCTCCGCGCTCGAACAGCGCGGGATGGGCGCGATCCACCGGCACATAACGGTCGGCAAGATCATCAACACGTTGCGCGCGATCGAGGCAGACCGGCCCGATCGGATCGCGCCCGACCTGCATGAGCGGCTGCGCTACACGCTGGCCACATCGGCGGGCCGCTCGACCCCGCGCGATGCTTATAGCCCCTTCGTCGCCCGCGCGTTGCGCGACGCCGCGAGGAGCGATGTCGAAGCGATGTTCCGCCGTCTCGGCGCCGATGATCGGACCGATGAGGGCGACCCGGTCACCGCCAGGGCGCGCGCCGATGTCGAAGCGATCATCGCGCGGCAGGGTTTTATCGTTGCAGACCAGGCCGCGCTGAAGAGCCTCTATTTCATGCGCATGCGACGCGGATTGCCGATCAGCACGCTGATCGACGACCTGCATCGCCGGCATCATCTGCACGTCAGCGATCTCCCGTCGCTGCTCGTGCTGCTTTCGCTCGATACCGGCCTGGAGCCCGAGTGCCTGAAGGCGCTGACGGTCGATTGCCTGGCCAACCCGTCCGCCGGCACCGTCGAGCTGCGCTACCTGAAGCGGCGCGCCCGCGCTGCCGAGTACAAGAGCATGCGCGTCCGCGACGGCGGCATCGGCACGCCGGGGGGCCTTATCCGCCGGCTGATCGAGGTCACGGCGGTTGCCCGCCAGCATCTGGCTACCGATTGCCTGTGGGTCTACCACAGCGCCGGCGGCCTCCACGCCGGCATTCGTCATCCGCGCGAACGCCTCGACGCCTGGGTGGATCGGCACCGGATTGTCGACGACGACGGCAAGCCGCTCTATCTTCTGCTTGCCCGGCTTCGCAAGACCCACAAGGCGCTGTGGTACACCAAGACCGAGGGGCATATGACGCGCTTCGCGGTGGGCCACTCGCGCGAGGTTGCGGCGCGCCACTATGCCGATCTGCCGTCGCTTCGGCCCCTGCACGAGGAGGCCGTCGCTGACGCCTTTCGTGAAGCGGTCGCCGCCGCGATGCCGACCGTGCTGCCACCCGCCGCCGAGCAGGCGCTGCGCGAAGCGCCCGAACAGGCCGAGCCGCTGATGCCGCCCGATGCCGTGGGTCCGTTGCTCGACGGCGAACAGGATGTCTGGCTTGCCGCCTGCGCTGGCTTCCACAACAGTCCCTTCGCCGAGGCTGGATCACCCTGCGCGCAGCCCTTCTGGGGCTGCCTTGATTGTCCCAACGCCGTCATAACCGTGCGCAAGCTCCCCGCGATCCTCGCTTTCCTCGCATTCGTCGAAGAGCAGCGGCTGAGCCTGCCCGCGACCGACTGGGCGGCCAAGTTCGGCCGCGTCCATGCCCGCATCACCGCCCAGGTCCTGCCGGCCTTCTCCGATGCCGTCATCGCCGATGCGCGCCGACAGATGGAGGGCGAACGGCTTTATCTGCCGCCGGAGGCACGCACATGACCATGCCAGCCAATGCCCAGGCACCCGCCTTCGACGATCGCGCCGTGCTGGCGAGCGCGCCGCTCAAGGCCGGTCACGCCCGCGAAGATCTGTCGCGCGTCGGCGACCCGAGCTGGGATCTCGGTCCCGCCGTATTCCGCGAGAATGCCCGGCGCTGCCACGTCACCGTGCATTTTGACGTGCTCGAACATGCCGATGTGCAGGCGGCGATGCGCGCCTATCTCTACGCCCGCCTCAACGCCGACCTCCCCGGCTATCGAACGAAGTTACCGCCCGCCTGTATCCGCCAGGCATTCAACCGTGCCCGCCGGTTCTTCGCGTTCGCGCGCGAGCAGCTTGGGCGGCTCGACCTTGGCCGCATCGATCAGCCATTGGTCGATGCTTATGCGCGCCACCTGCGGGATGATCCGGCACGGCGCCCCGTCATCGTCGGCCAGCTCTTGCAGGTGGTCACCGATCTCTACCATCTCCGGGATCACCTGCCTGGAGGCGGTCTCGGATTCGAGCCCTGGGCCGGGCGAGCGGCTGCGCGCGTCGCCGGATATCGGCATGTGCGCGAGAACCGCACGCCACGCATGCCGGAGGCGATTGTCACGCCGCTGCTGGCCTGGTCGTTGCGCTATATCACGACCTTCGCGACCGATATTCTGGCGGCTCGGGTCGCGCTCGGTCGGCTCGATGCGCGCCGCGCCCGGCTGCTCGCCGCCGAACGCGGACTGCCCGACGCAGAGCGCCGCCTGCGGCAGCGCTCGCGCCTCGATCGCTATCTCGCTCGGCGTGCCCGGCAAGGACGCGGCGTGCCGATCTGGACGACGGCACACAACGGCGCCACCCGCATCGATCCCCATACCGGGGAAGCGACCCCACCGATCAACGCCCATCTCCTCCATTTGCATGCCGGCATCGATGCTGTCGCCGAGCCGGCCATGCATTTCATGCTCACGACCGGCGCGCTGGCTGTCGTTCGCGAAGCGGTTGCATCGCTCGGGACCGAGGTCGGCGGCATGGACACGCCGATCTCGATCGATCCCGAGAGCGGTCGGCCATGGCGTGCCCGCTTCGACGTGAAGACCCTGGCGCTCGAGGAGCGTATGCTGCAGGCGGCGGCCTATGTCGTGTGCGCCTATCTCACCGGTATGCGCGATTGCGAGGTGCAGGCGATGCGGCGCGGGTGCCTCTCGATCGCGCGTAGCGAGGATGGCCTGATCGAGCGGCATCGCATCCGATCGACTCTCTACAAAGGCAGATCGAGCATCGGTGAGTCGGCGAGCTGGGTGACGATCGAGCCGGTCGCAGACGCGATTGCGGTGCTCGAACGCCTGTCGGCAGGACCGGCACATGTCAGCGGTAGCGATACGCTCTGGCCGGTGCTGCGCTCCAGCGCCGTTACCAAGACCCATCTGTCGAGCGAGGTGGTCCGCCAGCTCAACGCCTTCCGCGACCACCTCAACGCCGCCTTCGGCAACCCCGATGTGCCGGTCATCCCTCCCGGCCCGGATGGCAAGCCGTGGCGCATCACGACGCGGCAGTTCCGGCGCACGATCGCGTGGCACATCGCCAACCGTCCGTTCGGCACTATCGCCGGCATGATCCAGTACAAGCACGCCTCGGTCGCCGCTTTCGAGGGCTATGCCGGGACCAGCGCGTCGGGGTTTCGCGCCGAGGTCGAGACACAGCGCCGGCTCGGCCAGATCGACGATCTGCTGGACTATTTCGACCGGCGGCAGGGCGGCGCATCGCTTGGCGGTCCGGCGGGACCGCGCATCGCGCGGACGCTCGACGATGCCGCCGTCACGCTCGGGCCATTGTCCGCCATGATTGCCGATCGCGCCCGTCTGCGCGTCATGCTCGCCAGCGTCGCGCGCACCCTCCATGTCGGCCCGCTCGCGGATTGCTTCTTCGATCCCGCGACCGCGCTCTGCCTCAAGCGCGTGACGACCCCCGATCCCGCGCAGCCGCTCACCACCTTGTGCGAGCCAACCCGTTGCCCCAACGCCTGCATCACCGCTCGCCACAGGCCGGCTTGGGAGCGCGCGGCAGCCGATGCCAGGGCGCATTTACGCGAACGGCGCATCTCCGATCTCCAGCGTCAGGCGCTCCAGCGCGAGCTGGATCGTCTGACCGCGGTGATTGCCGGGATCGATCCTCCCGCGCCGTAGACCACCCCGGCTGTTGGCGGAAGGCCTGCGCCGGTCGGCGCGCCCGCGCAACGGCTGCGCCGTCCTCCGCTGCGCTGCGGCCCTGACGGGTGCGCGCGCCCCCCTGTGCCCGACGCGAACCGGCCTCCGCCGCCGGGGATGGTCCCCGGCGCGAGAACGGAGAACAGATCATGTCAGCCTCACCACGTGTCGACGTCTACGCTCGCATCACGCAAGCGATCGTCGACGCCATCGAAGCCGGCACCGGCACCTGGCGCATGCCGTGGCATCATTCCGGCGCCGACGTCACCCGCCCGACCAACGTCGCCAGCGGCAAGCCCTATCGTGGCATCAACACGGTCTCGCTCTGGGCGGCCGCCTATGGCAGCGGCTACGCGAGCGGGGTCTGGGGCACCTATCGCCAGTGGCAGGCACTCGGCGCGCAGGTCCGCAAGGGCGAGCACGCCAGCCTCGGCGTTCTCTGGAAGGAGTTTCGCGCGAACGGCGACGATGCCGGCGATGATGACGACCACCGACGGCTTTTCGCCAAGGCGTTCAGCCTGTTCAACGCCGATCAGGTCGATGGCTATGCGCCCGAACCGGGGCCGGTCCTGCCCGAGAGCGAACGCCTCGCCGCCGCCGAAGCCTTCATCGCCGCGCTCGGTATTGATACCGTCTACGGCTCGACCAGCGCCTATTATCACATCGTCGAAGACCGCATCCACATGCCGGATTTCTGCGCCTTCCACGACGCCCACGGCTTCTACGCCACCCATATTCACGAGGCAGCTCATGCCAGTGGCGCAGCCCATCGGCTCGACCGGGATTTCAGCGCCAAGTGGACCAGGCACGCGCTCGCGATGGAGGAAGCGACCGCCGAGCTGACCGCGTCGTTCCTGCTCGCCGATCTCGGGATCGCGCACGAACCGCGACCCGATCACGCGGCCTACATCGCCTCCTGGCTGCAACTGCTCAAGGACGAGCCCCGGGCGATCTTCACCGCGGCGAGCAAGGCGCAGGCCGCGGCCGACTGGATGCACACCCGACAGCCGTAATGCTCACGCGACCCGCACTTCGGCGCCAAGTGTGTCGAGCAGCGGACAGCCCGGATCCCGACCGGCATCGCAGGCGCGCACCGAGTCGGCCAGAACCCGTTCCATCCGCTTGAGGTCCGCGATCCGCGCGCGTACGTCCTTCAGGTGCGACGCCGCGAGCTCGCGCACCTCGGCGCAGGAGGCCTGACCGCCAACCGCGAGTCCGAGCAAGGCGCGTACCTCGTCCAGGGTAAAGCCCAGCTCCCTCGCGCGGCGCACGAAGCCCAGGCGAGCCACGTCCTCCCGGCCATAGCTGCGGTAGCGGCCCCGCCGCGGCGGAGCGGGCAGCAGCCCGATCCGCTCGTAATAGCGGATCGTCTCGATGTTGCATCCGGTGCGGCGTGAGAGTTCGCCGATCTGGATCGCGCCGGTTGCGGCCATCCCCAAAATACCTCTTGAGTCTGTAGTCGCTACAGATGTTAGGACAGCTCAATGCCCGCCACAAGGAGTCGCCCGTGACCCAGACGCCAAGCCCGCCTAAGGGGATCGGCACCGCCACGCTCACGCTGGCGGGGATCGCTGCGGCGTTCGGCGTCGCCGCCTGCTGTGCGCTGCCGATCCTCTTCGCATCCGCCGGGATCGGCGCAGCTTGGCTCGGCGGCGTCGCCATTGTCGCCGCGCCGTATCGCACGCCGCTTCTCCTCATTGGCGCATTGTGCCTGCTTGCCGGCGCGGCGCTGCTGTTGCGCCAGCAAGTTACGGCGGCGCGCTGTGGGCCGGGCGGCATATGCACGCCGCGCTGGATGCGTGTTCTCACGCTCATCGGATTGCTGCTCGGTGCGGCCCTGCTCTGGGCAGGCTATCGCTATGTCTGATGCCACCCCCGAGCTGCGCTCGACGCTGACCTGTCCCCACTGCGGTCATCGGGCGACGGAGACCATGCCGACCAATGCCTGCCAGTATTTCTACGACTGCCGGGGTTGCGGCGCGGTCCTCAAGCCCAAGCCGGGCGATTGCTGCGTCTATTGCTCCTACGGCGACGTGCCCTGTCCGCCGATCCAGGAGAGCGGCGGCAAGGCGTGCTGCGGCTGAGGAGGGCGGGCGATGGCGCGCGCATCATCCGCTGAAGCCGCCTTTGGATCGACGGTTACATTTCCCGGCGGTGCCGTTGTCCCGGACTGGAGCGCAGTCACAACACCCAGCGCCCGCGCAGCCCTGACGGCACTGTTCGCGGCGTTCATCGGTTCGAAGTGGCGCGGGATGGACGGCGTCGAGGAGCGGGTCCGGCGCGCCGTGCTTCAAGCCTATGCTGCCGATGGTCGCTCGCCGGTGCCGGCACAGATCGCCGCCGCATCGGGACTCCCCTCCGGCGAGGTCGGCTCGGCCCTGCAGCGGCTCGCCGGGCGCGATCTCGTGGTCCTCGACGGCGCGGGCCGGGTGACCGGCGCCTATCCGTTCACCGACGGCCCCAGCGAACATCAAGTCGAAGTCAGCGGAGTGACCATGAGCGCCATGTGCGCCATCGACGCGTTGGGGATCGGCGCCATGCTGGAGCGGGACTGCATGATCCGCTCGGCCTGCCGCCAGTGCCGGCGCACGCTCGCCATCCATACCCCCAGCCGCGGCCGCGAGCTGGAAGAGGTTGAGCCGGGCGCGATCGTCGTCTGGTCCGGCCGTCGCTATGCCAGTGGCTGCGCGGCATCGTCGCTCTGCACCTTGCAGGCCTTCTTCTGCGATGACGATCATCTGGCGGCCTGGTGCGCGAGCGGTCCGGTCGGAGCCGATGACGGCATTCGTCTGTGCCTGGCCGAAGCGCTCGAGGTTGGGCGCGCGATTTTTGCGCCGATGCGGATGGAGATGCGACCATGGCTTCCTACGACCTGATCGTCATCGGCAGTGGCACGGCAGCGCAGGTCGCGGTCGGCCGGGTCCGTGCCGCTGGATGGTCCGTCGCCGTCATCGATCACCGTCCGTTCGGCGGCACCTGTGCGCTGCGTGGCTGCGATCCCAAGAGGATGCTGGTCAGCGGCGAGGAAGCGATCGACGCGGCAAGGCGCATGGCCAGACATGGCGTCGACGGCACGCTGGCGATCGACTGGCCCGACCTGATGGCGTTCAAGCGGACCTTCACCGATCCGATCCCCGCCAAGCAGGCGCACCGCTACGCCGAGCTCGGTGTCGACGCATTACACGGTGTTGCTCGCTTTGCCGGCCCAGACACGATCGTGGTGGAAGGCCGGACATTGCGGGCCCGCCATATCCTGATCGCCAGCGGCGCGCGTCCAGTCCCGCTCGGCATTCCGGGCGAAGATCTGGTGAGCACAAGCGATGCGTTCCTGGAGCTTCAGGCCCTGCCGCGCCGGATCGTGCTGATCGGCGGCGGCTATGTCGCTGCGGAGTTCTCGCATCTGGCGGCCCGAGCGGGCGCAGAGGTCACCATCCTACAGCGGGCCGAGCGGCTCCTGCCGCACTTCGATCCCGACCTGGTGGGCTGGCTGACGCCCCGGTTCGAGGCGCTCGGCATCCGCGTCGAGACCGGTGCCACCGTTACCCGGGTCGAGCGCAGCGGGAGCGGTCTGCTGGTCCACGCCGAGCGCCAGGGCGAGCCTGATCTCAGCGTCGCCGCCGATCTCGTCGTTCATGCCGCCGGGCGCGGTCCTGACCTCAAGGCGCTCGACCTGTCCGCCGGCGAGGTGGCCGTGCAGGACGGGCGCCTGCAGCTCGACGCGCATCTGCGGAGCATTTCCAACCCGCGGGTCTATGCCGCCGGCGACGCTGCCGGAGTCGGGCCGCGGCTGACGCCGGTGTCCAGCCACGATGCCAAGGTAGTTGCCGCCAACCTCCTGGATGGCCCGACGCACCAGCCGGACTATCGCGGCGTGCCGAGCGTGGCCTTCACTCTGCCGCCGATCGCCGCCGTCGGACTGTCAGAGGAGGCGGCGCGCCGCGGCGGCGTCGCGCTCCGGGTCAACGCAGCCTCGACGCCAGACTGGTTCACCGCCCGCCGCCTCGCCGAGCCGGTCTACGGCCATAAGCTGCTGATCGACGAGGACACGGACCTCATCCTCGGCGCGCATCTCGTGGGGCCGAACGCCGACGAGGTAATCAACGTTTTCGGTCTGGCAATCCGCCACGGCCTCACCGCGGCCGATCTTCGCTCCACCATGTTCGCCTATCCGACCGGCGCCTCCGACGTCGGCTACATGCTGACTTAACGCACGAGCGCCACTGCCATGGCGGCCGATCCCTCGCGCGATCGGCCGCTTCGCGATGCATGTCGATGCGGGCTGTCGCCCGCCATTAAGCGGACGCCGCTTGCGCGGCGGCTCCGATTTTTTGGCCTCTCCCTCGATGCGGGAGTGGTCGGCGCTCCCTGCTAGGCCCGCCGCGGCGCGCTGCAAGCCTCGGCTTCGCCGGGCTGCTCCATTTCATTTCGCCCCTGCGGGTGCAGCCCGCCGCTTCAGCAGGCCTCTCCGGTCGCTCTCGCCGCCCACCCCCGCCTCGGGGGAGGCCATGGGGCTTTTGGGCAGTGCTGGAGGCAACCGATGGTTTTCACCTTCCAACCGCCATTTTGGGCTGGACTGTCAGGATATATCGCCGAGCTTTCGAGCGCGATGCTCGGGGCCGAACTTGGTCTGCCGGTGGCGCATCTCGACAGCCACGCGAGCTATATCGAGCACTGGCTCAAGCTCCTGAAGGATGACGACCGCGCCATCCTGACCGCTGCGGCCAAGGCCGAGGAAGCCTCGAGCCTGCTGTTGCGGCTTGGCGGACGGATCACTGCCAACGACAGCGATGATGTGGCTAGCGACGCCGCGCTGGCTGCCTGAAGGAGGACAACATGGGTCGATCGGTCAGCTATCCCAGTGGCGCAATCGTCGCATTCACAGTGCTCGACGTCGGGTGCGACGGCGACTGGGAGTTCGAGTACGAATGGCTATGCGATGACCTGCGTATGCGCGCGGCCCGGGCATTTCCATCACTTTGCGCGCATGACGGCTGGCGCAGCCGCGAGGATCGTATCCTCATGCGCAATGCTTACGCCGACTTCGGCGTCTCGGTCTATGGCGGCCTCGCAGCGGTCTGGATCGCAGAGCGCGACGACGGGAGCTATTGGGACGCCGATTGGCGCACCGCCCGTTCATACCGGGCACAGCGCTGGCTGCAGCAGATCGCCCCGCGCTTCGATGCGTTGTTCGGCGACTATGATTACCTTGGGCACATGTCCAACGGCGAAGGCGTGTATCGCAAACGCGCAGCATGATCTGGCATAGGCGCGGCTGCATATGACTCTTCGCCTGTGACCTCCTGAACGGCACGATGCCCGGCGCTCCCCATGGCTTGCGTCACGAGCGAGAGAGGCCCTGGGCCAGCCGGCGGCGTCCGCAACCCGGCTTCGGCAGGCCCGTGTTGCCCTGGCCCTTCGGACCATGCCTGCCCGCGCCAGCCTTCCGAAGCGGGTTTCCCCTGCGGGTGCGGAGCACCGCCTCAAGCTGGCCCTGACGGGCTCTCGCTGGCGCAGCCATGTCGGGCGGCGTCAGCCTCACGCCAGTCAGGAGGACTTGTTCCATGCAAACGTCATTCGCAGACCAGCTTGCCGGTTTCGATCTCGCCGGATTTTCGATTGGTCCAGCACCCGTTTCGAGTAGCGATTTCCCATCATCGGACGCCGTCGTCCAGACGCTTGAAGCGGTCTGGTCCGATCTGTTCGCGATGGTTTCGGGCACAGCTCTCGAGGCCGATGCCGAGGATCTCGGCTGGGCCTTCGTCAACATCTTCCATCGTTCCGCGACTCGCAAATCCACGGCCGTCGACCATGCCACCGATGAGGTGAGGGCGCTCATCGCCACCGCTGATGGATCCGAGATCCACACCCACGAACTCGAAACGCAGGTCGAGCGTGCGCAATGTGCGGAGGGCGCGATGCTGGCTCTGGAAGAAATGCGCGAGGTCGCTGCCGCTCTGTATCTCAACGAGTTCGGCTCCTCCTGGAAGCCGGTTTCCAGTTCGCGCTTCAATCACGGTGCGATGCTCACCTCCGCGCTCGTCGAAGGCCGCGACTTCCTGCGTGCCCGCGCCGAGGCCAAGCGCCGCGCGGCCATGCCCGAAGGAACGCCGGTCGTGTTCGCCGGTGGGCGCACCCGCCATGCCACCGAGGACGAAGCCCTGACCTTCGGCAACAATGTCTGGGCAACCCTCGACAAGGTCCGCGACCGAGTTCCCGACATGGTGCTGATCCACGGCGGCGACACCAAGGGCGTCGACCGCCTGGCATCGAGCTGGGCCGAGCGCCGCAATATCCCCCAGGTGACCTTCTCGCTCGACATGCGGCTGGGCGCCCGTGCCGGCTTCAAGCGCAACGAACGGATGCTCTCGCTCGATCCGCGCTACGTCATCGCCTTTCCGGGCAATGGCGTTCTGGAGCGCCTGGTCATCGAGGCCAAGGCTCGGCGCATCACCGTTGTCGATCGCCGTGGTCCTCTCGGCACCAGCCCCAAGAGCCCGTCGGCCGGCAAGGGCTGAGGCCGATTGGCCTTCGCGCCAGCGCTGTCCGGCGCTGGCGTCGACGAGGCAGAGGAAAGGCACGCTTCTTGCCCTGTGGAGCCAGCGAATGACGTTCGGCTCCTTCTCACAGGAGGCAAACCCATGATCGATTTCGAGGCCGTGATGGCCGACTTCGCTGTTCGCCAGGCCGAGCGGCAGACCCAGGTTGGTGAGGAAATCCAGCAGCTCAAGGCGGCCGTGATTCCGCTCCTGCAAAGTGGCAGGAATTGCCCGCGTCGAGGTCCGCTTCGACGGTTGCGGTGACAGCGGCGCCGTCGAGGAATGCGTCTGCTTCGACGCTGCGGGCCGGGCAGTTGCGTGCCCTGAAGGAACCGTCGAACCCGCCGGAACCACCGAGCCTAATAATGGCAATGATCGCGGTCCCCAGACCCTCGGAGAGGCTCTTGAGCAGCTCGCCTATCTCGCGCTCGAGCGCCACCATCCCGGTTGGGAAATCAATGACGGCGCATGCGGTGAACTCGTCATCGACGTGACCGAGGAGACCTTCGTGCTTGATTGCAGTCTGCGCTTCACCGCCACCGACGATCATTCGACCGAGCTCTAGGAGACTTGGCATGGCACATTGCTACTACCATGCCCTCTCGTCGGTCCGGAAATGGGGCGGCACAGTCGACGACTATCTGCCGCTGCATCAATGGTTCGATCAGTCCAAGGCTATTGTTGCGGACCCCCGACACCGTGCGCTTCGGCACCACGCCGAGGGGATCTTCATGCTCGAAACCCTCTTCGGCGAGACCCTCGTCAATGCCGACGGCCGGATCGTTCCGGTGCGTCTGGTTGGCGAGCAGCACGTGCGCGAAGACCTGGGCGCGATCCCGTCCTTTGCCGATTGGGCGCGCCTCATCACTCGGCAGGCCTGGATGCTGCGCGGGCACCGTCTGGACGAGGTTGAAGGGGTGACGATCGACATACCTGGCACCGGCGGTCCTGTTCCGTCTGGCCCTTTGCCTCCTGCAGGCAGGACAACCCGTACTGAGATCTGAGACGGCTCCGCCCGGCGTAGGGAGGGGCAGTTCATCTAGCCAACGGCCACGTGAATGAGGGCAGGGCACGCCTGTTCAAGGCATCCAGCTCCACCCGGACCTAAGCAAACCTGTCCCTGAATCACCCCTCGTCGAGACGCGCAACCCGGATCAGGTCCGGCCGAGTTGCCGGGCTTTGCCCGGCTGCCCGCACCACCCGAACCAGTTCCGGGTTCCCCTTCGGTGCGCTTCGCCGCGGGGCGCTTCTGCTCGGGTTTGCAGCCGGGATGGACCCGGAATGCTCGATCAGGAGAAAACCCATGACCAATCTCGTTATCCTCGTTGGCCGCATCGCTCGCGACCCCGAAACCCGCACCACCCAGGGCGGCACCAACATCACCTCGATCTCCGTCGTGACCGACCGGCCCGCCCGCAAGGATGGCAAGACCTACAAGGACGAGAACGGCTACACTGCCAAGGACAGCGAATTCCACCGCGTCACCTGCTTCAATGGTCTCGGCCAGAACGTCGCCAAGTATTGCACCAAGGGCCAGTTGGTGACGATCGAAGGGCGCATCCACTACACCCAGTGGGAGGATCAGAGCGGCGCCAAGCGCTACGGCTGCGAGATCATCGCCGACAAGGTCGACTTCCTCACGAAGTGCCGCTCGGGCAGTAACGAAGGTGCGCCCGATATCGACGAGGACTGAATGTCCTGCCCCAACGACGAGGCCCCGGTGGCGCAAGCCATCGGGGCCTTTTCTTTTGCTTGAGGGCGTTGGCGGCGGCGCGGTGCATCGAGCCCGCGCGCCGCCGCCTGATGCCGTCACTTCACCGTGAGACGCTTCATTGCTTCTTCGGTTCCGAGCGTCATTGCTGCGCGGACGATCTGCCGGAGCTGGGCCGGTTCGATTGTCTCACCGCCGCATTCGATGAGCAGCCTGCCGAGTTCGGCTGCTGCTTCCTCGCGAAGCCGGGCTTCCTCGGTGTCGAGTTGTGCCCGTTGTTCACGCAGTTTCTTGAGTGCATCGCGGGCACTCCGTTTGGACCTGGCCATCAGTGTTCCTTTCACTGGCCGTGGGTCCCCTCCGCCGCCGACAATGTCAGTCGTCCGCGCTGTAGGAAATCGGTTTCTGCGCTGATCGTGCGCCTGGGCGGAGGGGTTGGAGAGGTCTCTCTCGCAGAAGTCCGATCGTGATGTGGGCTTTGGGGCCGCGTCAAGGACGACGGGGCCCCACCATTTTTCCGGGCAAGCCCGAAAAAATCGTGACCCCCATCGCCGCTTCGCGGCCGCGTTCCGCGGTCCCTGACCCGGCCCGTCACCCACATCCTTCGATCTCCTGATGCGAAGCATCGAAACTCAGGAGGTTTGACATGTACGCTTCATTGAACATCGCACAGGGTGGTTTCCAGGCCGATCAGGCAGCCTATGTTGCAGCACTGGATCAGGCCCATGCCCGGTCCTTTCACAGCTACTTCACCCAGTACGTTCTGACCGATGACGAGGTCGGCTACATCACGGTCGATGAAGGGGATTACGGCGCACTGCCGAAGCGCATGCTGGACCGGGTCATCGACACCGTGCCCGGCAAGCTCAACGATGAATTCTGATCCGACAAATGAGGAGGAAGTCCGCCCAGGGCTTCCTCCTTTCTTTTTGCTCGGCTCCCTTTGCGCTGTCCGTGCGTACTGGTCAGGTCGAATTTGCAGCGTCAATCGCCGCCGTCGAGAGTGTCGAATTGTTCAAGACGCTCCGGCATGTCGAGCACCTTCATCGCAGCGGCCGAGATCGCTTCTGCACGGGTGGGGAACGCTTCCGCCGAGCTGATCGAGACACCGTTGGAGTAGGTCACGGTCGCCTGGAAGCCGTTACCCTTGGGCGTCGCGCTCAACGTCACCTCTGTCATTTCCTGCGCTCCTGTTCGGGGCAATGCAGCAACCGATCATAGGCCCAAGGGGTACATTTTGCCATGCCGGTCCCACGCAGTGAGCGCCTGGCTTCGTTCTTACCCGCCGATGGTGCGGTACCTCAAAATCTCCATGCCGTTTCAGGATCGATACCTGGATTGTAACCTCGAAGCTGGGGACTATGGGCACACCCTACGCGACGGGTCGCATGAAATAGTGTAAAAAAACCAATGTGATGGGAGGAGAAATGGCTATGGGCAGGATCTAAGTCAATTTGACCGGAGGGATGCCGGGACCGTGAAAGTCGCCCGGCAGCCTGTCGAGAATCGCGCGAATCCGCCATTTCTCAATGTTCTTGACATGTTCTCATTGGCGACTTATATAGATTGTGCCTTTCGCAGTGCGTTCCGGGCTCCTGACTACAAGGAGTCCGTGCATGACACGGTCAGTCTGTCTTCAAATCTACGTTTCCAGTGAGCTTGGTGCGCGCATCCGGGATGTCGCTCGCGCGCGCGATCTCGACGTGAGCACATGGGCGCGCTCGTTGCTCTCCGCGGCATGTGACGGGGCCGGTGCAGCAGTCCTGCCTGATGCCATCGTGGACCGGATGGCGCGACAAAGCCTCTTCATCATGGTTGGCATCGATGCCCTTCTCGCCGGTCATCCCGATCGCAGTTTAAGGGAGCGTGCGCGCCAGGCTTACGCGCGCAAATGCAAGGAACTGGGGCTTGCCCCGGCTGCCGGCGAGGGAGGCGACGCATGAAGCGCAACCTCGTCAATTTCACCCGCGGCAGCCAACTCCTCGGCCACTTCAGCTTCATGTTCGCGGCGGGGCTCAAGGGGCCGATGATCGTTGCCGCTATCGTGATTGCGTGGACCTCGTGGTGGACCATATCGGAGGGTCTCAGTGCCCACGAAGTCTATCTGGTATGGATGCGCATCTATGCTGCAATCTACGGCTTCATGGAGTTCGATGCCGAGAAGAAGATCGCCCTGGAAACGGGCTTTGGCGGGACCATCCAGTTCCCCATCGCGCTGCTCGATACCTTCCCGCCGGTAGTACGAGCCTGGGAGCATATGCTGGCCCTCGCGAGCAGTGCTCTCGCTCGTTCGGCGCTGCTCCTCGTCCCGGCATTTGCACTGTTCTACTGGTTCGCGGCGCGGTTCGGCAGCCGGTCCAAGGAGCGAAAGCACGAGCGGGGCGCGATGCTCGTGACGCTTCCCGAACTGGTCGATGAACTGCGCACTCACAACCGGCGCGAGCGCAGCCGTGAGCTCTCAGATGCACTTGGCTGGAAGTGGCGATTGTGCTCACCGCGGGAACTCGCCCGGGTGTTCCCCTACCAGCCTTCGCATCTCGCGACGGTCGTCTATCCCTGGCGGCTGGAGCAGAGCCACGCAATGCTCATCGGCACGACCGGCATGGGCAAGACGGTCGCCATGTCGGACATGCTTGCCGAGGCGCGGGCCAAGGTACAGCGCTGCGTGGTCTTCGATCTCACCGGCGCTTTCATCGAGCATTTCCATGATGGCAAACGGGACATCATCCTGAACCCGCTCGATGCCCGCTGCCCGCAATGGAGTCTCTTCGACGAGTGCCGCACCGAGGGTGAATTCTGGGCCGCCGCCGAAGCCCTGGTGCCACACGACGGTGGCGGCGAGGCGCAGTTCTGGGTCATCGCCGCGCGCGCGCTCTTTGTCGAATTCTGCCTCAAACTGCTCGCCGAGGGTAGGGGCACCAACGAGGCGCTCGCCCGTGAATTGATGACGGCCGACCTGTCCCGCGTCCATGCCATGATGCGCGGAACGATCGCCGATCCCCTGACCGCGCCGGAAGCCGCCCGCATGGCGGAATCGATCCGCGCGGTGTTCAACGTGAACGCCAAGGCGCTGAAGCTTCTGCCGACCGCCGGCAAGCGTTTCTCGGTTCGCCAATGGATCGAGGACGACGGTAGCGATGATGATCACCGGGGTTCGATCGTGTTCATCTCGGCGCGCTATGTCGACATGAGTGTCTGTGCCCAGTTGCTCACCCTCTGGCTCGACACGGCGATGAACATGCTGATGACTGGCCCACGAACCCGCGATCTCAAGTGCTGGTTTTTCGTCGACGAACTGGGCGCGCTCCATCGGCTGCCAGCTCTTGAGAAGGGCCTCCAGACCGCACGGAATTTCGGCGGAGCGATCGTCCTTGGGCTCCACGCCTACGCCAAGCTCAAGGAGGTCTACGGCGAAAACATGGCCATGACGCTGTCATCGCTTGCCCGGACCAAGTTGATCCTCGGGACCGCCGACCGCGAGACAGCAACCTGGTGCTCGGACTTCATCGGCCACCGCCAGGTCCGGGACATGGAGGAAGGCTATACCTACGGCTACAACAATGCCCGCGATGCGGTCAGCCTGACACCGCGCAAGCATATCGAACCGCTGCTCCTGCCCGACCAGCTCATGAATCTCTCGAGGCTTTCAGGCTACGTCAAATTCCCCGATGGCTTCCCGGCCGCGCCCATCAAGCTGAAGCCGATAAACCGGCCGAAAGTCGCTGAAACCTTCATCGGCCGTGCCCAGGAGCGTCCGGCTGCCAGTCCCTCGCGGTCGCAATCGCCACACGCCGAAACCTCCGATCCGGCAACTTCGCCCGGCACGGACCATCCATCTGCCAACGACGATGGCGCGGGCAAGCCGGTGGTTCCCAAGCAGGGCGTTCTGGCGCTCGAACCAGACAAGAGCCGCGAGGCGCGCGGCAAAAGCGAACGGGCGCAGGACGCTGCTCGAGAGAGAGCGGCAGAGGCTGCAGACAAACCGTCCGACATGCCGCGCCAGGCCAGGAAGATGGGGAACAGCCGGGCGCAACAGCATCCCGAAGCAGGCCCGGTGACTCTACCCAAGGATGCCGTCCTTCGTGCAGGGCGGACGCCTGCCAAAGGCGATCCCGAGAGGGACGCGCGCGAAACCGGACGTTCCGATGCGCCGGTTGTGAAGCCACCCGCAAACCTGCCCCAGGATCCAGACAGGACCCCGAGTAGTCGTGCCGATACAGAGGCGCGCCGGCTGATGCTCGAAGACGGAATGCGCGAACGCGACACCGCGCTGCCCGAGGAACCCGATCTCGGCGATCTGGACCTGTGATGCTGAAGGCAAGCGCCGCACGGCGGGGAGGCATGGCATGCTCTCGGTAGCCAATGTCCGGACGGCCGGCGGCGCTGCCAACTACTTCGCGGCCGACAATTACTACACGCGCGCCGATGCCGACCGGTCCGGCGAGTGGCTGGGAAAGGGCGCCGAACAGCTCGGGCTTCGCGGGCGTGTCGAGGCGAAACAGTTCGAAGCGGTCCTGAAGGGCTTGCTGCCGGATGGAAGCCGCGTCGGCAGCGACAACCGGGTGCATCGGGCCGGTACGGACCTGACCTTCTCGTTGCCCAAAAGCTGGTCCGTTCTCGCGCTCGTCGGCGGCGACAAGCGGATCCTCGATGCCTATGCGGCTGCAGTCAGGGAGACCCTGACCTGGGCCGAGAAGAACCTTGCCGAGACCCGGATGGAAGTGCGGGGCAAGGAACGGGTTGTGGCGACCGGAAATCTCGTCATTGGGCTGTTCCAGCACGACACCAATCGCAATCAGGAGCCCAATGCCCACTTCCACGCGGTTGTCGCCAATGTGACCCAGGGACCTGATGGCAAGTGGCGGGCGCTCCGCAACGACAAGCTCTGGGAGCACAATACCCTGCTCAATGCCATGACCATGGCGCGCTTTCGCCTGTCCGTAGAGAAGCTCGGTTACGAGGTCGGCGAGTACGGCAAACATGGCAATTTCGAAGCCGTGGGCGTCCCGAGGAATGTCCGGGATGCCTTCAGTACGCGGCGCGCAGAGATCCTCCAGGCGGTCCAGCAGATGGACTTTTCCACTCCCGGTGCGCGCGATGCGGCCACCCTGATGACGCGCGCCGACAAGGCAAGGATCGAGGACCGCGATGCCCTGGCGCGCCAGTGGGGCGAGGCCGCGACGAAGCTCGGTTTTGACCCTTCAGCGGTCATCGCCCGGGCCAACGCGCGCGCCGCGCACGACATCGGCAATGTGCCGGGTTTCGGACGGTCGGTTCGGGGCATCGTCGAGCACGGACGCGCGCTGGCGAGCTCGTTTGCCGAGCGCCTCGGACTGCGCACGGGCGACCCGCTTATACCTGCGCATATGGGCAATCGGACACCTGAACAGATGGCAGCAGTCCACGCCGTCGCTTCGGCCATCCGTCACCTCGGCGAGCGCGAAGCGGCCTTTACGACAACCGACATCTACCGGGCAGCGCTCGGCTTCGCACTGCCGACCTCGATGATGGAGATCGAAGGCCGTGTCGATCAGCTGCTGCGCCAGGGGCATCTCCTGAAAGGCAGGGGTGCCGATCGCGGTATGGTGACGACGCGCGATGCGATCGGTCTTGAGCAGCGCATCATTGCGACGGTCGAAAGCGGGCGCGGCGTCGCACCTGCCATTGTGCCGCCGGATGTCGCCGGAGACCGGCTGCAGGCCCTCTCGCAGCTCAAATACGGCCTGACGCTGAACCCGGGGCAGGAAGGAGCCGGGCGCCTGCTGCTCGGCTCGCACAACCGGATCGTGGCGATTCAGGGCGTCGCCGGGGCCGGCAAGAGCACGGTCCTGAAACCTGTCGCGGACATCCTGCGCGAGGAGGGGAGAACCGTGCTGGGTCTCGCGGTGCAGAACACGCTGGTTCAGATGCTGGAGCGCGATACCGGCATCCCGTCGATGACGGTATCGCGCTTCCTGCGCCAGCACCGCGACCTGCTGGAAGGCGGCGATCAGTCGCGACGTGCCGAGGCGAGAGCCGCAATGCGCGACACTGTCGTGCTGCTCGACGAGGCCTCGATGGTCGGCAATGCCGACAAGGAAAAGCTCGTGCGGCTCGCCAACCTGCTCGAGCTCGACCGCTTCGCCAGCATCGGCGATCGCAAGCAATTGGGGGCGGTCGACGCAGGCAAGCCCTTCGATATCATGCAGCAGGCCGGCGTTGAAACCGCGGTCATGAGCGTCAATCTGCGCGCCCGCGACAAGGCGCTGCGCGACGCCCAGTATGCCGCCCAGGGTGGCCAGATCGAGGAAGCGTTGCGTCATCTGGGTCCGCATGTCGTGGAAGCGGGCAACGACGCGGCCGTCGAAGCAGCGGCGGCCTGGCTCTCGCTGTCGCCAGCGCAGCGCGAGACCACGTCGATCTACGCCTCGGGCCGCTCGCTACGCGGCGACGTCAATGAGGCCGTCCAGACCGGCCTCAGGGCCAACGGGGAGTTGGGGCCGGGGACCATGCGCCTGGAGACGCTGTCCCGCGTGAACGTGACGCGGGAGGAGCTGCGCTACGCGCGCACCTATGTACCGGGCATGGTCGTCGAGGTCGACCGGCGCCAACGCGGACAGGGGCTGCGGCAAGGGCAGTATCGGGTCGTCGAAGCCGATGCGGCCCGGGAGCGGGTCAGCCTCGAGAATGCGCGTGGCCGCCGCTTCGAATTCCGGCCGGGCCAGCTCAAACTGCAAGGCGAACAGGATACGCTTCGCCTGTTCGAGGTCCGCTCGCTCGATATCTTCAGCGGTGACCGGATTCGCTGGACCGAAACCGACCACAAGCGCGGGCTCTTAAATGCCGATCAGGCCAGGATCATCGCGGTCGACAACAAGGGCGTTACCGTGAAAACCTCGCTCGGAGCCGAGCACATTCTCGCACGCGACGATCCCATGCTTCAGCGGCTCGATCTCGCCTATGCATTGAATGCCCACATGGCGCAGGGACTGACCTCGGATCGCGGCATCGCGGTCATGGACAGCCGCGAGCGCAATCTTGCGAACCAGCAGACATTCCTCGTCACCATTACCCGGCTGCGGGATGGTTTGACGCTCTTCGTCGACAACCCTGGCAAACTCGAAGCCGCGGTCGAACGCAATCCGGGAATGAAGCGATCAGCCCTCGAAACCGTCGATCTTCTGCGCGACGCCGCTGCGAAAGGGCAGGCGAGGGACAGGGTTGCAGCACCGACGCGCGAACCGCCGGAACTCGACCGCTCAATCACCAAGCCGTTCGAGATCGGGATCTAGCCGGGCGTTGTCCGCATGCGTCCCCATGCGGCCGATTGACATAAAGTTCCATATTTGTTCTCATTGTCTCCATGCCCCGAATCGCCGACGATATCCTGCTCACCTATCTCGAAGTGGCGCTCGCTGGGGCGCCCGAGCCGACGCGGGCTGAATGCCGATGATCCACGCTCCCAGAGAAACGCTCGAGTCGATCTGGCGCGCCACCTTGTCGAGCGGATGCGGGGGTTCGTTATCGAAGGCGAGGAATATGCGAGTAGCCGCGCTCAGCCCTGCCTGTTTCCGGGCGACCTCGCGCCGATCGGGTGAAGACGCCGGTTTATTGCTCGGCGGCTAATTGGATCAATGAGGCGGCGTATCGGGATGTCCGCTCGTCAACTGGGCAATGCGTCTGGCGATGGCCTGCCAGGTGCGAATGCCTGCTTCATCGCCGGCGAGCGCCAGGGCACCGATCTGCTCAGCGACGTGGCGGGGGGCCTTGTCGCCATGCGTCTGCAGCACCTGGTTGGCGCAGGCCCAGAGTTCCCACTCGCTGAGCATCAACCGAAATATCCAGCGAACCCGAGAAGGGTGGCAATAAGGCCGTAGGCGACGAACCCACCGGCCAGGACATATTCGAGGTTAAACTTCCGGCGGCGAGGGCGGGGCTGACCTGCCGGCCATATCGCGTCGCAGATCAGGCCGTTGAAACCGGTACGGTGGCCTGTGACTTCGACCTTGCAGCCCACCAGGCGGCGTGATCGGCGGTTCGCCTCCAGTTCCCAGACTCCGCCACCGGTCCGAAGAAGGAGGCCAAAAGGACCTTCTTCGAGGTGTCCGATCAGGTGGAGGTTGGCCTTTACCGGCACGCGGGACCCTTCCAGTAACGGTCCCAGCGCAGGACCGTACGTGTGCGGATCATCGCGCAGGAAAGATCGGCGCCCGAAGGCAGACGGCACCATGCAGCTGTCCTGCTGCCGCCGGCCGAACCTTCGGAACGGCAGGTCAGCCTCGGGCCTTGATCGACCACGTGCCCGGTCGAAATGCTCCCGCGAGGTCCGCCCATCAGATTAACCAGCGCATCGCGGGCTTCGAGCGGCGAGGCCCGGGGGCAGGGCTGGTTCGTGCGGCAGGTTCCATCCATTTCCCGCGCGGCGATCCCCGCGATGCGGATATGCGGTCCTTCGGCGCACCAGAGCGGACCATCGCCATCCCAGACATGGGTAGGCGTGCACGTGAAAATCTGACCGGCAGAAACGACCGAGGCGGCGAAAATCAGAAACATCTCTGTGTCAGACCTACTGGAGTTTACGGCCGAACCACAGGACGCGGCCGACGATGTTGATCGACCGTCGCTCCAGGCCGCGCCAGCTCGGATAGGCGGGGTTGTCGCTCAGCACGGAAATCCGCCTTCCCTGGGGCTCGATAGCAACGCGTTTGACATTGAGCGCGTCGTCCATCCTCAGGACATAGATGCCGTCGCGAAGCCGTGATTGCCCATCTCCAAGATCGACCATGACCTCGTCACCATCGTTGAGCGTTGGCTCCATAGAGTCGCCATGAACATGGATGATCGACAGGCTTGAAGCCTTGCTCGGAGTCAGCTTGCGGAGCCAGCCTTCATCGAAACCGAATTGCCCGCTCTTGTTTTCCATTTCGGCGAGCGCGCCGTGACCGGCGGAGGCTTCGACGTCCAGAACCGGGATCTGCACCAGTTCGACAACAGGTGCGCCGCGGTGAGGGGGGGCGCCGAGCACACGCTCATCCACGCCGAAGAACCGCGCGAGAATGTTGCGATCGCTCTCGTCCAGATAGCGCGGACTACCTTTGCGAATGTACTGCTGGATGTAGGAAACGTTGCGGCCGAGCAGCCGGGAAATCCCCGAATAAGTACAGCCCCTTCGGGATGAGATGAGCTCGTCGAGAGCCTGTCGTGCGTCGTCCATCGCTCACAGTCCTGTCACGATATCTAGGAAAAGTCATCCTAGACTCTAGGACGCATCCCTATTAGGAACATAACAAGAACGCAAGTGCAAAGCGAGTCGACGGCGATGGAGCTTCTGGAGCAGATCGAGGCATATTTGGTGCTTAGCCGCGAGGCGCCTAGCAGGTTCGGCCGACTAGCCGCAGGCGACCCGAGACTGGTAGCCGATCTTAGGTCTGGTCGGCGACTGCGGCGGCGGACCGAAGAGCGCTTGCGCAGCTATCTGAATCAGGTCGCGGCTGGAGGTCCATCCCCTGAAACTGGCCGAATCCAGCGCAGCTTAATAGGTTGATCGCGGGCAAGTAAGGTGACCAAGTGACCGACGACGCACTCGCCACATACGATGCGGAGGCTACCGAACTTGCCGAACGCTATGACCTGCCGAGCTTGCTTGCGTCATATCAGCCCCTCGAGAATTTGCTCGTCCCCGGTGCTGAAAATGCCCTCGCGCTAAGGCACGGAATTAGCTGCGTCGTTCATACGCGCTGGTTCTCCTAGGCGTCTCATTCGAGGCGATGGTCCACGATAAAGAAGCTGCGGCGCTCTTCCCGCCGGGAGGCGGTCTGACTAAGGTGAACGCAAAGGGGTTCCTGCTTGTCTGATTCAGCACTTTTCATTTCCGGTTCTCTGTTCACGACTGATTATCTGGCCGAAGCCATCAAGGCTGATCCAGGATATCTGGCGGTAGATGCGGACGGCCTTCGTATTGCACTGGAGAAGATCGCCGCTGCATTCCCGCAAAGTCACAAGACCAATGAGAGCCAGACGGAAGATGACTTCATCTGGCCGGTGCTTGGCGCGCTTAGCTGGACGGAATCCTTGCGGCAGCAGAATTTGACTGTCAGCGGTCGCGACGACGTACCGGATGGCTTGTTGTTCGTGGATGCCGAAGCGAAGGCGGCAGCTAACGCGCTTCAAGAGCAATGGAAGCGCTATGCCCACGGTCTGGCCGTAGTCGAGAGCAAACGATGGGCACGCCCGCTCGATCGTGCTTCTGGCCGTGATGAGGCCACCGCGCCATCCACCCAGATGCTCCGCTATCTGCGCCGGATCGATGACCTGACGAGTGGCCAGCTCCGCTGGGGCATCCTGACCAATGGCACCAAATGGCGGCTTTACTGGGCAGGTGCACGTTCGGTTTCCGAAGAGTTCTTGGAGATCGATCTTGGCCGCGTGCTTGCGCTGGACGGTGGCGATGATCTGTTCGCCGACGAGGCCACGCGCGAACATTGGCTGCGCGTCTTCGCCACCATGTTCTGCCGCGATGCCTTCATCAAGACCGGGACGGACAATCGCTCGTTTCATGAACGCGCGCGGGCTGCGGCAACGTTCTACGAAGAAAGGGTTGCCGCCAGCCTTTCCAAGTTGGTGTTCGAGCAGGTCTTTCCCGATCTGGCTGGAGCCATTGCCGAGGCCGCCCCTTATGCATCGCTGGAGGATGTGCGCCAGGCCTCGCTTGTTCTGCTCTATCGCCTGCTGTTCCTGCTTTACGCCGAAGATCGCGACCTGCTGCCGGTAGGCGAAAAGCGGTATGATGACTATGCTCTGCGACAGCAGCGCAGTGAGGTGGGCAGGCGAGTTTCCGAGAACGATGTCTTTTCGGATACGGCCACGAAGATCTGGCACCATGTGGCCGATCTTGCCCGGATCATCGACAAGGGCGAGGCGAAGGTAGGCATACCGCCGTATAATGGTGGCTTGTTCGCCGCCGATGGCACGCCCCTGCTCGATTCCATCCGCATTCCCGATAGCGTGATGGCTCCGACGCTTGATGCCCTGTCCTGGCTCCGTGAAGGGGGCACGGCACGCTATATCAACTATCGCGACCTTTCGGTGCAACAGCTCGGTTCGATCTATGAACGGTTGCTGGAGTTTGAGATTGTCCGCGACGATTCCGGCGCGCTCACGGTCCGACCCAACCTGTTCGCCCGAAAGAACAGCGGCAGCTATTACACGCCGGACGAGCTGGTTGGCCTGATCCTCGATCAAACGCTGGAACCGCTTATTGCCGAACGGCTCGATGCCTTCCGCACCGCCCTTGCCAAGCTGAACTCCAAGGATTCCCCGGACTACCAGACTGGTGATCTGAACGAGGCCGACCCGGCAGAAGCCATTCTGAAACTGCGGGTGTGCGACCCAGCAATGGGATCGGGGCATTTCCTTGTCAGTTTGGTCGATACGCTGGCCGACCATGTGCTTGATGCCATGGCAGAGGCGCAGGCGCAGGCGGCCGAGGCGGCACCGCATCTGGAATATGTCTCCCCGCTGGCCCGCAAGATCGAGGACATCCGCGCCACCATCCTCCGCAATGCCAAGGCGGCAGGCTGGACCATCGACCAGGCCCAGCTCGACGATCGCCACATCGTGCGCCGCATGGTGCTTAAGCGTTGCGTCTATGGCGTGGACAAGAACCCGATGGCGGTCGAACTGGCCAAGGTGGCCCTTTGGCTGCACACCTTCACGGTCGGCGCGCCGCTGTCTTTCATCGACCATCACCTGCGCGTAGGCGACAGCCTGTTCGGCCTGTGGGTGCGCGATGCCATCGACAAAGCGGGTGCCCAGGGCGGCGAGCTTCTGCACATCGGCCCCCTGCGTGAGGCAGAGGCATCGGCGGCGGCGATGGGGATCATCGAGCGGCTGACCGATGCCGAAATCGCCGAGGCACACCAGTCCGCCGCGACATGGTATGGGGTGCAATCGCAGATCGGCCCGCTCGACAGTTTCGTCTCGTTCCTCCACGCGCTGGACTGGCTGAACCTAAAGCAGCCAGTGGACAAGGCCGCAGTGCGCGCGCTGCTGGATGGCCAGTTCGGCAACCCGGTGGAAATCATGCTGGGGCGGCAGGAACCGGCGGCGAGGAAATCCGCAGCCGCGAAGGCTGGCGCGACCGACCGGATGAAGAAGCAGCGCTTTGATGCGAACGAGCTCCTGGAGGCTGCCGAACGCATTCTGGGCGATGCGCACGCCCTGATCGCGGAGGAGCGTTTCCTCAACTGGCAGATCGCATTCCCTGGCGTCTGGGAAAAGTGGGGCAGCAAGGAGCGCGCCGGCGGCTTCGACGCCGTAGTGGGCAATCCGCCATGGGACCGTATCAAGCTGCAACAGGTAGAGTGGTTTGCCGCACGCAGGCCTGAAATTGCGGCGCAGGCGCGCGCGGCTGATCGCAAGGAGATGGTTGAAAAGCTCGTTGAAACCGAGGATCCGCTAGCCGACGAGTATCTGCGGGCGGAGCAACGGGCAAACGACACCCTCCGGATGGCCCGCTTCAGCAGCGGCAAGCCGACCAAAGACGCGGAAACCGGCAAGAAGGTTCCAGCACCGGCGGACCATTATCCGCTGCTAAGCAGCGGCGATATCAATCTCTACTGTTTGTTTGTCGAGCGCGCCCATGCGCTGGTCAAACCAGAAGGCATGGTTGGGCTGCTCGTTCCAATCGGGATCGGTGCTGACAAGACCAGCGCGGACTACATTTCCAGCGTGACGGAAAATCAGCAACTGAAGGCATTCATCGCGTTCGAGAATAAGCGCCGATGGCTCTTCAAGGACGTTCACGCAGAGGATCAGCCGACGATCCTGATCGCCTCGAACGAAGGACGGCGCTACCCCAAGTTCCGCTACGCCGTGAAGCTGCACGCCCTTCCAAATGAGCATGCTGACCCAACCGTAATGATGGACGCGGCAACTCTTCTTGCGGTCAATCCCAATACCGGCACGGTCCCAATTTTCCGCTCGTCAGAGGACGCGCGGATTGTCTCTGCCACCTACGCACGAGTTCCAGTTTTTGTTCGGAAATCAGGGCAGGGAGAAACCTCAGATTGGTCTGCGAAGTATCTGACGATGTTTCACATGACGAATGCAAGCAAGGAGTTCCGCAACAAAATGGAGCTCGAAAACCAGGAGGGCGCGTGGCCAATTGGGGGGCAGCGCTACCAATCGGCTGCGGGGACGTGGTTGCCGCTGTATGAGGGCAAGAGCGTCCAGATCTACAATCACCGCTATGCGTCGGTCATCACGCCGGAGGGATCGGTCAGCGGTCAGGGGCAGAGCATTCACGCCTCCATCGAAGACCTAGCCTCGCCGGATTTCGTCCCCACTCCTCGGTATTGGGTCAATGCCGCCAAGGTCGATGCGATAAAACAGGGCTATGCAATTGGCTTCAATGATGTCTGCAACACGAACAATGAGCGGTCGCTCATCGCAGCGATTATCCCGCAAGTGGGCGCAGGAAACACGTTGCCCCTGCTAGACGAGCTGAGTGCATCGGACAGCAGCCTACTGGCCGGAAACCTGAACTCGATCCCTTGCGACTACTTCGCACGGAACAAGATTCAGAGCCGTCACCTGAACAAGTATATACTTGAACAGCTCCCCATTATCCCTCCCCCCGCCTATACTCGCGACTTCGGTCCGAAGACTGCCGCCGAAATCGTGCGCGCAGCGGTGCTTGAATTGACCTACACCGCGCATGACCTTGCCCCTTTCGCCCGCGACATGGGCCATGTGGATGCAAAGGACGACGTCCTGCCTCCCTTCGAATGGGACGAAGAGCGCCGCCTGAACCTGCGGGCCAAGCTCGATGCGCTCTATTTCATCCTCTACGGCGTATTCGATCAGGCCAATGCCGCGCAGAGCCGGGACGACATCCGCTACATCTATTCCACCTTCCCCATCGTGGCCCAGCAGGAACGCGACAGATGGGGCGGTAGCTACAAGAGCGAGGAACTTTGCCTCGCCTGGATCAATGCGCTTATCGCCGGGCAGCCCGACGCGGCCATTGGCGTCTGAACAAAACCGGGGGCAATCATGAAACTGAACCGTCAACAGATTCAGGAACGCGCTCTCCAGGTACTCGAGGCACATCCGCAGGGCATCCGCTGGTCGGACCTTCTGCGTGCCGTCGAAGCACAGGCGCCGGACACACCCCACAACAGCGTCCATGGCGGCATTCACAACCTGCTGACCACTCGAAGTTCTGAAATCGTGAAGGTTGCGCGCGGCACCTATCAGCTCGCGCAGTATGCCGCCGCTGATGATGCCGCCGCCAGCGCGCAGGAAGCGGAAACGGTCGCCGCACCGGTCAAGGCCGAAACTCCCGGTTCCGAGACGCTGACCGAGCAGGATTTCTACGCCAGCTTTGCTGAATGGCTGGAGGAGAACGACGAGGCTACGGTCGCCGCCGCGCTTGGCGGGGCCAGCCTTGGCGGCAAGTGGGGCACACCTGATGTGATTGGCGTGCTCAAACCCCGTGCGCAGGACATCTTCAAGTTTGAAGCGCAGATCGTGACAGCCGAGATCAAGGCTGTGCCCAGCCAGCCGGTAGTCGCCTTCGGCCAGGCGGTTGCCTACCGGCTGTTCTCCCACAAGAGCTACATCGTCGTGCCGAACTCTACGAGCAGCGACGACATGAACCGCCTGAAGTCGCTGTGCAGCATCCATGGCGTCGGGCTGGTAACCTTCGCCTTGAACAAGGCTCAGCCGGACTATGCCGTCGTCGTCCTGCCGGTGAACGCCGCTCCGGACATGTTCTATGTGAACAATATGCTGGAGCGGCTGAAGTCGAGCGAGCCGAAGCTGTTGAATAAGCTGTTTTGACTGGAACGGTGCGAGACCACCGGTTAGGCGGATGTTTTCGGCTTCTTCGGTTTGAGGGTGCTCGTCGGATATCCGAAGGCGAAGAAGAAATGTGACACTCGGATTGTGCCATGGCTCGGCGCGAGCGCAGGCTCACGTTCGTGCTCTGTGTCGAAGTCTGCGGCCGTAAACAGCGGAGATGGTCGCGCATAGGCCTGGCCAGTGGCGGTTGGCCGCAATCGCAGGAGAGTCGCGAGCGCGGTTTCGCCCAGCGCCTCGCGGATCGGCGGCACGATTTCCTCTACCGGGTCGAGCAGCACACCGACCATGGCGGCGACCGCCTGCCGCCGGCTGTAGATTCCGGTCACGAAGCGGCCGAGGCCCTGTTCGCGCAGGTAATGATCGCGATGCTTCTTCTGGCGTCCGAGTCGCTTGAATTCGAACACCAGCTTCATGGAATGGACGGCGCTGTTCCAGCCATAGACGATGTCGGTCCGGCGCTCCTCGATCAGGGCGCCGGTCGCCGGATCGATCTCGCCGATGATGTCCTCGGCCGCCCACATGCCGAGCAGGCCGCGCTCGCGCGCGACATGGTTCTCGACATAGACCTTGAGACGCTTGGTGAGCGCGTCCTCCCTGGTCTTCGGATTGAAATCCGGTCTCGGCCGCTCCGCAAGCTCCGACCAGCCCTGGCGCAGCGCTTCGACCGCTTCGGTTGCCGGTTTTAACGGGAAGGCAGAAAGCCAGTCGGACGCACCCGTCACGCAGGCACCGCCAACTTGTCGAAGCCGGCGCGGGACTGCACAGTCCGCACGATATATTCAGCGTCGCGAAGAGCCTGGCGAACCGTCCAACTGCGCTGCGTAAGGGGCCGCACCAGGTAGAGGCTGCCGTCGATCCAGAGGTGCGCATCCGGAACGAGCGTGAGATAGTCCCCGGACGGTATGGTGCGCAGCCCCGATTTCCTGAGCGCAGCCAGCGTCTCGATCACCAGATCGTCGTTGACGACCGCCGCGAAACCGGGCGCCGCACGGCCCTTTTCTGCGTAGCTGACCTTCACGATTCCCGAGGGCCCAGCGCGGGCCGGATCGTTGGCCACGACGTCCACGTGGAAGCGTCCTCGGCCGCCCGTCCTGTCGCGCCAGCACGTGAGCGCCGTCGCAAGCGCATCCGCGTAGATACGGAAATGCTGCTCGCCGGCAGTGCGCTGAGCAGGCGTATCGAGGCTCTTGAAGCTTCGCGGTCGGATCGAAGGCATGAGCACCTCGACGGTCTCAGTGACCAGCGTCCGCTCTTCATCCGTCAGGCCGAAATAAGCGAAGACGGCTGCGTCGAGCTCGCCGCGAAGTGACTGATATTGAGCAAGCTGGAGCAGTTCCTCCTCGGACATCAACCGGTCGACATGATCCGTGATCGATGCCAACGCCGAGGCGGCCGCTGCGGGATCGGGCGCGTCCTCCGGCGGGAAGAAGGGGAAGGCGTCGACATCCTTCAGATGGATGCCATTGCGCTCGCACAGCATCTTCCAGCCGCGCATCATCAGGAAATAGCGTGCCAACGTGGAACGCAGATAGACCGCGGCGAACTTCAGCAGCGGAGCATCCGACCTTGGACCGGAAATCACCCCTATGCTGTGGGTGAAGCTCGCCGGCCCATCATAGTAGACCGCGCGGACATTCTGCTGCTCACGCGAGAAACCGTCCGGAAAGATTACGCGCGGCCCATCGAACACGGCGAGTACAGCCTCATTGAGGCCGACGACGGTGTCCTTGTCCTCGGGCCAGAGCCTGAGCAGGTCGGGATGCAGGACCGGCACGCCAGCGCTGAGCGCGGCGATCGGCACATGCGGCATGTCGCGAAGTGGGCCGGGATCGACCGCCTCCCGGCTCTTGTCTTCGAGATGGATACCCTTGCGGTAGGTCCAGCGCCTGAACTCGCGCGGCCCGCGCCAGAAATTTGCGAAGGTGCCGCGCAGGCTGAGGCGGCTCCAGATCGCCAAGTCGTTGGCGTCGCCCCACATCATGGTGACGAGCAACTGTGGATCCTCGGCGACCGAGCGGGTCTGCAGCGCATGCCGATCGGCCGATTGCATGGTGAGGCGGCCAAGCGCCAGGCTCAGGTCGGCCTTGGGCACGAGATAGTCGAACGTCTCGCCGAAGGGGATGGTCTGGAGAACGGCCTCACCGCGGCGCGCGCCCAGGAACACATGGCAGGTGTTTTCCGCAGTTGGGAAAAGCAGCCCTTGCAGGTCGCCGAAGTTGATGATGCGGCTCGGCTTGTAGGCGCGGAGAAGATAGGAGACGAACGCCTCACTCGACGCGCCGAGCAGCTGGCCAATCGGCAGGATCAGGCAAGTGCGTCCGCCTTGCTCCAGGAAGTCGAGCGCGCGCAGGGCATAGGCTCCGGCCATCTGGCGGCGCGCGAACGGCGTGCCTGCGCGGTCTGCCCAGTCGTCCGCCGAGGTGTGCGTCTCCCCTTCCGGCTCGGCCCAGGGGGGATTGGAAATGATCAGGGAGAAGCGACGGCCAAAGAACGCATGTTTGTCTTGGAAGAAATCGGCGCGATCGCGTCCGTGCGCGAGGTTGCGATCCTTGAGCGGCGGGAGTTTGGTGCCATCGCGCTCCTGCGCCTCAAGGATATCGGCCGGATCGAGCCCCTCAAGCAGCGACAGATAAAGGCTGAAAGCAGTGACACGACAGGCCATGAAGTTGATGTCGCCGCCGAAGATGCTCCGCTTGAGGAGTTCGCCGCGCTCGGCGAAACCAAGCTGCCGTCCTTCGCGCGCCTCCGCGAGAGCAATCAGGCGGCGGTAGGCGGTCGTGAGCAGTATTCCCGATCCGCAGGCGCCGTCGAAGATTGTCTCCGAAAGCGGATCAGGCGAGGCGAGCAACGCCTGGTCGACCGCAAGCATGGCGAGATTGCGGGGCGTGTAATAGGCGCCGTCCTCGGACTGCTGCTCCGGCGTCAAGAACTGCTCATAGAGGCCTGACAGCAGCTCGACCGGAATATAGCTGAAATCATAGTTCCAGAAATCACCTTGGCCGGTGCGCATGTCGGTGCGGCTCAGGAACTGGTCGAGGATACCAAAGCCGCCGATGGAGAGTGCCGTCCACGGGTCATGCCGGTCATCACCCAGGAAATCGCCATTGAAGTCCGACCGGAGCCGGTCAATCAGCTTGGCGATGCCGGCTCGATCCCGTTTGGCGATCAACCCGGGCAACGGCTCGACTTTGCGCCGGGCACGATAGGTCTCACCCACGATCTCGCGATGCTCGAGATAGGAAATGAACAGCACCTGCCCCATGAGAAGCTCAGCGAGCCGTCGGCGTGCGCGCTTGTCACTAATCCCGTCCAGCCCCTCGTCGGTCAGCTTTGCGACAGCCGTCGACAGGTTCGACAGAAGCTTGCGATCCACTCTGGCCTTGACGTCGAACCATTTGGGCATGCGCCGTGACAAGTTGGCCGTGGAGACGTCCAGGGCCGAGAACGGGCCATCCGGCCGCGCTTCCTCAAGACGCAGGCGTTCGCCCGCCTGCCGGAGCTTGCGGGCAGGCAGCGCGATCGCTTCCTCGCCCTTGAGCTCGATGACGATCGTCGCGAGGTTCTGGTTCCAGATGCGCTGACGGGTCTGGTCTAGCTGAGCCGTCGTAAGCGGCGCCTCATCCGCCGCCACGAAGACGACGGTCGGCACGCCTTCCACGTCGAAGACAGCCTGAGCGCGGACTGCCCCGTCCGGCTTGAGAAGGGTCTTGATCTCCAGGGCATAAGGATGCGTTTCGGGGATCGCCTCTCCGCGCTGGTGCAGCACGTCCGGCTCAGCCGCATAGCCTAGCTTTTCGAGCCATTCCTGAACCGCTGCAGCGGTCATGTCCCTTCCATCCGCCATTGCACGGATGAGAACATATCATGAACAAACTGCCGAGAACAGTCGCTCAGGCGGGGCAAGACGTGTGGCAACACCGTATTCATGACGCCCGCCGATCAGGGAGCTGCCGGGGTATCGGACGCTGCTTGCCATGTACGCTCGGCAGCGAAAAGAGATCGAGCTGCCGTTCCTCGCTCGCGCCCGGCAGGGCAAAGCCGTCCCGGAGAATGGCGAGATGGGGATCGAGGGCGATCAGCAGTGCATCGGTCGCGGGAACCGCATCGGTGCCATCCAGGAATACCCATGTCCGCCTTGGTCCGAGCGCGAGCCGCTTTCCCCAAAGCGCGATGAACGATTGCGACCGCAGCAGTTTTCGCAGGTCGGCGAACGCCGCCTTATGCGCTTGAAGCTCCAGACTGAATTGATCCCGGAGAAGAACCGCCACCCGCAACACGAGGATGGTCTGCCAGCTGAACTTGGCTGGCGAACCCTTTCGCTTCGGACGCTGATCCGCGGGGATCAGCGCGCGCCGGCTGGTCCATTCGCGGAGCTTGTCCGTCGAGAGCCCCGTCAGTTGCGAGGCGATCGGGGTCGGCACGAAACGCAGGTGGCACCTCCTCAAAGTCGGGTAGATTGCCCGATCTCGTCCAGAGAACGGGTAACATACCCGACTTTGCCGGTAAAGAATGGCCGCACAAATTCAGAAGGCCGCCAGGAGCACCCCACGTTTGGATGGCGCGTTAACGAAGTCGTCATCGAGCGACCTTCGCACTCATCCAGTTGGGCAAACCACACTGGTATAGAAGTTTATGCCGCCGCGCCGCAAACGCCGCACGACAGCCGGATGCGAAGCCTTCGCCGTCGCAGGCACCTGAAGGGCCAGCAACTGATCCTGCTTAATAGCCTGATTCCTGCGACTCTACTAACGTTCGAGGCAGCACCACCGGAGTAGAGGTTGCAGCGAGGCTATGGATTTGACTGGGTCGTATCGAAATTCCTATGCCAGCCTCGTGTTTCTGCTATGTTCCAAGGAGAAAGAGATGAACGCCATCATGACGAATTTCGACTTTGAGAACGCCGAGGCGCACGAAACCCGCAAGTGGGAAGGGCTGTCCGAAATCGATCAGGCGATCCGCGACAACCGCCTGACGGAATATCGAATCAAGAAGTCCTGGGCTGACCCATGGTCACGAGCTCTAAGCATCGCAGTGATACTCATTCTCGCAATTTTCGCGGGGTTCGTCATTTATTGGGATGCCTTAAAGGGCTGACTATTCACCATTCTTTGACGTCATCTGCGGCCTCAGCACTTGCGCCTTGCGCTCCCTTGGTAACGGCGTCCAGTCGCCCTCTGGATCCGTGGATCCTCTGACGACCGGTAGTCTGAGCACGTTCAACCTCTTCATGGATATTGCCGGGATCCACCTGCGGCACTGCACCGTAGCCGCTTCCATCGATCTGTGCGCGTCCGCGAACTGAACCCGCGCCAGAAGTCGTCGGTCGAGATATCGGTTTCCCGGGAGCCAAGACGAGGCGGTCTTCGATCCCATCGCGCAGTTGCTCGGAATACCTTTCAACGAACTTGGCTTGCAGCGCCTGGCCTTCCGGGCTGAGTTGGAAGGTCACGTCGTCGAACCGCACATTGCCGTAGAAGTCGCGGTTGCGCTCGATTTCGACCAAGCCCCATTCACGATAGGCCTGAGACAAATTGAGGCTTCCGGCCGCGCTGTTACCCTCGAAGAACGAAGCCTGGCTTTCGAGGCGGTTAGCGAGTTCCTCGGCGCGGCGCGCCTCGCGGCTGTAGCTTTGCGCTTCGGTGAGCGACGCGTTCATGCCGCTCGCCGTGGTCGAGATCGACGAGCTGCTCGATGTGCTGACGGATCGGACAAACCCGTCCCGCGTGCTCGACCAGTTACGGCTGTCGGACATCTGGGCAAGGCTGCTGAAGATTCGCGAGCGGTCCTCCGACGCGATGCCAATGTCGCTGTCGGTCCACGCTTGGTTTCGTCCTCCCTTGGCACCAATATTCGCGGAAGCGACGCCGTTTGTCACACCGGCGCTCGCGCCAGCTTCTCCATTCAAGAACCACGCTACGGTGATATCGTCGGCGGCCCTGCGCGAGAGCCCGAACTGGCGTTGCAGATTGGTTGATGCCTGGTCGACCTCGCTGAATGCAGTCTGGATGCTGTCGGAGTTGGATGTCCCTGTTGCTCTCTCGAACGCTGAGCCGCGGCTGAACTGGTCCCTGAGTTCGCGGAATTTCGTCACGGCGCTGGTGGTCGATTCCGTGGCGACGTTCGCATAGGTTTCGCTGTTCGACCTGGCTTGCGAAGCCATCGTCGATAGGCGCGCGGTGAACTCCTGGCCCAGCGTCGGCGTGAACGGATAGCTTGAGGTCGGAAGCTGGTCATAGCTGCCTTCGGGGAAACTTGTCGTCATCGAACCGGTCTCGCTGAAAGTGCGCGTCTGGGCGGCGCCATAGGTGAAACTGGGCGCGATCGTTCCTTGCGCAAACTGGCGGGTGAGCACGCTCGAATTCTCAAAGCTGGTATTGCCGAGCGAGACATTGCCAGTGCTGGCCTCTCGCGCCGCTTCCTCGGCCGCGTTCTGGCTCGGGTTGAGGTAGCTGGTCGCGTGGTGCGAGATTGCCATGGCGCCCTTGGCGACGCCGCCCGCAAGGAACGGCACCGAGGCGATGAGATAGCCTGCCAGGAGACCGATGTCGCTGTTGACGTCGGCCATGCCGGTAAAGCTGGCAAGGTTAAGACCATTGCTGCCGGTGACCGCGCTCATATCGGCCGCGCCCTTGTACATCAGCATCATATGGAGGATCACGAAGAGCGGTCCCCAGGCGGCAAGATAGAAGAAACCGGTGACATACCCCTTGAGAGCGATCGGACCTGTCTTCGGGAGCAGGAACAACGGGAAGAGCACCGGGAACAGGGCGTAGAAAAGCACGGTCAGTACGACGTTCAGAAGCGGAACCCACTTCATCGCGTTGCTGGCGATCGAGCCATATGTTCGCTCGGTCTGGATGTCGGCGCGCGTTTGGGCATAGACGTCGACGTTCCCTGCGCCGCTGCTGCCCGACATCGAGTGCATCGCCTGGCTCATCGCGTTGATGGTGAGCGTCTGCTTGAAGATCTCGGTCGCATTGGCCGAAACGCCGGTCAGGTACTGGTAGGCGACCGGCAGGTCGGCAAAGAGCTTCGCCTTAGCAAGCGCCGCTGTCTGGTTGGGATAGAGCTGCCGCCCGAACACCGTCCCCATCGCGTCGACCAGCCCGGCCCACTGAGCGTTCAGCGTGTCGTAGGCATCGCGGCAAGTGACAATGTTCGAGCTGACCTGACCTGATGCGGCGTCGCGCGTGAGGAATCTCTGCGCGCGGGCCTGGCTGCCGGGCGCGATCGTCGTCCAGATGTCGCTGCTCTCCGCCAGTTCCTTCATCGAGTAGCGGCCGAGCAGGACGTCGTAGAAGACGCACTGGCGGAAATGCTCGTCGAGATTGGCGGCGAATTCGGGATCGGAGATGCGCAGGGATCGGGTCGCATCGTAGAGCCGCGCGCCATAGATCATGCCGTTCTTCGAATAGTTGAGGTCGCCCGGCAAGCCGAAGACCACCTCTGCCGAGCCCGTCAGGTAGTCGCCGACCTGGCTGGTGAAGCTCGCCATGAGCGCCAGCCCGAGCGGCACATTGCTGACATTGGCAGGCGCAAGGCTGGGATTGAGCCGGTCGGTCACATGGACGTCGAGCCGCGGCACCATCAGGCAGGAGTAAATGAGCGTCGCGCCGAGGAACCAGTTGATCCAGGCGCGCCAGTCCTGATTGAAGGCGAGCGTCAGGGCGGAGAGGCCAAGGCCCATTACCATGACCACCTGGATGAGGCTCTTGTAACCGCCATTGCCCGTCCAGGCAGCGACGGCCTGGAAGACATTGACCAGATAGTCGCCGCCGCCGACCGTAAAAATCTCGACCATGTCTGTTGTCTCGCCTGGGTGTGGTTGGTCCGATCAGTGGGTGAGGGCGCGGGTCTGGACGCCGCGCGACCAGTCGAGTGAGGCGGCCATGCCCGGCGACATCGAAGCGGCGAGGACGTTCTCGATGAAGGCCGTCTTCTCGATGATCTGCAGGACCGCGTTGACCTTGAGATGAGTGTTGGCCTGCCGGTCAGCGAGCGCCTGGCGCACGACGTTGACCTGGTTCTGCCACATCGCGATCTTGGCTTCGTCGGCGCCGATGAAACTCGACATCGAGCGGCCCGCCTCGCTGACGATCCGGTCGAGCACCGCGAACAGCAGGTCGACACTGGCGATCTCGGCGAGGGTCTCGCGATCGTCAGTCGGCATGCCCCGGCCATAGGCCGCCTGTACGGTCAGGATCTTGTAGAGCGGGATCGAGGCAACCTGGAGCAGTTCCTTCTGCTCTTCGCTGATGGCCGTATCGTCGCGGATCGCCTGGACCATGCCGGCGATGAGCGCCGCCACGCGCGGCCGCAGCGCCTTCGATGCCGGCAGGCTGAGCGACTTGAACCCCGGGTCGAGGCACTTGTCGGTCTCGTCACAGTCGAAGATGAGCACGTTGCCATTGCTCGTGCCGTCGAGCAGCGAGGTGACAAGCGTCGAGGAAGCCTCGCCGACGATCGGCACGAACTTGCCCGGCTCGTCGTCCTTGGGCGGCACGTAGATGATCGTGCCGAGCAGCGTCATGGCATATTCGGCGAGTTCCTCGTCGAACTGGCCGCCGGGCGAAAAGAACGCCGACTTCTTGAGGATGGTCCAGGTGTAGTTCCGCGCCACCCCGGGATTGACATCGTCGTACTTGCCCGAGCCGTGTGCCGTCGTGCTGGAGCGCTGCCCCTTGGTGCCGCAGCCGTGCTTGGCTGCGGCATAGTCGGTGAAGATCCCTTCCGAATTGCCGATCGCCTCGCAGATCGCCTTGTCGGCAAGATCGCCCTTGGGCCAGATCCCGCCCACCAGCCCCTGCGCCATCTCGCAGGAGTTGATGTTGAGATTGTTCATGAGCTGAGCCTTCTGGCTGAACTCCTGCATGATCTTCGAGCATTCGGGGCAGACCGTGTCGATCGCCAGGCTGAAGGCGAAGCCAACGGCATTGTTGGCAACCGCTTTCAGCATCGCCACGATCTCGCTCGCGTTGATGAAGCTGAAACTGCCGGCGAAAATGTCGATGCCGCCGCAGCCGGCGCGGGCGCGGGGCAGTTGCAGATTGGCGATGTTGGTCGTCTTCTGCGGAAAGCGCGTCCAGACATTGCCGAGGCTGTAATAGCCGGCAGACTGGCCCTGGAACGCGGTCGGACCATTGACGTTGGCCGCGCCGCCGACATCGTTCAGGAACGAGTCCATCGAACTGCCGACGTCGGCCGACACGCTGGTAAGGGGGAGGGCGGCCGCGAGGATCGCGGCGAGCAGCGCTGTCTCTGGGCGTCTCATCCTAATAGTCACGTCCGGCTTCCTTCGATGTGAGGAGGTAGATGCGGTCCTGGAGTTCATCGGCGGACATCACGCCGTAACCGATGGGGATGGGCTGGCCCTTGAGGGCATCCCAGAGCACCACCGCAGGGGTGATCTTGGGCTCCAGGCCCATGCGGGTGCGCTGGTTGGTCTCGACTGTGTAGTTCGGGAAATGGCGCGACGGACCGCCGTCGGTTGAGATCGCGCGCACGGTGATGTGCCAGGTCGAGGCGACGCCCTGGACGATCGGCGACATGACCTCGCAGGCGCCGCAGCTCTGGGCGAAGAAATAGAACAGGCCATATCGCTCGGAGAGCTGCGCCATGGCGGCGTTGCGCTCGGCATTGCGCGAGTCCTGCCATTGGCGCTTGCCGAGCGTCGAGACCGGGCGCTGGAGCGTGTAATCGAGTTCGGGATCCTGCCAGATCGCGCGCTGCCAGACATCGCTGAACAGTGAAGCCCGGTCGAGCTGCGCACGCTGGAAGCGGATGTAGGCCGTCACATTGGACGGGGTCGGCTCGAGGATCGCCTTGGCCTTAAGTTCGCGCAACTGGGCGGTGATCGCATCGAGCTGGCTCGTCGCGCTCGCGGCGGGCGTCGCGATCTCGCGTTCGGGCGGTCTGGGTCTGGCGCAATAGAACCAGTATCCGAGCCGGCGCTCCTCGCAGTAGAAGCTGTCCTGACTGTCTCCGGTCGTGACCAGCGGCGGCTCTTCGGCATGGGCCGGCAGAGCCATGGCCGGCCAAACGGCTGCGAGAGCGAGGCAGACGGCCAGGCGCCGCCGGGCGGCCTTATTGGCGTGCGCGGGCATAGTAATCCTCGATTTTCTGCTGGATTTCCTGGGTGGCCTGCAATTCGTCGGGCAGGCGGGCGGCGTCGGTGAACTCGGCATAGACCTCGCTGAAATCCATCTTCGAGAGATCGAGCCGTGCAAATTCGTCGATGGTGAACCCGAGGCACTGCTCGGTCTTGGGCTTGCCCCAGGGCTTGTTCAGCTGCTGGCGGCCCTGTTCCTGCAGGATGCGCGAAAGCTTGGATTCAAAGCAGCAGTAGACTTTCTTCTTGGTCAGGCAGACGCCGAGGAAGCTGTCCGAGCAATAAGTGCCGACATAGGCGCACAGACCCTGGGCATCGCGCTGGTGGAGCAGCATCTCTTCGCGGCTGCAGCCGAGCGCCACGAGCAACTGGATGCCAGGGATCAGCGGGAAGCCCTTGCCCTTGCAGCAGTTGAGCACGCCGAACACCTTCGACGAGCAGGTCTCGCGCGTGCCCTTGAACAGGGTGAGCGTGTCGGCATCGAACTCGCGCCGCGCCTGGTTCATCGCGTTCAAGGCGACGACCGCATCCTTGAACTCGTCATTGGCCTCGCGCTCGATCGTTTCGCACGATCCGTCGATGCAGTAGACATCGCCATCGCAGATGAACTGGTTCGTGCTCGCGGGCTGGTCCGGGACCGGGCAGTCATAGACCAGCTCCCAGGTCCGGCAGGGCTCGCCGGCCAGGCAATCCTCGCGCACCAGCGTGCAACCCGGCGTGCTCTCGAGTGTCTGGCAGTCCTGCGCTTCCGTGAACTGCGCGCAGGTGTAGCTGCGCGACCAGGCCCAGCAGGGCTGGGTCACGGCGATGCCATCCACGATCCGGGTGACCGGATCGCTATCCGTGCAGGTCTCGGTGTCTTGCTGGCAGCTACTGTCAGCCGCGAGGCCGGCGCACTGGCTGTCGTCGCGAGTGGTCGTGACGACGTTCCCGCCGGTGACAGTGTAGGGCGTGGCGCCATCGACCGGCGCGGTGCAGCTGACGAGATCGACCCTGAGGTCGCCCGAATTGCAGCCCCAGTAGATCCCGAAATAAGGATCGCACAGATTGATCGGGTACGACTGCGTGACTGTGCACTGCGGTGCCGGGTAGCGGTTGCAGTTGTAGACCGAGGCCGGATCGACCCCGCTGCCGCCGACGCAGTAATAGCCGTAGACCTGCCGCTGCTCGACCCGCGCGGTCAATGTCACGGGGCAGGTCCGCGTTTCCTGGGTCGCGGTGTAGCCGACGTTGCAGGTCGCCATGTAGCGGGCTGCGGTGCCGCTGCCCGGCGGAAGCGGCACGCAGCGGCCCTGCGAGCCGCCGATGGCCATCCCGCTGGTATAGGCAAGCGGGTCATCGCTGATGACATTGCTGCGCGCGATGGTCGCATCGAGATCCTGCGGCGCGAACCGCGCGCGCCTTGCACTCGAATCCCGCATGGTCCGGTAGCCGGTGTTGGTCGTAGCCTGGCTCGCCGCCTCGCGGCTCATCCGGTCGGGATCGTCGAAATAGCCCGACTGGCCGGGCACGCCGCCGAAATTGGGCACGCGATTGGCGTCGGGGTTCGTCGTCGCCGCGCCTTGCGCTGCGGCGGCCTTGTCCCGGCCGAAGGCCTTGCCATCCGCCTTGGCGGCATCGGTCGTGGTCTGGGCATGCAGTGGCCCGGCCAGGTTCAGCAGGATCGCGCCGAAGCACGCGAGTGACAGAAATAGCGGTTTCATGGAGCGGGCCTTTCGAGGCGGGCTAGGTGCTGGGCGGCGAGCAGGGCTCCGGGGCCGCCGCCGCGGGCAAAAGTCTCCAGCGCGTAGGCCGCGCTGACATTGCCGCTCATGCGGTCGTGCGGCGGGACCTCGGTCCGGCAGTCGAAACCATCGCAGAGGTCAAAATCGCTGCTGGTGACGACGTAGGCAGGGACCGCCTCGATCCCGAACGCGCGGAACAGGCGCGGATCGATGCCGACGCCGTCAAGCTGCTCGCCCGGCTTCGCTACCTTCGCCAGCGCGGCCGTCAGCGCCTTGGCGCTGTTGCCTGGCAGACCGCGCAAGGTCACGACGCCGCCTGCGCGGGTCACGTCCTCGATCATCGCGCGCAGCGCGGCAGGCGGCATCGAGAGCGACGCAAAGGCAATGAACCGTGGCGCCTCGCCCATGGCTTCGCTCGTCATGGTTCCGGCGTCAGCAACCATCCGGTCGAAATCGAACGTGACCGCCGGCTCGGGCTTCGCGCTTCTCGCTGCCTCGCCGGTGTAGCGCCGGCCGTGCGTCTGGGCCTCATCGGCGCTTGCCCTGGCCTCGCGCGCCAATGCCTCGGCGCGTGCGCGGGCATTCGCCGCAAGCGCATCAGCCTCGCCTGATTCGGCGCTTGCCCGGGCGCGGATGGCCGCGAGATCGAGGTCCGGCTCAGCCGTTTGCGCGGCCGCGCCAGCCAAGCCAGCAATGCTTGCGAGCGACGCAATTACAATGAGATGAGGAAGTGTTTTCATAGCGCGCAGCAGTTCCGTTTGCGCCAGACCAGATAGCCCATGTCCTCGCCAATGGCGGGATAGACCTGGCCTGCCGACATGAAGGTGGTTGAGGCGCCAATGGGCGCGCAGGCATAGCGGCCCTTGGTCTGCGGATTGGGATTGGTGGCCTGGAAGCGGTATTGCTGCTTGCGCATCACCGGCATCAGATACTTGCCGCACAGGCCCTTGCTGCCCATCGTTCCCCAGGCGACGAGTTCGCGGTGGAGCTTGTAGGAGAAACGGGCGAGCGCGAGCCGGGAGGCCTGGACATGGCCGATCGTCGCCGAGACATTGCCATTGAGCGGATACATCGTCCCCTGGCAGCCGGCGCACCAGAACAGCTCATCGGTCGGCAGTTTGGCCGTTGCCGCAACGCAGTCCGCAGCGCAGGCCGCGAGCGCCAGTGGGTTAGCGAAGAGCACCGCTTCAGGATTGATGATCGCGGTGAGTTCGCTGTCCTGCCATAGCGGGTCGATCTCGGTGATGTAGAGAATGTCGATCGAACCGGAATCGAGGCACAGAAAATCGGCGACGATCTCCATCCAGTAGATCAGCGGATAGGCGTACCAGTGGACGTGCCACTGCGAATTGTACTGCGTGTTGCCGCCGATCGCCGATGGTCCCGCCATCGACTTGAAGCCGATGTCGAAGCCCGGATCGAGCTCCATTCCGCCAAGGTTGACGAAGCACCACGGTTTCATGCTGACGTCGGCGAGCCGGACCGGCTCCCAGAACCCCATGGCAATGCCGGGCCTGAGGCCGCAAAGGCAGACCGGCAGGTCGGGATTGTCGGTGTCCGGCCGGCTCGAGGGCCAGATCTTGAGGCCGCCGACCGAAATCGGAAACAGGCACGACCAGCAGATGTCGGTGATCGGGTTGACGAACTTGCCGGTGCAGCGCCCAGGACCGGCCGCAGCCTGGGCCGGAGGGCTCGATACGATGCTCAGACTGGCGAGAAGCAATGCCCCGCAAATCCATAACAACAGGCGATGTCTCTTGTTCATAACGGCGTGCGCTCCTTGACGCTAACCGGCTGCTCGGTGATGAGCAGCACGCGCCCCTGCTGCTCGACGGTCGCGGGCACGGCGCGAATGCCGAAGTGCTTCACGAGCGTGCCGCCCTGATCGAAATAGAAGCGCCGCTGGCGGGACTTCATGAGTTCCAGCGGTGCGCCGCGCACCAGGATGAGCTTTGCCTTGGTGGCGCTATAACGGCGCGCCGCCCATGCGAGCTGGGCAGGGTCGTCGCCGTCGAGGAAGACCAAGGGATTACGCAGCGGCACAGTGTCGAGCGGATTGACCCGTGTGCCAGCGGCAATGATGACCCGGCCCTTGTCGTCGGCAATGTTGCGCTCGACCGTGATTGTCGGGTCGAAGCGCCAGCTGCGTGCCGCCGAGGCAAGGGTCAAGCCGGGCACGGGCAAGGGCCGGTTGACCCGCGCGATCGTCCTCCGCTTCAACTCCTCGTTCAGCCGTGCGGTCTCGCCGGTCTTTTCGAGCTGCGTGAGGCGGGCATGAATCTGCTGGAGCAGGTCCGGTTCGATTACCGGCCAAACCGTGCCATGCTGCCCGTAATCGCCAGCCGATGCCTGGCTTGCGACGATGAGCGCGAGCGCGGTAGCGCATATGGGGAATGTGAGCCTCTTCACAGGATCGCCCTCCCGACCCCGAGGATGCGCGGGCCACAGATCCAGCCGATCGCGGCGTAGCGACTGTCGAACCCGTCCTTGTGTTCGCTCGTGACGAAATAGCAGCCTTGCGGAACTCTCCCGGTCGGACCGAGCGCCAGCGGTTCGCCAAGGCGGCTCTTGAGCTTGGCCTTGGCGACCAGGCGGTCGTTGACGAAGTAGGCGCGATCCTTCTCGGTCACGATGTCCCCGGGCACCCCGCTCACCCGCTTGCCGAAAGGCTTGGGCTCAGCTCCGAAATGCTTCGCCAGAAGCGGCGAGGCGGGCGGATCGAACAGGATGATGTCGCCGCGGTGAGGCACCGCGCCGCGTGTCAGCCAGACGGCCCAGTAGGGCAGGCTCGGACTGACGTTGACCATCAGCGCATGGCCCTGGGCAAAGGCGGCGAGCGAGGACAGCGCCAGCGCGCCGGCGCCAAGCCCGGTCCAGAGCGCGAGGCGGCGCCACGTGGGCGAGCGGGACAGGAAGTCAGCGGGGCGCATCGGGAATGGCTCCCATCCGGCGCACGACATCGGCGCGCACCGACTGCGTAAGGTCCGGCGTGCTCCCGGCCACCACCGCTTCGGCGACGAGAACCGTGCGCCCCTCGCGCCCGAGCCGTTCCACCGAGGCTTCGACGGCCTTGAGATAGGCCTGGACGCGCATCTTCGTTTCCTCGGGCGGGCGCCCGGCGCGCGCTTCGGCCTCGATGAAGTCGCCCATGATCCGGCTCAGCTGGACCGTGACCACTTCACGCTTTTCGAGGGTGAGCAGCTTGTCGGTCGCCCAGACGCCCCAAAGCGTCGATGCGACCATGCTGAGCCCAAGCGTCAGCGCCGTCATGTTGATGGCCGGGAGACGCGTGCCCGACCGCAATGTTGCCAAAATGTTCTTCACAGCTTTTCCTCCGAGAGTTCCTGCTCGAGCTCGCGGATGAAGCGCGGCATGCGCCAGACGACGACGAGCGTGGCGAGGCCAATCAGGACAAACTTGAATTCGGAGAGAAAGCCGATCTTGCGGCCCGCATCGGCGGCAAGGAACCGGTCGGCGATGTTGGCTAGATGCGCGAAGAAGGCTTGCGGGTCGCCGCCCGAAATCGCGAGGAAGAACAGCAGCGGCAGCCCAAGCGCCATGAGGTAACTCGAGGCGAGAAACAGGCTGCCGCGAAGGACGATGTAACAGACGTCGGCAGCATGCACGCGCCAGCTCCTGCCGGGCGGCATGGGGTCGAAGCTGTCGTCCGCCTGGGGCTCCTGCGCCCGGTCGAACGGGGAGACGAGATGAAGAGGCATGGGGCGTGGTAGTCCTTTGCTTGAAATGGTCAGGTCCGGTTGGCGAAGGCGATGCGTTCGATGGCATCGGCGAGCTGGTGGCCGCGCGCGATCTCGGCATCGATCGCGGCGAAAGTCTGGGGCGAACTCGAAAACAGCGTTGCCGAATAGTCGTCGAGCACGAGCCGGCCGATCGCCTCGGTCTCCGGCCCCTTGATGAAGACTTCCGAATAGTCGCTGCCCGAGCGTTTCAGGCTGCGGATCAGCGTCTCGGTGCGGTCGTCCATGTCGAGGCGTTTGCTGGCCTTGAAATCGGCGATTGTTTCGGGCTTCTGCTGCAGGATCAGCATCCAGTCGCTGTTTTCGAGCGCGGCGGTCGCCCCATCGGACTTGTAATAGTCGTTGAGCGACTGGGTGGCGGTCGCCAGCGCGCCGCCATATTTGCGGCAGGTCCGGGCGTAGGTCTCGACGAACTCGCCCATCGAACCGCCCTTCAGCATCGACCAGGCCTCGTCGATCAGCAGCAGCTTGCGGATCTGGCGGGGGCTGCGGGTCATCGCCTGGCTGGTCATGAACATGATCGCCGAGAGCACGACCGCGCGCAGTTCCTCGCGGCTCGCAAGGTCCGACATCTCGAAGACCGTGAAGTCGGCATCGAGGTCGAGGCTCGCCTGGCCTTCGAAGAAGGCGCCGTAAGTGCCGCCCGTCATATAGGGGGCAAGCGCAGTGGCAAGGTCGCCGGCCGTCTCGCTCCCGAGTTCCACCAGGGCCTCGCCGACGCTGGTGATGCTCGCAGCGACGCCCTGTTCGCTCCAGACGGTGTTGACCGCCCGGTCGATGAGCCCGTGCTCGGTATCGGTCAGCTTCGCGCTGTGCCGTGCCATCTGGCCGACGATCGCCTTGACCATGCCGAAGCAGTCGAGGCGATAGTCTTCGTCGTCGGCGGCGCGAACCGCATCGATCATCGAGAACGGGTTGAGGCAGAAACCCGCCTTCATCGTGAACTCGACGAACCGGCCGCCCTGGAGCTTCACCGAATGCTCGAAGCTGCGGCCATCGTCGATGACAACGACCTGCGCGCCGGCACCGCGCAGCGCCGTGCACATTTCCTGCAGGAGCACCGACTTGCCCGAGCCCGACTTGCCGCAAATGGCGACGTTGTGGTTACCCGCCTCGTTCTCGAACGGCGACCAGAAGAAGGGCTGGCCGCGCCGGCCGACGAACAGGAGGTGGGGATGGGCACTGCCGAGATACTCGCCCTGCATCGGCGCGATGTTGGCGGCCGTCGTCGAGAGCACCGTCTTGAACCGCTTGAGCCGTTCCATGTCGGCGCCGAGCCCATCGGCCAGCGTCAGCGGCATGGCGGCGAGCAGCCCCTGGATCTGCAGGTAGCGTTCGTCGGCCAGATCCCAGCCCGCCGCCTTGTAGATCGACTTGATCGCGCGTTCATGCCGGTCACCCTGGCCGAGCGGCGAATAGGTCGTGAGGCCGTAGAAGACCCGCACGAGCCGGCGGCCTTCCTGCAGTTCGGACTGCACATGCTGCCACTCGGCCGCCTGCTCGCCGATCCGTGGCAGGAAGCGGGCGCTGCGCGTACCGGCAAGACTGGTGGTGCGCATGAACTTGAAACCGGCCTTGGCGCTTGCCGCCTCCTGATCGGGATAGACGAGGCACAGCATCGTCGCGGCGGGGCATGGAAAGCGCAGCTTGTCGGTGAAGAGGTCGCCGATGAGCCGCGCGCATTCCCACGGTGCCCAGCGCGACGGCATGTTGCGCACCGCAAAATGCCGCACATCGAAGGCATCAGGATAAACGGTGCCGATCTCGGGAACGCCATCGTCGACCTTGCCGGTCGGCCGGAAACGCTCGGTCACGAGCCGCATACGGTCTTCCTGCACGACGAGTTCGATGTCGTGCCGGATTGCCTGGGCCGCGATCGCATCATTGGGATTGTAGGGAACTGCATCATCCTGGGGAGCGGTGGTCGGCGAGGTCAGGTCGTCGAGGATGGCGATGAGCTGCTGCGGTCCCACTTCGGCGACGCCGAGATTGAGCGACTTCAGCATGGCGATAAGGCCGTCGCGGGTCTGCTTCAGGTCCTCGTTGCTGACCGCCTTCGCCGCGGGTACACCGACCGAGACAATTACCTGATGGTGGCGCGCGTGAAACGGTGCGTCCGCCGATCCGGATTCCCAGACCAGGCCATAGAGGCGCTTTGCGCGGTGACGGGCGATCGCCTCATAGACTCCGCCCTGGACGTAGCGCGGCGCAAACCAGGGCGCGACGATGCGGCTGATGCGCGGGCTCGCCAGATGCAGGACCTGGAGGCACGCGCCCGCCGGCAATCCTTCGGAGAAAAAGGCCCCGAGGATTTCGCCGGTACGCTCGTCCGCTCCGATCAGCGGCGTGACTGAAAGGACGAAGCCCTTCGAACGCGCATTGAAGTAAAGCCGGCTCGCCGGATCATAGACCCGATAGGGCAGCCAATCGGACAGCATGTCGACCATGAGCTGCGGCCGGTCTCTCTCGGCATGTTCGGCATCGCCGAGCAGGCCGCTCAGCAGCCGGTCAACGACGGTTTTGAACTGCTCGGCCATCACTTGCGCTCCTTGTCGGGAGTAGCGGCACCCGAGGGCCTAACAGCGGACTTGGCCGCCTCGATCGCCTCGACGCTCGGGAACGTCATCGGCGCGGTATCCGGCGAAGGCCGAGGGGTCCGATCATGCGGGGGCGGCATGTCGAACCCCTCGACCGCCGGTGCCTTGGCACCGGCAACGGCCTCGCGCGCCGTGGAGGGGAGGACCAGCGGCGAGGCAACGGGGGCATCTTCAGGGGGCGGCGAGGCAAGCGAGAAGGGCGAGGCAGGATCGAAGGCATCGGGTTTCTGGCTGACCGCTTCGTCGGCCTGGCCTGCCTTCACCTGGTCGGCCTTCGCCTGGGCCGCCTTGAGCTGGCGGCGCAGCTGCCGCATCAGCGGCGGCGCTGCCTCATCGCCTGCCTTGCGGCGCAGTTCGGCGGCCCAGCGCGGGTTCTCGACCACCGCCCAGGCGACTGCTTCGTCATGCAGGGTGCCCGACGCATCGACATGGGCAGGAAACACGATCCGGAGCGTCCGCTCGGACGTGCGGGTCGTATCGCCGGCCGCGACGCCCACCGGCACCCGGGGCTGGGCCTGAGCCGGACCATTGGTATCGAGCGTGCCGGTGGCGCGGCCGTCGATCACGTGGGACGGCGCGCAATCGCCCTTGGGTGCCCGGCAGCTGAAGTCGCCTTCGACATTGGTGCCGAAGGTGGCGCAGCCGGTGGTGAGGGCGGCGAGGCCGGCACAGGCAAGGAGGCGTGTTGAGAAAGCCATGGAAATCATCCTTTGCGGGAAGGGGCAGGAGCGGCGCGCAGGAACTCCCGGAGCGCGGCCGCGGGCCGGTAGCCTTCGAGAACGGCGCCATCGGAAGGCCGGACGATGACCGGGGTGCCGCCGAAGCCGTGAGCCCGCGCAAAGGCCTCGTTGGCATCGAGCCCGCTTGTGTCGCAGGGTTTCGGATTGGCGAGCGCCAGCCCAGAATAGGCCATGTGCAGCGAGACCTCGGGGCGCGGGGAGCACAGCACGCGTTCGGCATCGCGGCGGCTTTCCGCCCCGAAAATCGAGATCGGCCGCTCCTCGACCCTTGCGCCGATCGCCTTCAGTTCGGCCTTGAGCTTCTTGCAGTAGCCGCAATGGAAGTCTGAGAAGACGACGACCTTCGGACCATTGGCGGGTCCCCAGGTGATCGCGCCGCCCGCAGGCAGCCCGGCGAGCGAGACCTTTTGCGGTGCGCCGCGCGGCGGGGGCGCTGCGTCCTCCGTGCCAGCACCCGCCCCCTGGCGCCGCGCCGCGCCGGCTGCCAGCAGGTCGGGGTTGAGCGCGAGCAGCCGCGCGGCCGTCAGATCCTGGCGCGCCTCCATATCGTAGATCCGCCCGATCACGAGATATTTCGCGGCCCGGTCGACGTAGAACAGCGTCGATTTGGATGCGACCTCACACAGGCCGCCGAGGCCCTCGCAGACGATCGCGTCGATCGGCGTCTTGGGCAGGCGGAGCTTGAGTGCCGCGCGCACCTTGGCGGTGTCAGGCGCAGCGGTGGGCGACGCGAGGCTCGCAACGCCCCAGCCAGTCGCCGCGGAGAGGGCGACAACAGCCGCGAGGCCGAAGGCGGGCCGCAGCCAGCGGCGAGGGCCCTTTTGGGGTTCTTCGATCATTTGGAATTCCTCACGTAGACGCCGTCGAGGAACACGATCTCGACATCGATGCCGGTCGGCATCTCGACGACGGGTTGGTATTGTTCGGCGCGCTCGATCAGGTACTTGCTGACCGTATCGGCGGCGTCCGCGGCGCCCTGGCCGAGCCCGCCGCCGAGAATGTCGGTTGGCGAAAGCTGGGAGCGGGTACCGTCCGGGTTGGTGCGCGTGGCCGAAAAGACGCTGTTGGCGTTGGCCGAAAAGCCGCGCCCGAACCCGCCGATGATTCCGGCGAGCAGGGCCTGGCTGACGAGACTCCCTTCCCGGCTGACAACGCGGCCCCGCACACCGGACTTGCCGGCGAAGCTGATGAAGCCTTTGACCTCGCTGACCGCGACCCGCCCGCCGGGCTGATCGCAGGTCATACGGGCCAATTTCACGTAGACTTTCTCGGAGGAGAGATCGCCTCGCGCGGCGCCGTTGACCACGCAGCCCTGGATGCGGGTGGTCAGCACCTTGCCATTCTGCATCACCGAGCGTGCAGGGCCGGTAATCCTCAGCACCACGGGCAGGGGATCGGTCTGACTGGCGACCCCTGCCGAAGCGTCGACCCCGACAATCACCCGCGCCGGAGCGTAGGAATTGGGCGGCAGATAGTCAGGCGAGTCCTCGACCACGACGGGCGGAGTCTCGGGCCGGCCCACGCGCAGGCCGCCGGTTCCCGCCTTGTCGGAGCCAAAGCTCATCAGCTTCACTTCGCCCGGGGCAGGTATCATGGCCTCGCCAGACGCAGTCGCCGTGCCCGGAGGCGCGGTTGCGGCTTGCCGGGCACGCGCATCGTAGCTGCCGGCCCGCGGGCCATAGGCGGGTGGCGGCACGGCCGGCGCAGGCGCGGTGGCCTGGGCGGCAAGACGCGACTTGAGCTCGGCATTCTCCGCGGAGATCGCGTCGATCGCCGCCTGCCCGTCGACGCGCATGGCCTGGTTCTCGGCCTTGAGCGCCGCGAGCTGCGCGTCGATTTCGCCGCGCGGGATAGCAGCGTCCTTGAGCGCCTTCTGCTCGCGCGTCACCGCATCGAGGCGGTTGCCGTAGGTGGCCACGAACTCGCGCTGGGAGAGGTCACGGTTGACGAGCCCCGCCGTGTCGATCGTCTGCGCGGCCTGTTGGTCGTCAGACCTCGCCTTGTCGTCACCGCCAAGAATGAACCAGCTGCCGCCAACGAGCGCGAGCGCGCCAAGTGTGCCGAGCAGCAGCTTCTGCCGCCGTGCCGTCCGGGCATTGAGACCGGTCAGTTCCGACGGCTGCGCCGCTTCGGCCTGGATTGGCGCAGCGGTATCGCGTGGTTCAGTCATGGCTGCTTTCCCCGTTCGCGCCGACCACGAAAGCGGTCGTGCTCGCGCCCGGATCGAGCGCGGGATTGATGATCGAGACGGCGAGAGTGTCCCTTGGCGCCAGATCGCGTTCGGCGAGCGTCAGGCGCTTGGCGCCGCGGTTGGTGACGCGAACGACCTTTCCGGCAAGGCTTGCTCCGCGATAATCTGCGAGCAGCTGGATCTCGAGATCGCCGACCCGCGCGGGCAGAGCCGAGGACTGACGGATCTCGAAGCCCTCGATCGTCCGGTCACCTGCCATGGCCTGGACGAGCCGGACGGCACTGGTCGCGAGCGGGGTTTCGCTCTCCCAGCTTGCCGCTTGGCTATTCGCGATCGCGGGGTTGGTGACGAAAACCTGCGCCGCCGGGATCGGCTCGACCTGGCACGAGACCTTGTAGACGTAGCCTTTCCTGGTCGTCGCAAAGAAGCTGATCGATCGCGCGGCATAGGTCTCGGGCACCGAGACATAGATGTCGCCGCGCAGCGGTTCGTTGGTGACGGCAAAATCATTGTACGGCGTGCCGCTCGAGATCTTCGACACGCTGGCGAACTGATCGTCGATAAGCGCGAAGCGGGTCAGCTCGCGCGCCGAGACCGCGCATTCGATGCCGGCGCCATCGGCAGCCTGCTTGAACTGGTCGGCGGCGATTGCCGGACTGCCGGCGAGCGCGAGAATTGCGCCTGCACCAAGCCACGCCCGACGCATGGGGAAACGGGATCGATAAGCCATCACTGGCCCTCCTTGGTCTTGTCCTGAGGTTGCAGCTGGGCGAACCCTGCGAGTGCGAGGCGCAGGCCGCGGTAGGTCCAGCTGAAGCGAAAGCGGCGCTCATCGCTCGCGATGACCTGCGCGCCGACGAAGGTTTTGAGCGTCCCCGAAACCTCGGACGTCAGGCCCTTGGGATCGACGGTCATCGAGCGGATGACGAAGGCCTGGGTAACGTCGGAGCCGCGCTGTTCGTCGACAATGCGGACAAGCTCGGCCTTGAGCTGTCCGAAGCTTGCCGGGTCGGCCAGCTTGAGGATCTCGTTCATCCAGTAGTCGAGCCCTTCGGGACTGCGATTGAGGAGGACGAGAGCGGCATCGCGGGTGACGAGTTCGAGATAATCGGCCTCGACGCCCGCACTGCTGACCGTGAGCTGCTTAGGAACAGTCGGGACGAGCACAACTTCGCGGTCGCGGGTCGCGGCAAGGCTGGTCGCCACGACCAGCGCGATGCCGAGGCCGGCGCTGGTGAGCGCAAACAGGTTGCGCTGGCGAAGCAGCGACTGCTGGCGCTCGTGGGAAATGTCGGCAAACATGGGTTTCTCCCCTCAACCGGCAAGCAGACGGCAGTGGGAAGGCGGCGTCGACCTGAGGCCCAGAAATCCGGCCGGCAGATACCAATATGCGGCATGGGCTACCCAGGAGCTGGCGCGTCCTGCTTTTGCCTTTCGCAGCGCGAACCAGGCGCCGAAGGCGACAACGATGCCGATGAAGATATGCTGGCTGAGAATCCCCCAGGTGAAGGGGACGATCATCCCGGCGAACTCGTCGATGGTCCAGAATCCGATAAGCTCCGGGTCGTCGAGCCGCCGGGGAATGATGTAGGGGTCCGCCATGAGGGCGCTGCCTTCCCGTGCCCGGCCGTCAGATGACCGCGGTCACGACCGAGGTGACGATCGGGACACCCGTGCCGACGCCGATCCCGACGCCGACCGGCACCGCCACCTGCCCGAGCGAGAAGCGCCCGGAAGCGAGGCCGATCAGGCCGCCCGCGAGGCTGAGGACGGTGATGATCTTGCCGCCAGATCCTTCGAGGAAATCGGTGAACTTGGTTAGCGCCGGAGTGAAGGTCGTGTCGGCGCCGGCATAGGCGGCACTGGCCGCGAGAGCGGCGATCGCGACGGGGAGGGCAATGTTGAGGGCGCGACCGAACTTCGAGGGGCCGAGACCATTGGCGCCGACGCGCCGGGGGACGGGAAGGGACTGCATGTGAAGCTCCGCTGGGAGGGGTGGGCACAGCGTTCTTTCGTTCGCTGTGCACTCCACATGCATCTAGGAAATCGTTGTAGGAAAGTCTGAGATGACCAACCTTCGCCTGCGTGGACGAATGCGGACACACAAAGCATGCGCTGTCGGCGAACATGTCAGAATACAGCGGTTTATGCAGCATATCGTGCCGAAGATGTCCGACGATGCTGCCGCTAATTGCCAGCGACTCGGGCTCCGGTAACGATTCACCTAAAAACGATATGTTTCACATATGTTCTTTTAATTTTCCTACACGCGAGGTGTCGCGATATAGCTGCGACTCGAACGCCATCATGAGGAGAATCGTCATGCACCAAGCTCAGGCCGTGAAAGGAACCGCAAACCTCAGCCTTGCCCGTGTCCTCGCCCACGCGGTGGATGTGGCTGACAAGCCTAGGCATCAGATCGCCCGCGAAGCAGGGATGCACCGCGAGACACTGTTGCGGGTCATGCGGGCCGAACGCCCGATCGGGCTCGACGAGGCAGCCAGCATTCTCACCGTCTGCGGCGCCTTCCCACGCGCCAGCCTGATACTCGCCCTCGCGGGCCAGGAGGATCTGGCATGCGAATGGATGCGAAGTGAAATGGGCGAGTTCCTCGACGAGTTCTTCGCCACCCTGCCTTCGCATCTGGAACGCACGCTCGGTCGCAGGACCGAGGATGTCCGCCCGCGCTGGGCCAATGGCACCTCGCAACTCGTCGCGCGGATGCTGGCCAAGCACATCGATGATTTTGCTAACCGCGACATCGGCATGTCGCTACCGCGCTGAACAATCCCAATTCGGAGGGGACCGACCTGAGATCGAATGGAATTCCGATGAACCCTGCATCCGCGACGCAAGTCCCCGAGCCATCTCCAACTGGCGCATTCGCGCCCGTACCGCAGCCCGCACGGCTTCTGCGCCTGCCCGAGGTCATGGCGCGGGTTGGCCTGAAGCGATCTGCGATCTACCAGCGGATGAGTGAAGGCCGGTTTCCGAAATCGCGCTCGCTTGGCCCGAAGTGCGCGGTATGGATCGAGGCTGAAATCGATGCTTGGATTGCTAAAATTGCGTCTGACGATTAGCCGAAAAGCGGCACGCAGAAAGTGACCACGCGATTGTACGATTGCCGTCGTACAGGTAGGCACATCGCTGTTGGTTGAACGAACCATAGCGCGTCATTTTCCCGGAGGTGCATTGGCCGCGTCGTGGGGGAAGTGTCCCTTTCCCAGCAGCAGTCCGTCGAACTCGAAGCGCAGGCAACGGCACGAATACGTCGCGAATGCGCGCTTCGACCTGAGGGCCGGCGAAATCGCCCGAGCGTGTCATGGCGTCACAAACTAAGGTCGATGACAGGCTGTCTCGGTCCGTCGCCAGCCACATAGGTCGATCAGCCGCAAACCTGTCGAGTCACTGGCCGTCGCTTTGAAACGAAAGCACACTGTCCCGATGTTAGTTCGGGCGTGGCGTTGTAATGGCTGGCGGTGCAAGATCGGCGCGCCGCATAAGGCAGGCGCCGTCTGAGTACACCCTGATCCAGTTGCTGCGGACTCAGAAGATCAACCTCATCGCCTGAGTTCAAACGACGCTAGCATCGGCACAGGTCAGGCCATGCTGCCTAAGCGGCGGGTCGGGGCGTCCACTGCCTTTTGATTAGTGGGCGGCCCGCACTGAGTTTGTTGCGAGCGCCCTTCAGCGGAGCCGGACCGGAACATAAGTCGGTGACTGACCGCGACGCTGCACGCGCAGCAGCAAGGCTTCGCGCGAGGCGCGCTTGGTCTCGCTGATCCTGGCTTCGAGGTCGGCAATGGTGCTGACGGGGCGATTATTCGCCGAGAGCACGACGTCGCCGCGACGGAGCCCTTTGCCTGCCGCGTCGGAGACAGGATCGACTCCGTCGATGACAAGGCCTCTCGTTCCGAGATCAAGTCCGAGTTGCCGCGCGATATCCGGGGTGAGGGGCTGGACCGACAGGCCCAAGGCGTCTTCGACCACCGGATCATCTCGATCCCGGGAAGGACCTTCGAACCTGTTGTCGTCAGGACCGAACCCGAAGTCCTGATCGGTCAGCGCCGCTTCGTTCGGTCGCTCGTCGAGCGTGACGCGCACGCTCAGTCGCTTGCCCTCGCGGATCAGCTCGATCGGCACGCGATCACCGGGATTCCGGTTGGCGATGAGAAAAGACAGGGATTGCCCAGGCGTGACTTCCTTGCCGTCCACCTCAACGATGACATCGCCGGCCCGGATACCAGCCTTTGCGGCCGCCCTGCCGGGCTCCACCGACTGAACGAAAGCGCCACGCCTCTGCGGCAGCCCCAGCGAATCGGCGAGGTCGTCCGCGACCGGCTGGATTTGCACGCCGAGATAGCCGCGCTCGATGGACTGCCCGGCCTTGAGCTTCTCGATGATCGGCGCCGCGATTTCAGCCGGTATGGCGAAACCGATGCCGACATTACCCCCGTTCGGCGAGAAGATCGCGTTGTTGATGCCGATAACCTGGCCCTTCATGTCGAACATGGGCCCACCGGAATTGCCGCGATTGATCGAGGCATCGGTCTGGATGTAGCGGTCGTACGCTGTCCCAATGCCGGTATTGCGATAGACCGCCGAGATGATGCCGGCAGTGACAGTGCCGCCGAGCCCGAAGGGGTTGCCGATCGCGAGCACCCAATCGCCTACCCGCGCCGCGCGGGAGTCGCCGAACTTCACGAAGGGCAGCGGCTTGCCAGCGTTGATCTTGAGAATCGCCAGGTCCGAAGCGGCGTCCCGGCCGACCAGCTTGGCAGCATATTCGGTGCCGTCCGGCATCGTGACGGTGATCGAGTCTACCTGCGCCTGGCCGCCGCTCGCCGTGATCACATGATTGTTGGTAACCACGTAGCCATCGGCCGATATGATGAAACCGGAACCGAGTGACTGCGCCTCCCGCGTTCGTGGTCCCAAACGGCCACCGCCGAACAGGTCTTCAAATGGGGTTCCAGCGAAAGGGTTGAAGACGGAAACTCGAACCCGCTGACGCGTCGAGATATTGACCACAGCCGGCGCGAGTTGCTCGGTCAAAGAGGAAAAGCTCGTCGGCGCTCCGGCGCGGGGCACTATCGGAGCAATTCGGCTCGGCTCGTTCTGGGCAACCTGAGCTTCGGCCGGATGTCCGGTCGCGAGCGAAAGAGCACTGCCTCCCAGCAGCAGCGCAGCTGTTATCCCGTAAGTGTACCGCACGCGCTTCACCTCCGTTTACTCCTTTCGAATGACCGTTGCCTTCCCGGAGCGGAGGCAGACGGTGTCAGATGAAGAGGCGATCGGCGCGCGACACGAGCAGCACTCGCCGTTGGCGAGTTTCTAACCGTGCGGGGCGGTGGAGGGACCAGGAAGCAGGATGGAGTACCGCTTCAGGTTTGCAGGCCGGCGAGGAGGTAGCTGGCTGCATTCAAGCCTTGCTCCCAGCGGCCTCGCGGTTCTCTCGTGCGCGGCTGGTCAACGCGCACCGCCCGTAGAACGGCTGTACGAAGCAATCGCGTCGATCGTCCCTCCATGGTTTGAGTGTGCCAATCGTATTCAGACAAGCTGAATGCTGCGTGACCCTCGACAGCCGATTCGAGATGTCGGCGCCCGAAATCCGCCGCAGGCTTTCCCGAGGCGTGTCGAACATCACGCGCCCAGAAAAAACGCGTCGTCGGCTTGAGTTCCCAGCGCACCGCGCATGCCAAGGGGGACAAAATTCGGGATGCTTCGCCAAGCGGCATTTTGCCCACATTTTTCAAAGGCTCGGAGGCAAAACGCGGGAACGATCGGAGGGTCGTCACCGTTCAACTGATGCAGTTCGCAACTGTAAGTCGAGAGCTATGGAGACGTATAATGCCCAGATTGACCGTGAGACGGTCGGCGGGTACCACCTGGCTGTGGGTTGCCTTGCTGACTGCAATGTTCATGCTTGTCGTGGCGTGGTTCACCGACCCGCTCGGTTACGTCGAGGGGACGAAGCCGGCCCGAAACACGGCATCGACCGAATGGACAGTTGCGCCGGATGGCCCGGCGGTGCCCGTCAACCTGCCGCAGGTTCGATTGAAGCCTACCGGCGACGAGCCCGCAGCCCCGGCAAGCCCGCCGTCGCAATGACGGCGCGGGGAGGTCCCCTCTTCCTCTGTGAGGGGACCTCCTGTCTGGCCGCTAAGCACGACGCGCTCGCTAGAGTCTTGAACTCCAACCGGTCGACGGCGATCAGTGGGGCAGGGGGAATAGTGAGACCATTTGGACTAGCGACCGAGCGCTTGAAGCTTGACCGAGACAGCTGCGGTTCCTCATCCTACTTTCGATGAGGACACAATCACGCCAGTTGGGCTTTGTCGGACGTTGGCTGCTTGTATGCGCGAGCGTCGTGGCGCTGATGCTGTTGTGGTACTACCTATCGAGCAGGGCTTGGCGCCCGGAAAGCCCATCAGACACGCAGCGCCTGGTCACTCCGCGCGGTGAGCTGGCGACCGACGAGCGGTCCACAATCGAGCTCTTCGAGAAGTCGCGAGGCTCAGTCGTCTATATCTCCACCTCGCAACTGGTCCAGGACGTCTGGTCTCGCAATATCTTCTCCATTCCGCGCGGCACTGGCTCCGGGTTTATCTGGGATTCGGCGGGACACGTCGTCACCAACTTCCACGTCATCCAGGGTGCATCCGAAGCGACCGTGCTCCTTGCGGACGGGCGGAGGTATAGAGCGGTGCTGGTCGGGGCGAGCCCGCAGCACGATATCGCCCTCTTGAGGATCAGCGTCGGTTTACGTCGTCCGTCTCCGGTTCCGATCGGAACCAGCGCAGATCTCAAGGTCGGCCAGAAGGTCTTTGCGATCGGCAATCCGTTTGGTCTGGATTGGACATTGACCACCGGTATCGTCTCGGCGCTGGATCGATCGCTACCCAGGCAGAATGGCGGGCCGGACATCGAGCACCTGATCCAGACCGACGCCGCCATAAATCCAGGCAATTCCGGGGGGCCTCTGCTCGACTCCAGCGGTCGTCTGATTGGCATCAACACGGCGATATACAGCCCGTCCGGCGCGTCCGCGGGAATCGGCTTCGCTGTGCCGGTGGACACGGTCATGCGGGTCATTCCGCAGCTGCTCAGGAATGGCAGGTACATTCGCCCCTCACTGGGCATCGTGGCCGATGAGCAGGTGAACAGCCGACTGGAGGAGCTGATGGGCCGCGAAGGCGTTTTCGTGCTGGCCGTTCAGCCCGGCTCCGCTGCTGCCAAGGCGGGATTGGTCGGTGTCACGACAGGGCCCGATGGCATCACGCCCGGTGACATCATCACCGCTATCGACGGGAAAAAGGTCGAGAGCCTTGGCGAGCTGCTCGCGCACCTCGACGACTATGCGGTCGGCGACCAAGTGCGGGTCACGCTGCAAAGAGGCGGCGTTACGCGCGACGGGACAGTCGAGCTACAGCCGGGGAATTAGCTTTGCTGAACTGGCCGCTCACGATCCACCGAGGTCGCGATCGCCGAACGAAAAAGTAGGGCCGGCGACTTCGATGCCGGCCCCAGTTGATCGAAAGAAATTCAGGTGGCCGCCGGCGCAACGGTCGCGCCGTGACGGCCCGGTTTTGTGCCGCGCGGGCGAAGCCTGAGCGCGAGGGCAACGAGAATGACGCCCGCGACGATCGACCAGGCCGCGATGAGCCACGCGACCGACAGGATGCTTGTGAGCGGATCGAGATACAGCAGCGCGAGTACGGCCAGGCCGAGCAGGATCGACAGCAATCCCGAAAGGCCAAGCAGCCACTCGCGCTCGATCACCTTACGCAGCCGATAGGCAGCGACCATCTCGATCGCGCCGGTGCTGATCGCCCATGCGCTGAGGACCACGAGGGTAGCTAGCGCGTAACCAACCGCAAACGTCCATGGCATCAGCACGAAGAGGACAGCGGCGGCGATGCCAAGCACACCGCGCAGGACCGACACCAGCCAGCGATCGGCTTTGTTTGCTGCGCCGCGCACGCCAGCGATGAGCGAGAGCAAGCCATCTACGCCTGCATAGGCGGCGAACACGATCGTGAAGGCGAACAGCGCGTTCACCGGAAACAGCAGCGCGACGATGCCCAGCGCCAGCGCAAGAATGCCGCGCAGCAGCAGCCAGCTCCAGTTGCGCTGGAGCAGACATGCGCCTGCCGTGCGTTCGAGGTTCGAAGTCGCGATCATATCCCCTCCCTACTCGCGCCGCTGCCCCATGAAGGTCAGTAGCAGCTGGAAGAGGTTGATGAGATTCAGGTACAGCGACAGCGCGCCGATGATCGACATCTTCGAAATCGTCTCGGACCCCACATGGGCGGCATACTCATTCTTCAGGCGCTGCGTGTCCCAAGCAGTCAGGCCGGTGAACACGAGGATACCTGCGATCGAGAACACAATCTGAAGCGTGCTCGAGGCTAGGAAGATGTTGACGATGCTCGCGATCACGACCGCGATGAGACCGACCATGAGCACGCTCGTCCAGCGCGACAGGTCAGTCGAAGTCGTATATCCCCACAGGCTCATCGCCAGGAACACCGCAGCAGCGGTGAAGAAGGCGAGCGCGATGCTCTCGCCGGTGAAGACGAGAAATATGCTCGCCATCGAGACGCCCATCACCGCTGCGAATACGTAAAACGCGGCGCGAGCCATCGCGGCGGTCATCTGATGCAGACCGAACGACAGCAGGAGCACGAAGGCGAGGGGAGCGAAGATCGCGACCCATTTCAGAGGTGTGTTGAAGATAGGCTCATAAAGCGCGGGTGTCATCGCCACGCCAAGCGCCACGAGTCCGGTCAGAAGCAGGCCAAGCCCCATGTGCGTGTAAATTCCGAGCATATAGCGTCGCAGGCCGGCGTCGAATTCAACGGCACGCGACGTGGGATGCGAAGTACGCATTCTACCGAATGATGTTGCCATTTCCTTCCTCCATTGGGAGAACTTGCCAACAGAAGCGTGCGGCTGCGCGATGCAGCCGCACGCTCTGCCTCAATGCGTGGTAATCGGGATCCGACGGCGGCTTTCGATCGCAGTGGCGGACCGAGGCAGCACGACGTTGAGCACGCCCTTCTTGAAGGTAGCGCTTACCTTGTCCTCCTCGATACCGCTCGGCAGGCGGATGTGCCGCTCGAAGCGGCCATAGCTGCGCTCCGAATAGCCGCGCTCCTTGTCGTCGACCTCCGACCTCTTCTCGCCGCGAATAGACAAGACTCCGTCGTCGATCGACACGTCGACATCCTTCTCATCGAGACCCGGAAGTTCGGCGGTCACACGAACTTCCTTCTCGCTTTCGGATAATTCGACATGGGGCCATTCGTGGCCCGCGCCGAAGCCGTTGAGCGCCGGCAGGCCAATGCCGCGAAAGATGTCGTCGAATACCCGGTTCACTTCCCGATGGAGCGATAGCAGCGGGTGGTCTCCGGCCGAGCTCACCCCGACCGGAACCTGGCTTTCCTGCTTGCCCCAGGGGATCAAATCACGAAGGGCCATTTTAACTTCTTCCTCCTTTCCAATCAGCATCAATGGCCATGGCGTACCGGCCGCGCCGCAGCGCGCCGGCAAGCCCAGGTTATATTGGCGTCAGGCTGCCTGGCGCTCTTCGAGCTTCGGCGCGTTGCCGCCGGCCTCGTCGGGCGAAGCCGAAATCTTGATGCGCCGCGGCTTCATCGCCTCTGGCACCACGCGCTGCAGCTGGATTGTCAGGAGGCCGTTTTCGAAGCCTGCGGAATTGACCTCAACGAAATCGGCAAGCTGGAAGCGGCGTTCGAAGGACCGCGTCGCAATACCACGATGCACGTAGTTGCCGCCGTCCTCGTTGTTGGCCTTGCGGCCGGACACCGTCAGCAGATTCTGCTGCGCCACCACCTCGATCTCGTCCGGACGGAAGCCCGCGACCGCAAGCATAATCCGGTAGGATTCGTCGCTGTCCTTCACGATGTCGAAGGGGGGAAAGCTGTCAGCATCGCCGCGCGCGCCTGCCTCGAGCAGATCGAACAGGCGGTCGAAGCCGACGGTGGAACGCCGATACGGCGTAAAGTCAAAGTTGGTTCTCATTTTCCAAATCCTCCGTTTGAAGCAATTTGGGCATGAGTTGCGCCGGAAAAGAGAGCGGCGCCCTCTATGTCCCGCCGGACCCGGATCTCGGCATCCGGCGAAATTGAGTTAGGTGGGGAGTAACTCCCTTCAAGAGGATCGGATTGAAAATTTTGAGCTGGGGGCTGCGCCGCAGAGCGTTCAACGGGTTCTATTTCATCGAGCACGGCGTGACGAACGCCGTGTGACACAGATGTAATATGGCGCCATCAGCCCGCAGGAATGATCTGTGGCTCCTGTCCGGCAATTAGGGACGGTCTGCCCACAGCCTGGATCATCGTCGACATTGCCGCCTCGGCCACTCGCCGCCAAGTCGCCTGCCTGCCGCGCGCATAGGCTCGCCGCGACAGCTCGCGAAATCGAGTTTCGTTACTCAGCACGTCGGTCACGGTCCGAGCCAAGCTGGCTGCATCGCCAAAGTCGATAAGGAGACCAGCCCCTCCCGAAAGAATCTCTCGGGCGTGAACATAGGGTGTGGAAACAACCACCTTGCCGAGCCCGACGGCATAGGCGAGCGTGCCCGAAGTGATCTGGTCCGGATTTGTGTAGGGCGTGACGTATATGTCCGAGGCCTGGAGATAGTCGACAAGCCGATCGTCTTCGACATAGCGATCGATGAACTCCACGTGCTTCTCGATTCCGTGTTGCTTCACCATGTCCTGAAGCCGGCGACGATAGGTTTCGCCTTCGGCCGCAATGAGATTGGGGTGCGTGGCCCCGAGCACAACGTAAAGCACGTCGGGTACTTCGCGAGCGATTGCCGGAAGCGCCAAGATCATGAGTTCGATTCCTTTGCTTGGTGCAAGCAGTCCGAAACTCAGGATGACAGTCCGACCAGCCCAGCCAAAAGCCTGCTTCCATGGCGCGGATCGTGTGAGCGGGCGATCGGGAACGCCGTGCGGGATCACATGGATGGACCTGGAGTTGACGCCGTAAGCCTCGGCAAGGATGCGCCGCCCTTGCTCAACCATGACGATCGAGGCGGAAACACGCTGCAGCAGCGCGGCAGTAACGCGGCGTTGGCTGGCGTCCGGCCGTTCGAGCACGGTGTGGAGCGTTGCTATTACCGGAAGGCGAACACGTTCGAGAAGGGCGAGGAGGTGCTCGCCGGCCGGTCCGCCAAAGATGCCATACTCGTGCTGCACCCACAGGAGGCTTGCGCCACTGGCGTTGATGCGGTCTGCTGCGAACAAATAGTCCTCAGCGGCGTCTTCCCGCAGTTCGAACGAAACCGGGGGCACGCTCGCGCCGCTCGCATTTTTTGCCATAGCATAGATATCGACCTGCAGATCGGGAAAGGCCTGCTGCAACGCATTGGCCGTGTCGGCAGTGAAGGTCGCGATGCCGCACCGGCGGGGAGGGTAGTTCCCAAGCAGAGCGATATGGTCGATGTTGGTTTGCGGCGCCGCTGCTCGTCGCGCGGCGCCGACTGCGGGGAGGGTGACCCGATCTTTCGAGCCGGTCTGCAGCGCGACCAACGCGGCGGCAGCACCGCCAGGGGGTGGATGCATCGGCATTCTCCCTTTGCGAGAGAACGTGCGGATCACCCTAGCGCTTCGTCTCGCTGCGGCCGCTACACCGGAAAGCAAGCGGCAAAGGGCGAGTCATAGGGGCAATTTATGGAACGGCGCTGATCTATCTCAGCCACAAAAATTGTCAGCAGGCGTAGATTGACTCAACGAGTCGACCACCCAGATAATTTCCACCGGAGTGGCAGCCAGATGGCGGAGTTGGGCCAGTCCAGGTCTTGGCGCGTTCGGCAGGCACCGGCGGACAGCTGCTCATTGCCCGCGCCGGAAGCGCGTAGCACGTGCTGGCAGCCCGGCTCCGCCGATGGTGCAATAGACTTTAGGCCACACGGCTCGCGGGCTGCACTGACCCCCCGCCTACCTGCGAGCCGTCGCGCCGGGCAGCGTGGTGCTGACGATTCTCGCGTCGTGCTGCCCGGCGCACTGGGTTCCGCCTCGCGATTGGATCGGCGAGGCGCCATCGGCGTGGGTTGCCGACACCGTGCGGTTGCCAGTTTTCCACCTTGAGTCCAAGCCAACGAGGCGGGCCGCCGAGTGCCCGCATGCACCCTGCGTTCGGACGGGCTGAAGATGAGCGGTGAGACGGAGTGCTTTCCAGCACCCGATTTTCGTAATTGGCTCCCATGCGGGTGAAAATCACGTCGGCAGCATTACATGCACCGGCTCCTGCTTTGACTGCCGCCGATTTGCCATGAACGACGCACTTGTTCAGACATTCTTCCTGATTGGGGCAGCATTCCTCGCTGTTGCCCTGCTGGCTAGGCTGCGCTTGTCTCCGATCGTCGGATACTTGGCCGCCGGCCTTGTGTTGGGGCCTTATGGCGCTGCCGCCGTTTCTGACGGTGAAGGTACCCATCTGTTCGGCGAACTTGGCGTCGCCCTGCTGATGTTCGTAATTGGCCTCGAGTTCTCGATGCCGCGTCTCATTGCCGCCGGCGGGGCCATGTTGCGGCTTGGAGCGGGGACGGTCGGCCTGACTACGGCTGCAATCGCCGCGGTAGCCCATCTGCTGCTGGCAATCCCCATCGGCCAAGCCGCACTCATCGGCGGCGCGATCGCGATGTCCTCGACCGCCATCATTCAGAAGCATCTCGTCGACCATGATGAGGTATCCAGTCGTCACGGTGTGGCGAGCACGGCCATAGTGCTGTTCGAGGACCTGATCGCGCTTGTGATTCTCGCGTTGATCGCGGCGCTTCATACCGGTGGGGAAGGCAAGCCTGAGCTGGCGAGCGTTCTTCTGCGGATGGGCGTCAGCTTCGTCGCATTTGCCGGTGTTGCGCTGTTGGCGCGGCGCACATTGGGCCGCCTGATCGAGGCGGTGGCGCGGTCGAGACTGAACGAAGCGTTCCTACTTGGAGTGCTGACGCTGATTCTAGGCGCTTCATTGACCGCCCAATGGATTGGGCTGTCGTTACCGATCGGCGCCTTTGTCGTAGGCATGATCGTGGGCGAGAGCGACTTTCGCCATCAGCTCGAAGACGAAATTCGTCCCTTTCGCGACCTTTTCGTTGGCATTTTCTTCATCACCGTTGGGATGTCGGTGGACTGGTCGCAAATCCTTGCGCGGCCTGGCACCACGGCGGGTATTTTGATCGGAATCGTCGCAATCAAGCTTCTCGTGGTGTTCGCTGTTGCGCGCTCCTCAGCAATGGGAAGTCGCAGCGCGATCAAGACCGGCTTTCTGCTCGCACATTCCGGCGAACTTGGCCTGTTGATCATAGGGCGGTCGCTGGAATCAGCCATACTGCCGCCAGAGGTGGGTCAGCCGGTTCTCGGCGCGATCGCAGCCAGCATGCTGCTTGGCCCAATCTTCGCCCAATTCAGCGATCGGCTCGCTTCGATCTCGCCGACGGCGGCTTTGCGCGACCGGACAGCGCAGCAGGAAGCCTCGATCCGCGCATCGAGCGACTATCTCGATGGCCACGTGATCCTAGCCGGATGCGGCCCTGTGGGACGACTTGTGGCGATTACCTTAGAGGCAAGCGAGGTTGCGTATATTGCGATCGAGCGCGATATCGAACGTCTTCGACGCGCGCAGAACGACGGCCACAAGGTCGTATTCGGCGACGCTACTCGGGCGGGTATCTTGAAAGCGGCCGGCATCGAGCGAGCAGCTGCGATCGTGATCCTGATCAACAACTGGCACCGCTCTGTTCGGCTGATAAGGGAGGCCAAGCATCTGAACCCCAACATCCAGGTGATCGCGAGCCTTCGCGACGACACCCATCTCGGCGCGTTGGCGCAGGCCGGTGCCTCCCATGTTTTTCCGGAGAATTATGCCGCCGGGCTCGGGCTGGCAGCACAGGCGCTCATCTCGATTGGCGTGTCCCCAGGAGAGGCGATGGACAGGATTCGATCCATCCGCGCCGAACTCACCCCCGAACTCCGTCTGTTGCCGACCTGACCGACGGAGCCGGGATCGCAGGGGTCTCGTTAGGAGCAATCGACATTCAGCGTAGCCAGATCATGGCTGCGGCGAGGTAGATGAATGCGAGGGAGTGAATGGCCCGGCGATCGAAGCGTGTGGCGAAGCGACGGAAGTGTTTGAGTTTGTTGAAGCATCGTTCGACGCGGTTCCGATAGCGATAGGCGACGATGTCACGTCCCTCGACGTGAGAAGAGGTGCGGAACCTCTTCCGTGCCCGAAAGCCTGACTTATATTCGAATTCGATCCCTGCGAAGCGCAGCGGCTTCTGCGCTCGCGATCCAGACACGCAAGAGACCCCATGCGCCTATTGCTGATGGTACTGTCGATGATTCCCGCTCTGTTTGCCGCTGCTGGCGCGACTTGTATCGCCGAGGCTCGCGAAGCGCCGCGTCCGGCCACTGCCAGCTCCCCTCCCGCTACGGTCTCCAATCTGGTGAGTAAGGTCGACATTCCTTATAGCCAGTTCACCCTTGCGAACGGCTTGCGGGTTCTCGTGCATGAGGACCGCAAAGCTCCGATCGTGGCGGTGTCGGTCTGGTACAACGTCGGCTCCAAGGACGAGCCGCCCGGCCGGACGGGATTCGCGCATTTGTTCGAACATTTGATGTTCAACGGCTCGGAGAACGCGCCGGGCGACTACTTCGAGCCTCTGCGCGAGGTGGGGGCGACAGACTTCAATGGGACTACCTGGTTCGACCGCACGAACTATTTTCAGACGGTACCTCGACCCGCGCTCGAGCGTGTGCTCTTCTTGGAGAGCGACCGCATGGGTCATCTCGTGGGCGCCGTCAGCCAGCAAACGCTCACCAATCAGGTCGGCGTCGTTCAGAATGAGAAGCGGCAAGGCGACAACCAGCCGTTCGGGCTGGTCGAGTATGCGCAGCTTGCCGCCCTGTTTCCTGAAGGCCATCCTTACCGTCACGCCACAATCGGCTCGATGGCCGACCTCGACGCAGCCACACTTGAGGACGTGAGGTCATGGTTCCACGCCAAGTATGGGCCGAACAACGCCGTGCTCGTGCTCGCCGGCGACATTTCCGCGACCGAGGCCCGGCCGCTCGTGGAGAAGTATTTTGGGCATATTCCCCGCGGGCCCGGAAATCGCCCCGCCATGGCATCGGTGCCGACGCTACCGGCGCCCGTGTCCGAAGTGATGAAGGACCGGGTTGCCAACACTCGGCTGTACCGGAACTGGGCCGTTCCGGGCCTGCTCGACTCCGAGAGCGTAGCCTTGACGGTCGCCGCCGGTGTCCTCGGTGGCCTGTCGAGCTCTCGCCTCGACAACGAGCTCGTGCGCAAGGACCAGACGGCGGTGCGGGTGTCGGCCGAGAACCAGTCCTTTCACCGGATCGGAATCTTCGAGGTGAAGGTCGACGTGAAGCCTGGGGCGGACGCCGACGCGGCCGCACGGCGCCTGGACGCGATCATCGCCGAGCTGATCGCCAAGGGGCCGACCGTGGATGAGGTCCGGCGGGTCGTGATGACAGAAGTCGCAGGGCGCATCCGGGGTCTCGAGCAGGTTGGCGGGTTTGGCGGCAAGGCCACGGCGCTCGCGGAGGGAGTGCTCTACACGGGGGATCCCGAGTTCTACCGCAAGCGGCTCCTCGCACTTGGCAGCGTGACGCCTGCCGATGTCCAGCGGGTCCTGCAAAAGTGGCTCACGCGCCCGGTCTATGCGCTTTCCGTCATGCCTGGGGAACGGGGACCTTACGAAGAGGCTGCTGCCGCGCGCGCGGGCGAGCCCACAACCTCTCGCCAGCCCTCCGCTCACGGTTCCGGCAGGGCCGTTACTCCCGCGTCGGCGGCTTCGACGGCCCGGAGTGTACACGAGCTTCCCCCCGTCGGTCAAATCGCTGACCTTGATTTCCCGGAGGTGGAGCGGGCGCGCCTCTCGAACGGCATCGAGGTGGTTTACGCTCGGCGCGAGACCCTGCCGGCGATCCGCCTGGCCGCCGAGTTCAACGCCGGGGTCGCGGCCGACCTGGCCAGCGCTCCCGGAACTCAGCTCTTGATGCTTCGCCTGCTCCCGGAAGGCACGACCAGCCGCAGCTCGGTGCAGATCGCCGAGGAACAGGAGCGGCTCGGCGCTGAAATACGGCCCGCGGTGTCGCGGGATCGTTCGGCGGTGCTGATGACTGCGATGACGCCGAACCTTAGGCCGTCGCTGGACCTCTTCGCGGACATCATACGCAACCCGGCCTTCGCGCCTGCAGAGGTAGAGCGCCTGCGAGCCCAGCAGCTCGCCCTGATCGCCGAGGAGCTCACCCAGCCGGCAGGGTTGGCGCGGCGCGCGCTTCCGCCGCTCATATACGGTCCGGAGCATCCCTATGGACATCCGCCTTCCGGCACGGGGCGTCCAGCATCGATCAAGTCCGTGCGACGTGAGGACCTGATCCGAGGCCATCAGACCTGGATCCGACCCGATACGGTGACATTCTTTGCCGTCGGCGACATCCCGCTCCCGAGCTTGGTCGCGGAGCTGGAGCGCCGCTTCGGTGACTGGCGCGCGCCATCCATGCCCAAAGGGGAGAAGCGCTTCGCCATCGAGCCTCCTGCAGGGAAAGCCCGGATCGTTCTGCTTGACCGGCCGCAATCGCCGCAGTCCTACATCTATGCCGGCCAGGTGCTTCCCGTCCGCGGCAGCGACGACACGCTGGATCTCAGGGCTGTCAACGAGGTTCTAGGGGGCAATTTCCTGTCCCGCATCAACATGGACCTGAGGGAAACCAAAGGCTGGTCCTACGGCGCCCAGAGCAACATCGATCTTCTTGAGGACCGATCGAGCCTACTGCTGATCGCCCCAGTCCAGGCAGACAAGACCGGACCCGCCGTGCAGGCCTTGATGGATCATGTCCGCGAGCTGGTAGGCGGCAAGGGGATCACACCAGTCGAGCTGCAACAGGTGATCAACGCCAACACGCGCCAGCTTGCCGGCCAGTTCGAGACCTCCGCGGCCGTCCTCGGCGCGCTGCGAAGCAATGCTCTCTATCGCCGGCCGGACGATTACTGGGAAACGGTCGCGGGCCGCTATCGCGCCATGTCCGCGCAGCAGCTCGATGCGGCGGCGCGCGCCGCGATCGACCTCGCCCGGATCGTCTGGGTGGTCGTGGGCGACGCTTCCAAGCTCCGGGACCAGTTCACGGTACTTGGGTTGCCGGTAGAGCTCGTCCAGCCGGAATAGGTCTGTGCCGAAGCACCGCCGGCGATCCGCGTCGCCGATCTAATAATGTCCGAGCGGAGGTCGCGGGCGCGCCCTTCCGCGAGCAGCTTAGTTCGCGAACGCCACGCGTACTGCGCGGCGCCCATCCAGCCTACGAAATGGCGGCCGTGCATTAGGGAACGGTCTCCTCTCCCGCAAGCTCGACGCCAACCAGGAGTTCATCTCGCACGAGCGCAAGACAGCATTTATTGAGATCCTCCGCGGCAGCAGCAGTCGGAGCTTCGGTGTAGCAGCGCAGCTCTGGCGCGTTGCCTGACGCGCGCAGATGGATCACGACCTGGCGATCGAAGGTCACGCGCAGACCATCGGTCGTATCGATCGCGATCGGGCGGCCTGCAAGTGTGCCAAAGTAGCCCTCGAGCCGGGCAAGCCGATCCTTGGTGGACCCCTCCAGGAGCCTCGCCATCATACGACCGCTTTGCTCTGGCGGCACGTCTGAAAGACGGTCGCTGAAGGTTGCGCGAGGCGGCAGTGAGGAGACAAGCCCTGCGACACCGCCGTTACGGGCGCTTGCAAGGACAGCCAGGATGGGGAGGAGCGCGTCGCGCGTCGGCAGCGCCTCCAGGTGCGCCGAACCCCTTACAACTGGACTGCCGAGAATAACCCCTCCATTCGCCTCGTAGCCGCAGATGATCGCGCCGGGCTGGGCCTGCGCTTCCTCTTCCATCGCGGCGATCACGTAAGGGGAGCCGATCCGCGTCCGGCGAACCTTGGGAAAGGCACCGCAAAGCTCGACTGCGGTGTTGCTGCTGACAGGCGTTACGACACAGTTTGCCCCGAGCGCGCGGGCGCAGAGGAGGGCGGTAATGTCGCCCCGGAGCCAAGCGCCTTTGTCGTCGGCGAGAAGGGGGCGGTCCGAATCCCCATCAGTCGAGGCAATGGCGTCGACGGCATGAGCCTGCGCCCAGTCTCGCGCCAGCGCCATGTCCTCAGGGCGAATGGCCTCTGTATCTACCGGCACGAACTCGTCGGAGCGGCCGAAGGGAATGACGGTGCTCCCCAGAGCCTCGAGAGCTTCAACGACGATGTCTCGGCCGACCGCGGAATGCTGGTACACTCCCACGGTCAATCCGCGCAGGGCGTCTGGTCCGAAGAAGCGCGCATAGCGATCGAGATAGTCTGTCGCTACGTCGACTGCAGCCGGCAAAGCGGCGGCGTCACGCAGAGCGCCTGCGGCGTCGAACTGGTCAGGGCTCAGGGCCACCGTCTGGGCGAGGATGCCAGCCTCGTCCGACTTCAGCACCTCGCAATGCGGTCGGTAGAACTTGATGCCGTTCCGGTCGGCAGGGATGTGACTCCCTGTAACCATCAGCGAGGGAATCTGCTGCAGGAAGGCGTAATAGGCGAGTGCGGGAGTTGGCACATGGCCGCAAAACACCACCTCACCCCCAGCTTCATGCACGGCCGCAGCGCAGGCGCGCAGAATCCGCGGCGTGCTTGGCCGCAAGTCGCCGGCGATCGCGACGCGGGTTCCGCTGGAGAATTCGCCGATCGTGCGAAGATATTGCAGAAAGGCGCTCGTGTAGGCGAAACAGAGCCGGTCGGTCATGGCCGAGACAAGCCCCCGAACGCCGCTGGTGCCGAAGGGCACGCCGCTTACCGCCATGAGCTCGCGGACCGATGCACGCTGCAGGTCAGGCATCGCAATCCTCCTCGATATCTCCGTGCCGAGCAGTTGGGTCTGCCGGGCCAGCACCTGGCGGAGCAAGTGATGCGAGCAATGCGCGGACATCGATCGTGGCGAAATGGACCGACTTGTCGGCGACGCCATAGGGCATGAGGATCCGGTCCTCGTGGGCGAGGGCACCGCAGGTATAGACCACGTTGGGGACATAGCCCCTGCCGCGGGCCTCGCCAGGAGAGAGGATCGGCACTGGGGATCGGCCGATGATCCGAGTGGGATCATCCTTGTCGAGGAGCATCGCGCCGATCGAGTACTTGCGCATGGGGCCCACGCCGTGGGTCAGAACCAACCAGCCTTCGTCAAGCTCGATCGGGGAACCGCAGTTGCCGATCTGCACGAGTTCCCAGCTATATTCGGGCCTGGCGATGAGTTCGCTGGTCTCCCACCGGTAGAGATCGGGGGAGCGGAGCAGGAACAGGTTCTCATTGTCCTGCCGCCCGATCATCAGGAAATCTCCGCCCAACTTGCGCGGAAAAAGCGCCATGCCCTTGTTCCGGGCGGCATCGCCCCTCAGCGGCCGCAGATCGAACGTATCGAAGTCGCGGGTCGAGAGCAACTCGGACGCGACCGCATCTCCACTATAGGCGGTATAGGTGCCATAGTAGCAGGCTTCGCCGTGCTCGGATGTGAAGCGCACAAGCCGTAGATCTTCGAGTCCCTTCCCTTGGGCTGGCGTCGAGGGGAAGAGCACCATCTCGTCGAGACTGGTGTTGCGCGTGCGACGCCGAAAGCGAACGGCGCCATCGGTGCCGCTGTCGGGCTTGGCGGCGAATGCGAACTTGGCCTCGGGCAGCAGTTGCGGCGTGCCGTCGGCGCTCAGTATGCCTTCACGAAAGCTGATCGAAGAATAGTGCCCTTCCCCAACGCCCCGCAGCGACAGCACGAAGCGGAGGTCGCCCGGCTTTAACCCGGACTGGTCCGGGTGAGGCACTATACTGGGGTTCATCAGGGCGGCAGCCTCAAACGCATATTCGTGGCAGAAATAGGCGCCAATCAGCTCTCGCTGCGCGGGGATCAGCTCATCATTCAGGCCGATCTCCCGCGCGACCTGCTCGTACCGGTCCTCGAAGACCGACCGGAGCTCGCGGTGCCTGTCGCCAAAGTCGCCGAGAAGCAGCGAAAGCTCGGCCTCGACGCTGCGCCTATCGAGGGAGCGCACACCCGCGACAATCCGCTCGGCGCGGTGATTGCGCACGGGATCGAGGCCGTTCGGCTCGGGCGCGATTTGCAGCGGACGCACCACCACGCGCTCTTCGTTGGGGAGAAGCTGCAGGGGAAGCGATCGGATCAGCTGCATGCTGCGGCCTCGACGCTGCCATTGCCCGCCACTGCGCTTCGGCCGAGCTCGCCGCAATTTGCGGCGCGGAGGCGCCGGGCAGCAAGCGCGGCGAACTGAAAGGCCAGTATGGACTCCGCACCTTGGTTGAGATTGACCCGATCAATCTGCAAGCCGTCATAGCATCCGCCATCGGGGGTGGCGAGGCGCAGGCCGAGATCGTTGCTTCCCAGATACCAGGCGAAGGCCCTCTCAGCCTCCTCGAGCCAGTGCTCGTTGCCGGTGGCGGCGTAGGCCGCAGCACAGGCATCCATGGTCGCCCAAGCTTCGAGCGGCTGCTGGTCGAACGGTTTGGGACTGAGATAGCGATGTCCGAAGCTATCCGTGCCGACAGGACGGAAGTGACCCGCTGGCGCGGTTTGACACCGCACAAGCCATGTAAGTGCGGCGAGCGCCTCGTCGCGCATGTCCTGGCGTTCGAAGGTCGCCCCCGCGCGCAGCAGCGCTTCCGGGAGCCGCGCATTGTCATAGGCCAGCACGGGTTCGAACCACACCCAGCCGTCGCGGCGCTCGGCCCGCAGGCGCTCGAGAAGGCGGTTGGAGAATGTCTCAAGCAGCCGGCGTGCGGGACGGTGTCCTGGATAGACGGCAAGCCAATCGGCAAGTCCCAACACCGCAAAGGCCTCGGCGCGGGGGCTCTCAAGAAAGCTGCTCTCGGCCATGACCTTGTCGGCGAGCGCTGTCGCCCAAAGCTTCAGGCCGTGATCGCGGGTAACGCGGACCGTTCGGCCGAGGGCCCAGAGACCGCGGCCGAAGCTGTCCTGCGATCCTTCTGTTTCGAGCCAGTGCCGGTCATAGTCCATGAAGTTGCGGAAGCGCCCCGCTGCCTCGTCCCAGGCATAGTCGACGAAGGAGGCGTATATCTTCGCCAGATCGGCGGGCCTGCTGTCGACAAGGCCTTCCGCGTCGAAGTCGGCGGCTAGCATGAGGGCGCGAGCGTTGTCGTCGAGACAGTAGCCATGGCGCCGGTCGGCAACGGTCGAGCGGCTGTGTTGGAGCATTCCGCAGCCATCCGTCATGCGCGCGACGGCGGACATGGTGGGCTCGGGCGGTGGCGGCGCGGCGGTGCGCAGGCGAACCGGTCCCTCCTCGTCGCGTTGGCCGAGCCGCGCTTGCGCGAACAAGCCGAGATAGCTCTGGGCCACGACAGGCCAGGTCATCGACCGTCCCGCCTGATAGGCATTGCGCCGCAGTCTGTCGCGCCGCCGGCTGTCGGTGAGCAAGCTGCCCACTGCCTCGGCAAGAGCATCGGGCGAAGCAAAGGGCACGAGCTCGCCCCGCTCGCCTGCCAGGAGCTCCTGCGCATGCCAATAGGGCGTCGAGACCACAGCCTTGCCGAGGCCGACACTGTAGGCGAGCGTGCCGCTGGTGATCTGCGCTTCCGAGAGATAGGGGGTGACGTAGATATCCGAGGCCGACAGCCATGCCTGGAGGGTCGGCGCGTCAACGAATTCGTTGACGAAGCGGACATGGTCTTCAAGGCCGAGCTTGCGGACCTGCGCCTCGAGGTCCTCTCGGTAAGCCTCGCCTTCGCGCGCGAGCAGGTGAGGGTGGGTTGCGCCCAGGACGACATAGACGAGATCGGGGTGACGGCGCACCAGCTTTGGGAGCGCCGCGATCATCATCTCGATCCCCTTGCCCGGCGATAGAAGCCCGAAGGTCAGCGCAACCTTTCGCCCCTCGAGCCCGAAGCTGTGCTTCTCGAAGGCCGGGTCGAGGAAGGGCAAGTCAGGGATGCCGTGCGGAATGACTGCGATCTTGTCTTTTGCGACGCCCATGTCGCGCGTGAGAATGTCGCGGCCCATCTCGGTCATGACGACGAGGCGCGAGGAAGCATCGGCAAGGGCGCTCATGACCCGGCGCTGGTCGGCGTTTCCCGCGGTGAGTACCGTGTGCAGCGTCGTGACAACCGGCGCACGGAGCCGTTCGACCAGACCTAGAACATGATCGCCGGCAGGCCCGCCGAAAATTCCGAACTCGTGCTGAAGGCAGACGACATCGGGATTGAGCGCGTTGATGTGCTCTGCCGCCGCGACATAGCCCTGCGGGTCGTCCTGCGCGATCTCGTAGCCCACTTCGCCCGGATAGCTGTGCTGCGCGCCGGGATCGGTCATGGCGACGGTAGAGAGCGCAAGCCCCGGGTCGGCCGTTCGAAGGGCCGAGTGCAGGTCGGCGGTGAAGGTCGCGAGGCCGCAGCGCCGCGGCGGGAAGTTTCCGATCAGCCCGACATGGCGGACGGGCGGGGCGATGACATCGGGGCCCATGGTGGCACTACTCCGTTGATGTTGGCCGCGGCGGGCGCGGTTCGGCGATGAATAGATGCATGGGTGCATCGGCGGTGATTGTAAGAGCGCCGTCGGCAAGCCAGCATTGGCCCGCATTCACCGCTCGGCCGGCAAGCGTACCTTCGCCCGTCAGGACTGCGAGCGCCGCGCCTTCGGTGTTCAATTCTATTTTCTCGCCAGCATCGAGGCGCAGCGGTGCGAGTGAAAAGGGCGCCTCGGGCCCCGGCATCGCGGCGATCGGCTGCGGCTCGGTGATTGCCTCGGCCAAGCCCTGCTCGAGATGGAGCTCGCGCGGCCGGCCATAATCGAACAGGCGATAGGTGACGTCGCTGTCTTCCTGGATCTCGAGAATGGTGAGGCCGGGACCCAGAGCATGGATCGTGCCCGCCTCGATATAGAAGTTGTCGCCGGTTCGGGGTTCTATCCGGTTCAGGAGGTCGGGGAGCGATCCCGCCCGGGCGGCGGCGGCGAGCTCGTCGCGCGTGCAAGGCCGTGACACGCCAAGGTCGATGTAAGCGCCTGGCCGCGCGTCGATGACGTGCCACCATTCGTGTTTGCGGCGTCTGGTGCGCGGATGAACCTGGACCGACAAGGGTTCGGCCGTGTGGAGCCATTTGATGATGAGATTGTGGCCGTTGGCCCGGTAAATGATCTCGCCGAGCGGCAGCGCCTCTGGCGGAGCATCGGGGATATCCGTGCGACCCCAAGGTTTGGCGACGTAGGTCGGTTCCAAACGCTCGGTCCAGCTCCAGGGCCGATCCGCGTCCCCACTTGTCGGGGCGCGGGCATCCGGTTCCTTCAGCATTGAGCGCTCCAGATCGGTTGGGCGTTCAAGCGCTTGCTGGCGCGGCAGGCGACAGGGCGGCACGGGTCAGCGCCTGAATCGCCCGAGAGCATGACTGGAGTGATTTGCGACATGGACAAGACCCTTGAGTTCGAGGCGCGCAGCGGCACGTACCGGCCGAGGGCCGGCGAGGATGATACTCCGGCGCGTTGAAACGAAGCTGTGACCGGGACTGGAAAGAGGCGGGACCCCTTCGGAGCCCCGCCTCTATGACGGTCAGTAGTCCATCGCCGGCATTGGGGCCGCCTTTTCGTCCTTGGGAAGCTCGGCCACGAGCGCTTCGGTCGTGATGAGCAGCGAGGCGACAGAGGCGGCGTCCTGCAAGGCCGTGCGCACCACCTTGGCCGGATCGATCACGCCGGACTTCACCAGATCCTCATACTCGCCGCTCGCGGCGTTGAAGCCCCAGTTGTAGTCGTCGTTCTCCAGGAGCTTTGCGACCACGTAAGAGCCGTTCTCGCCGGCGTTGTCGACGATCTGCCGCGCCGGTGCACGCAGAGCCCGGCGAATGATATCGATGCCGGACTGCTGGTCGTCGTTCCCGGCCTTGACCCCGTCGAGCGCCTTCAAGGCGCGCAGGAGAGCAATGCCACCGCCAGGAAGGATGCCTTCCTCCACCGCGGCACGCGTGGCGTGGAGCGCATCATCGACGCGATCCTTCTTCTCCTTGACCTCGATCTCGGTCGCTCCGCCGACGCGGATGACCGCGACGCCGCCCGCGAGCTTGGCCACGCGCTCCTGCAGCTTCTCGCGGTCGTAGTCGCTCGTGGTCGTCTCGATCTGCGCGCGGATCTGCGCGATACGCGCGTCGATGTCACTGCGCGCACCGGCACCGTCGACGATGGTCGTGTTGTCCTTGTCGATGATGACCTTCTTCGCGCGGCCCAGCATGCCGAGGGTGACGTTCTCGAGCTTGGTGCCGAGCTCTTCGGAGACGACATTCCCGGCGGTGAGAACCGCGATGTCCTCGAGCATGGCCTTGCGGCGATCACCGAAGCCTGGCGCCTTGACGGCCGCGACCTTGAGGCCGCCGCGCAGCTTGTTGACGACGAGCGTCGCGAGCGCCTCGCCTTCGACATCCTCGGCGATGATGAGGAGCGGCCGACCCGACTGCACCACCTGCTCGAGAAGCGGGATCATCGCCTGCAGGTTCGACAGCTTCTTCTCGTGGATGAGAATGTACGGGTCTTCGAGCTCGACCTTCAGCTTCTCCGCATTAGTGACGAAGTAGGGCGAGAGATAGCCGCGGTCGAACTGCATGCCTTCGACGGTCTCGAGCTCGGTCGCGAGGCTCTTGGCTTCCTCGACAGTGATCACGCCTTCGTTGCCGACTTTCTCCATCGCCTCGGCAAGGATCCGGCCCACTTCTTCATCGCCATTGGCGGAGATGGTGGCGACCTGGGCGATCTCTCCGTTGGAGCTGATCGTCTTTGCGTGCGACTGGAGGTCCTGCACCACGGCCTTGACGCCCATGTCGATGCCGCGCTTGATGTCCATGGGGTTCATGCCCGCGCCAACCGCCTTGGCGCCTTCGCGCACGATCGCCTGTGCGAGCACCGTTGCCGTGGTCGTGCCGTCGCCCGCCAAGTCGTTCTGCTTGGACGCGACTTCGCGCAGCAGCTGGGCGCCCATGTTCTCGAACTTGTCTGCGAGTTCGATTTCCTTGGCAACGGTGACGCCGTCCTTGGTGATGCGCGGCGCGCCGAAGCTCTTCTCGAGCACTACGTTCCGTCCCTTGGGACCGAGCGTCACCTTCACTGCATTGGCCAGCGTATCCACGCCGCGCAGCATGCGATCGCGCGCGTCCGACGCAAATTTCACTTCCTTGGCAGCCATTTCTCATACCTCCTTTCTTGAGATTGCTGATGTTGAGATTACGACGGTCAGGCCGCCTGCTTGAGTTCCGCGCGAGCCTCGATCACCCCGAGGATGTCGCTCTCCTTCATGATGAGCAGATCCTCGCCTTCGATCTTGACCTCGGTTCCCGACCATTTGCCGAACAGCACGCGGTCGCCGGCTTTGACGGTGAGCTCGACGAGCTTGCCGGTTTCATCGCGCGCGCCGGGGCCAACGGCGACGATTTCGCCTTCCTGCGGCTTTTCCTTGGCAGTGTCCGGAATGATGATGCCGCCCGAAGTCTTTTCTTCAGCTTCGATGCGGCGGACGACCACACGGTCGTGCAAGGGGCGGAAATGCATGCATAACCTCCAGTGCAAAACAAAATGTGATGGCCCTGTGGTCTCGAAAGAGCGCACAGGCGCATTTCAGCTAAGTAGGTCGATTTTCACCTTCAAGAGGTCTGAAGCGATTTTTTGGCACTCACACGATACGAGTGACAGGCGCCTGCCTTGCCAAAGGGTTACCGACCAAAAATCCTCTTGACGAAGGCCGAACCGTTACCAAAATTTCCGGGAGTGCTCTGCGGCACTCAGACAGAATGCGACACAATGAAAGGAGGCACGGCCATGTCGCAGCCCTTTTCCCGCTTTCTTCATCCTTTTGACGTTGCGCGCCATCCCGACCTAGAGCCGGAGGTCAAGCGTGCGATCCTGGCATCGTGGGCGTCCGATCGAGCGGCGGTGAGGGATCATCCCGCACTGCGCAAGCCACCCGGCGTGAAGCGCGCGGTTCCGGTCGATGAGGTGCTTGCGGCGATGCGCACGCTCGACGAGAAGCCACAGCAAGGACGAACGCTGCAGTGAGCGACCGCGGCTTCATGGCTCGGCTGCAGGGCTACGGGCTGACGACGGCTGAAATTCATTACTACCGGCCCGACGCTCCGTCGCTCCTGCAGCTTTTTGTCTGGCAAGAGTATGACCTCGCCCCGGATTTTCCGGCGCTGTTCGATTTCCTCGACCATTGGCGGCGTGAGATCGAGGCCGCCTTGCATTCGGTCCGGATTGCGCACGATCGGTTGATCCGGCCCACGGAATGGCGAGCGGTTGATGGCGTCATTTCCATTCAGTGAGGCATGAGCGGATCGCCCAGCTCTGACGCGGGCGGAGGGAGCGGATCTTCGATGTCGCGCAGCGTTGGAACCAAATGGGTGGTGCCGAAACCGCTCTTCACGCTGTCGGCCGGTTACCTCGCTGTCGTCGGCCTGGCCTTGATGCTGGTTCCGCTGCAGTTCGGCCGCGGCGCCGTTCCGGCGGACGCTGCGCCCGAGCTGATAGCGCTCCTGCGTTTGTTGGGCGGCCCGTTCCTTGGAATTGCCGTGCTAAACTGGCTTTCCCGAGACGCTGATCTGAATTCAGTCCGGCCGATCGTGTTGGCGAATCTGGTCGGTTTCGGCGCGGTCGCCGCGAACGATGTGTGGGGCGTGGCAAGCGGCGAGGCTCGGGAGGTCGCGAAGCTTTTTCTCATCATCCATGTTCTTTTCGCCGCGGCCTTCTGCGCTCTTGATCTGCGCCGGCGGACCCCGCCCTGAGCAGCTGCGTGCCCGGAGCAGGCGCCAAACCCCCCGCACGGATCGTAACTGCTAAAGAGACTTTTTCGTAGCGGATCCGGGTCGGACTTTTGCAATGCCGCCGAGGTCTACTTTAGGCGCGATTGAGACCTTCATGAGGGTAGGACAGGGCTTGACCCCTGTGCAAGGACGGACGGTGGGCACGAGGAGAGATCGAATGCTGGATCACGTGTTGTTTAGACAATACTTGGCTCGTCAGCTGCGCATGCTCCGCGGATGCGCCCTACAAGGCTTATTGTTATGGCCGTGAAGCGCGGAATGGTCGAACGCTGGAAGTCCCGCCGCGGGCGGGGCGTGCAGCTGCGCCTCCCTTTTGACGACATCATGGAGTTTGCGATCGCGCTGCTATCGATCAGCCCGCAAGAGCTGGAGTTGCTGGGTTGGAGCTTCGCTGATCGCAAGCGGCTGCTCGACCATTTCCTCGCATCCGGCCGAGCGGCGCAAGAAACCGATCCCGAGGCTCTCGGAGCCACTCCGATCGAGCTGACCATCCCGCGCGCTGACCTGGAACGGCTGCGTCGCTTTGCGGTACGCGAGTTTCCCAAGGCCGCAAGCCATGCGGCCGTCGCTGAACGCGTTCTCCGCGCGATCGAGGCGGTGCCGGATCGGCGGAGAGGCAGTGAGGGCCGCTAGACGACCGGCGAGTTGGCCGATCGTCCGGTCACGAATCAATGGCCAGGTTGCCGATATGCGACAAGCGACGCCAATTTACCCTCGGCACGGCTTGAATCCGCCTTTCATCTTCCTAGTTCGCAGACTGCCCGGCTGCTGCGTTGGGGTCGGGCTGGACATGGAGGGCGCCGACTCTCAACTCCGGCGCGTCTCATGACCAAATTGCTTCAATGGAGGATTTGGAGATGAGAACAAATTTCGACTTCGCGCCATATCGGCGTTCTACTGTGGGCTTCGATCGGTTGTTCGACCTCCTCGAAAGCGGTGCTCGCGGGGATCCGCCTGAAGCCTACCCCGCTTTTGACCTCATCAGAGAGAGCGACGACAGCTTTTCGATCACGTTGGAGGTGGCCGGCTTCCGGCCCCAAGACATCGAAGTCGTTGCCCATCAGAACCAGCTTGTCGTGACAGGCCGCAAAGCGGAGGAACGGGGGCAGAGTCAGTATCTGCACCGGGGAATCAGCATTCGGCCGTTCGAGCGTAAGTTCCAGCTGGCCGATTTCGTTGAGGTACGCTCCGCATCGTTCGACAATGGGCTTCTGAAGATCGTCTTGCAGCGGGTCCTGCCCGAGGAGATGAAGCCGCGTCGGATCGAGATCGCAGCGGCAGGAGGCAACCCGTCGCCGAGGTCCGGCGATAGCAAGCCGAACTGATCGCTCTCTGCGATCGGCATCATTGCTGCGCTCTTGAGGGCGCCGCCGCCGGACCGGGCATGCCGACAAGCCTGCGGCGAATCTGAAATTGCCGCGCTGCAGCGCGTCCGCGGAATACTGGCGCGCCTGAAGGGCTGACCCGCTCAGCCGCGCAGCTAGTCGGACGCGCGTGAACAGGAAATCGAGTTGGGAGATGACGACGGATCTATTCGATTGGCTTTGGCTCGAAAGCATCGGGGGAGCACCGGCATGGGCTTGGCTGCTGTTTCTGGCGATTGTCCTCGGGCTGGTAGCGCTTGACCTTGGAGTTCTTCACCGCGGCGAGCGCACGATGGGAATCGCCGAGAGCTTGCGCACGAGCCTCCTCTACATTTTGGCGGCGCTGCTCTTCGGAGGGTGGATCTGGTACGCGTTCGGGTCCGAAGCGGGCGTTCTTTTCCTGACCGGCTATGTCATCGAGAAAAGCCTGTCCCTCGACAACATTTTCGTGATCTCCCTGATCTTCGGCTATCTTTCAATTCCGTCCGCGCTTCAGCACAGAGTGCTGTTCTGGGGTATTCTTGGCGTGCTGATCATGCGTGCGTTGCTCATCGGCGCGGGCACGGCACTGGTTCATGAGTTCGCTTGGCTTTTGCCGGTCTTCGGGATGCTGCTGGTCGTCGCTGCGATCAGGATGCTGATGCACGACGAAGCCGGTCCCTCGTTCAGCCAAGCGCGTATATTGTCGTTCTTGCGTCGGCATCTGCCGGTCACCGAGACGCTTCACGGGCGCGCGTTCCTCGTTCGGCTCCCTGATGAGCAAAGGACCGGGCGAACGAGGCTCTATGTGACGCCGCTCCTGCTCGCTCTCGTGCTGATCGAGTTCGCCGACGCGCTCTTCGCGCTCGAAAGCGTGCCGGCCATTCTGGCGGTCACGCAGGAGCCTTACCTTGTCTACACCTCGAACATCTTTGCTGTACTGGGTCTGCGGGCGCTCTACTTCGCGCTTGCCGCGACGGTGAGACGGCTCGCCTACCTCAAGCACACGCTAGCACTGGTCCTCATCTTCATTGGCGGCAAGATAATTGTCCAGCAGTTCGGCGTTCATGTTCCGCCGGTGCTTTCCCTCTGCGTCACCCTGCTCCTCCTGGCCGCCGGCATTCTCTACTCGTGGCGGGCGGCCGAACGTGCAGATGGCCAGCGCAATCAGAAGGAAGCCTGACATGGCGACACCCGAACTTCGCTCTCCAATGGATAAGCGATCGCGGTTCAACCTCTGGTATTGGATCGCAGCGTTCCTTTTGCTGCTCAGCTTCCAGTCGTGGTATGTCTCTTTCACGCAGATTGAGCCTGTACCCTATAGCGACTTTCAGAAGTACCTTCGCGAAGGCAAGCTCGAAGAAATTGCGGTGTCGGCAACCGACATCCGTGGGAAGCTGAAATCGCCGCTGCCGACCGGCGAACAATATTTCGTGACCACTAGGGTGGACACGGAGCTCGCGCGCGATCTCGACAAGTATGGTGTGCGATACGCGGGACGCATCCCCAGCACATTCATGCGCGACTTGCTGTCCTGGGTGCTCCCCGTCCTTCTGTTCGTCGGCATCTGGTACTGGCTGAGCCAGCGCGTTGCCGGCGGAAGCGGTTTGCTCGCAATCGGCAAAAGCCGAGCCAAGGTCTATGTCGAGGCGGACACCGGCGTCACGTTCGCGGACGTCGCCGGCGTCGACGAAGCCAAAACCGAGCTGTGCGAGATCGTCGACTTCCTGAAGGATCCCGGGGCTTATGGGCGGCTCGGTGGTCACATGCCCAAGGGTGTCCTGCTCGTCGGCCCTCCCGGTACCGGCAAGACGCTGTTGGCAAAGGCGGTCGCGGGCGAGGCCAAGGTACCATTCTTCTCGATCTCGGGCTCCGAATTCGTCGAGATGTTTGTGGGTGTAGGCGCGGCCAGGGTGCGCGACCTCTTCGAGCAGGCGCGGATCAAGGCGCCGTGCATCATCTTCATCGATGAGTTGGACGCGCTCGGCCGCGCGCGTGCGGCCGCCCCCTATGCCGGGGGGCACGACGAGAAGGAGCAGACGCTCAATCAGCTGCTGGTGGAAATGGACGGCTTTGATGCGAGCACGGGTGTCGTCATCCTGGCGGCAACCAACCGGCCGGAGATCCTAGATCCGGCGTTGCTGCGCGCGGGCCGCTTCGACCGCCAGGTGCTTGTCGACCGCCCCGACAAGAAGGGGCGCGTGCATATTCTGGCTGTGCATCTGAAGAAGGCGAAGCTTGCGCCAGACGTCGATCCTGAGCAGATCGCGGCGTTGACGCCTGGCTTCACCGGCGCCGACCTTGCCAATCTCGTCAACGAAGCGGCGCTTCTGGCGACGCGTCGGGGAGCAGACGCCGTCACCATGAAGGATTTCACTGAGGCCGTTGAGCGGATCGTTGCGGGTCTCGAGAAGCGCAATCGCCTGCTCATGCCCAAGGAGCGGGAGATCGTCGCGCATCACGAGCTGGGCCATGCGATCGTCGCGCTATCGCTTCCCGGGGTGGACCCGGTCCACAAGGTGTCCATCATTCCGAGGGGCATCGGCGCGCTCGGCTACACGATCCAGAGACCGACGGAGGATCGTTACCTGATGACGCGCGAAGAGCTGGAGAACAAGATGGCGGTCCTGCTGGGCGGGCGGGCTGCCGAGCATCTCATCTTCGGACACCTGTCGACCGGCGCCGCCGACGATCTGGTCAAGGCCACCGATATCGCGCGGGCAATCGTCACCCGCTACGGCATGTCGGAGCGCATCGGCCATGTCTCGTATGACCGAGACAGCAAGGGTTTTCTGCAGGCTGAGGCGGGGCTTCCGGTGCAAAGGCCAACAATGAGTGAGGCGGTGGCGGCCGAGGTGGATGCCGAAGTGCGGACCCTCGTGGACGCCGCTTTCGAGACGGCATCAAGCATCCTCAGGGAAAAGGAAAGCCGGCTGCGCGCCGCGGCGAAGCGGCTACTGGAGGTCGAAACGCTTGAGGAGGCAGAACTCGCAAGACTGATCGCGTCCGAGGCTCCAACGGAAAGGGCCCCTCAAGTCGCGTCGGTGAGCTGAGATCGTGGGAACGCAATCGATTAGTCGTCGTGGGTTGCCTCTGCAGGGAGGCACATCTGCGGGTTATCGTAATCCCTCTTGTGGGGGGCCACAGGACGTTCCCCCATAGAAGCCGGTCTGCTGCCTCTGCGGGATAAAAATTTCGATCGCGGATGGAATCACTTTGAAGGAAGCAGGCGTCGATGTCTTGATCTCGCCATCGAGGTTCACAGGTCGAGGCGTCTTCGTCCAGACATCGAAATGATCGCACCTCGCGCTTCGAACCTCGCGCCAGAGGCTGTGCCGTCCTGCCTTGAATAAGGGGTACATCGCGAGCAACTTCCAAAGACGGCGCAGTTCGAGCGAACAGAGATCGAGCGCTGCGTCATCGATCCGAGCCTCGTGATGAACGGCATTGCCGCCACCATAATATCGGCCGTTCCCTATTGCGATCTGCCAGGTGCGGACCCGTAGCGATACATCGTCGTGCGAGATGATGGCGCTGAAGGGCCGCGTTGCTCGAAGCGCCTTCACCGCCGCGAGCAAGTAGCTGAAGCGTCCGAAGCGGCGCTTCGTGTCACGCGTGAGGGCTCGTGCCAGATCCGTGCTGAGCCCAATGCTTGCCACGTTGAAGAAGAGGTGGCCATTAGCCTCGCCGATGTCCACGCGCGCCTTGCGACCCTCGAAAGGCAGCGCAACGCTATCCTTAACAGTGCCGTGGATACCGAGGGTGCGCGCCAGGTCATTCGCCGTGCCGGCCGGTAAAATCGCCATTGGTAGCTGGGTATCTAGCACCCCTTTCGCGGCGGCGTTCATGGTGCCGTCGCCGCCCGAGACCATGACGAAATCAGCACCGTCCGCGTGGTTTTCGATCCAGGGGCTCACCTCTTCGCAAGTCGCGCTGTCCAATCGGATCACCTCGCAGCCGCGTTCAAGGAGCCGCGCATTGGCAGCATCGCCCATCGCTCGCCCGGATCGGCTGAGGCTGTTGACGACGAGCAGCGTGCGAATGGGCAATCCGATCACGATGGGGATTGGGCGTGAGTGGAAGTGCAGGATCAGCGCTGAGCGTGCAAGCGCTGGGCGTCAATGCGAGCTGCGCGCTCGATCCCATCGCGCAGCGTTGGCGTCCGCGCAGACTTTGTCAGCCAATAGATTGACCTTCTCCAGCTCCACGGCTCCCTTCTCCTGCGACATCCCATCGGTGATGCCGTCGAGGTGCAGGCGATAGGCTTGTGGGACGCCAAGGACGTCGGCGAGGTAGCGATCGAACAAGGCATGCATTGCGCTTTGGACTCCTTTCTCGGCAAGCCAGCTGCTTGTCGTGGCAGAGGTCGAGATCTGAACCAACCGCGTGTTTCGCAAAGGTCGCTCGACAGGGCCGTCTCGGTTGAATGCGGTCGCGTTGCCGAGCACGCGCTCGAGATAGCCCTTCAGCATCGCGGGAGGTGCGCCGAACCACATTGGGTAGACCAGAACCACGACATCCGTGGCCTCGAGGCGCTCGCACTCAGCCACCAGTCCTTCAGGAGGCGCGTATCCAGGCTTGCCCGGGCGCTCGTTTATCTTGAGCACGGGATCAAAGCCTTCGCGGTAGAGGTCTTTCGCGGTGCAATTCTGGTGATGTTTGTGCGCTCGCTTCAACCATTGCTCAGCAACGCTTGCGCAGAAGCTGTCTGGATCGGGATGAGCAAGGATGATCTGTTGCTCGACTAGTGGCGGGGTCATTCTGTCACGCTCTCCTCAGGCGACACGCTGTGCAGCCTCCGAATGCAGTCTCCCGCTGCCCCACAGCTCATATCGCGGCGAAGGATGTTGCTGCACAGGGAAAAACGGACTTGTCGGCATCTAGTTTCAGAGAGGGCTAGGTTCGGCGCATCATCGGCGCGAAATATGACGAAGATCCGCAAGTCACTCGAAGAGGTGCCGAGGCAGGGCCCTCTTCTTACGCGATAGCTCCATTTCTCTCGTCGCCGGCATCCAAGCGGTCGATGAAGCCTTCGAACAGGGTGATGACGTTGGCCGCCGAAAGAGTAGTTTTGAAATCACGGGGATGAACGAATTCATCCTTTCTCGTCAGTCTTCTCCTTCTATCGGCGGCACGAGTTCGTAGAGGCGTTGAATTTCCGCAGGATGAGCGAGATCGTGCCCCGGGTTTAGCACCGCCGCCGCCCCGGCTGCGATGCCGAACCGGAACGCGTTCTCGACGGTCCATTCGCAGGTCAAAGCGAAGATCATGGCAGCAAGAAAGCTGTCGCCGGCGCCGACGGAGCTATTGGCAGGCACGTCCACAGCCGGCAGATGGTGGGAGCCCGCTGGCGTGGCCAGCAGGGCTCCTTCGTGGCCCATCGTGACCACGACATATCTAGATCGACCGGAACTCACGAGATCCATCGCGGCACAGGCGATCGCTCCCAGATCATTCAAATCGCGGCCGACGACTTGGCGCATTTCGCCGATGCTGGGCTTGATCAGGAAAAGGCCTCCGCGATCGACGGCACTCCGCAAGGCGGCACCGGAACTATCGAGGACAACGGGGATGTTTCGCTCCGCCATGATGTCAATGAGCCGCGCGTAGAAGTCGTCAGGCACGCCCGGCGGCAGCGATCCACTTGCCACCATGAACTGGCATTGCGCATGCAGCATCTCGTCGAGACAGGCTTGCCACTCCGCTGTCGTGAAGCTTGGACCGTCGGGAACGAAGCGGTGTTCCTTGCCGCTCGTTCGCTCGAGCATCGCGAAGCTGACCCGGGTCGTGCCCGTTATCGGTATGCGCTTGCGAACAAGCAGGTGCTGGTCGAGCAGCCCATCAAGCGCGGGACCCGTCGCCCCGCCCGAGGCATAATAGATCCGCGCCAGGCCTCCTAGTCTTACGAACACCCTCGCCACGTTTATGCCGCCACCACCCGGCGAATAGAATTCGGCGCTCGTACGCATCTTCCGCGTGTGGAAGAGTCGATCAACTTCGTAGGCAACATCAATTGTGGGGTTGAGGGTGAGCGTGCAAATTCCAGACATTGGCTAATCCAGCCTGGCCAGGAGCTGATCGAGGTCGATTGTCGCGAACGACGTGAAGGAGTCGGCAATTCCGTACGGCAGCAGCAGCGTGCGACGGTGGACCAGGCCGCCGCAGCTATAGACGACATTTGGTACGTAGCCGTCCCTTGCGTTCGGATCGGTGGCGATCAGCGGCGTGCGGGTGCGGCCCATCACGCGGGACGGATTGTCTTTGTCCAGAAGGCAGGCGCCGAGCGCATAATTTCTGACGGCACCCACTCCATGGAGCAGCACCAGCCAGCCTTCGCCAATTTCGATGGGTGAGCCGCAGTTACCGAGTTGCACGAACTCCCAGGGCCATTCTGGCGTGATAATCTTCAGCCCGTCGGCCCAATTGTAGAGATCGTTCGACCGGAGCAGCCAAATGCTCTCGTGATCCAGCCGCCCGAGCGCCGCGTAGTGGCCTCCGATCCGGCGCGGAAAGATGGCCATACCCTTGGTGTTGGGTACCGCTGTCCGCATGGCACTCAACTCGAAGGTGATGAAGTCGGTCGTCCGCAATAGCTCCTGCCGGACGCTGTCGCCGCCCACGGCCGTGTACGTCCCCAGATAGGCGGTGGAGCCGTTCTCGTCTTTGAAACGCACCAGGCGCAGGTCTTCCAATCCGTGCCGTTGTCGGTAGGTCACCGGGAAGATCACGAGAGACGAGAGATCGGTGCCGGCAGCCGCCGAGAGACGAACACCGGGATCGTCCGGCGTTCCACCGGGGATGGACTCGATCTGTGGTGCGACCGCATGATGATCGGGAGGATCGAGGGTAACTGCCGACCCGTCGAAGTGACCCGTGCGGAAAGTAATCGACGACAGGTGGCCCTCACCGACCGCGCGCAAGGACAGAATGAACCTCGTGGCTCCTGCGATCGTGGCAGGCTCCGGGTGCACGACGATGCTCGGGTTGAAGAGGGCCGCGGACTCGTAAGAATATTCGGCGCTCATGTAAGCGCCGATCAGCAGCGCTTGCTCCTCGCTGTGTTGGGGTGCCGTCGCAGCCGGCGGGCAGATCAGGTCATGATAGCGGCGTAGGAGGACCTGCCTCACGTTTGCGTGACGACCGGCAAGTATTGCAGTGACCCTGTCGAGCTCAGACCGGCATTGCTTCTGATCGAGCGTGACAATCCGGTTGATGATGCGGCCGATCCGGGACCTCTGGGAAGGGTCTGTCGCCGTCGGATCGTCGGCAGGAAGGGACTGTCAGGATTTCCGTGTGTGGCCGGGCATAATGGGCAACAAGGAGTCCCACTATGTCACGACGCAAAGAACC